>NZ_CP081878.1:1694444-2003333 GCF_022170825.1 Exiguobacterium acetylicum | reverse complement strand
ATTGGTCATTTAACATTCTTACTTGGTTTGTCGGTCAGTATTGCCTTGATCGCGTTAGCTATTCTTGACTTTGCTTATCAAAAATTTGATTTCGAGAAGTCGATCCGAATGAGTAAACAGGATTTAAAGGATGAGCATAAGAATACGGAGGGTGATCCTCAAATCAAAGGAAAAATCAAACAACAACAACGGGAGATGGCGATGCGGCGGATGATGCAAGAAATACCAAATGCCGATGTCGTCATCACGAACCCGACGCATTATGCGGTAGCGATCCAGTACGACGATGGAAAACATATGGCACCGATCGTCGTTGCAAAAGGCGTAGATGCTGTCGCGTTCCGGATTCGGGAGAAGGCGACAGCAGCTGATGTCCCGATTGTTGAAAACCGTCCGCTTGCGCGGGCGTTGTTCGCACAATCAGAAATTGGTATGGCAGTGGATGAAACGTTCTATCAGGCGCTCGCTGAAACACTCGCCTTTGTCTATCAACTGAAACAAGCAAAATGAAAGGATGAAGCATCATGAGTATATCAACACGAGATTTAACCGTTCTGCTAGGCGTCATCATGATCGTCTTCATGCTCGTCATTCCACTGCCTGCTATCATGCTCGATTTTTTAATCATCATCAATATCTTAATTGCTTTGATGGTATTACTCGTTGCGATGAACGCTAAAGAGGCACTAGAGTTTTCTGTCTTTCCGACACTATTACTGATCGTTACACTGTTTCGTCTGGCACTTAACGTCTCGACAACACGGGCGATTCTGTCAAACGGAAACGGTGGCGAAGTCATTGAAGCATTCGGTGACTTCGTCGTCGGCGGTAATGCTCTCGTCGGCTTCGTTGTCTTCTTGATTCTCGTTTTGATTCAGTTTCTCGTCATCACAAAGGGATCGGAACGAGTCTCAGAAGTGTCGGCACGTTTTACGCTTGATGCGATGCCCGGTAAACAGATGGCAATCGATGCCGATTTAAATTCCGGTATGATCGACGAACTCCAAGCACGGACTCGTCGTCAAAAGATTCAGTCTGAAGCAGACTTTTATGGTGCGATGGACGGGGCATCGAAGTTCGTTAAAGGAGATGCGATTGCCGGAATCATCATCGTCATCATCAACTTGATTTTCGGAATGATCATCGGTGTCGTCCAGCAAGGATTACCGCTGACGGATTCAGTCGAACTGTATACATTGCTAACAGTTGGTGATGGTCTCGTCAGTCAGATTCCTGCGCTATTGATTTCAGTTGCGACCGGTATCATCGTCACCCGTTCGACATCTGACGGAAATCTCGGTGAAGATGTCATCGGTCAATTGACACGGACACCACTCCTCGTTGGAATTGCAGCAGGAGCGATTTTCTTACTCGGATTGTTCACGGCGATTCCAGATTACGTCACGATGCCGATTGCAGCGTTGTTCGGATTCTTTGCTTGGCGGATGAAGCAGACGACGAAGACGATGCAAGAAGAAGTAGCTGTCGAAGAAGCACCAAGCGAAAACTTACGTTCAAGCGAATCAGTCATTTCCTTACTGAATGTCGATACGATTGAATTCGAATTCGGTTACGGTTTGATTCCACTCGCTGATGAAGCACAAGGGGGAGACTTACTTGATCGTGTCGTCATGATTCGAAGACAACTGGCACTTGAACTTGGATTCGTTCTACCGACCGTTCGGATTCGCGATCATCTTCAGTTATCCCCGAACCAGTATCGAATCAAGATTCGTGGAAGTGAGATGGCGAGTGGAGAGCTATTACTGGATCATTACTTGGCGATGAGCCCAGGTGTCGATGATCCAGAAATCCGCGGCATCGATACGGTCGAACCGGCATTCGGTATGCCGGCGCTCTGGATTGATGAACAGACACGGAGCCGAGCAGAAATGTCAGGCTATACGGTTGTTGATCCACCATCTGTCGTTGCGACACATTTAACGGAGCTCTTGAAGAAACATGCAGCTGAGTTACTCGGTCGAGAAGAGACGAAACAGTTGGTTGATCATTTGAAGGAATCACATCCGATTCTAGTCGAGGAAGTCACACCACAACTGTTATCCATCGGGGAACTTCAAAAAGTATTCGTGCAATTATTAAAAGAGAAAGTCTCGATTCGAAATCTACCGTTGATTTTCGAAACACTCGCGGACTATGCAACGGTGACAAAAGATAGTGAACTGCTTGCTGAGTATGTCCGTCAGTCCTTGTCGCGTCAAATTACAGAACAGGTCATGCAAGGAGAGGTATTACATGTTGTGACGGTCTCAAGTGAGATGGAACTCGACATTCAATCGGCTATTCAAAAGACGGAATTCGGTAATTATTTAGCGCTTGATCCCGAAAAAGCGACACGATTCATTGAGACGTTGCAAGAGCGAGCAATCGAATTCGAACGTTACGGGGCACATCCAATCATCCTGGCTTCTCCAAGTATCCGGATGTTCGTTCGCCAATTGACAGAGCGCTATTTCCCGGATGTTCCAATTTTGTCATATAACGAGTTGATGCCGACAATTGAAGTCAAGAGTATTGGGGTGATTTAAGCGATGATAGTCAAAAAAGTCACGGCGAATTCCGTTAGCGAAGCCATGGAACGCATCAAACGCGAACTCGGTAACGATGCCATCATATTAAATACGCGCCACATTAAAGTGGGTGGGATTTTTGGTTTATTTGCGAAGAAAAAAGTAGAGCTTGTCGCGTCAGTTGATGAACACGTCTCGAACGAACCGATTGTCTCGAAGCAAACAACGAGTCGAAAGGACATTGTGGAAACAATCCAACCGATCCCAATGCGTCCGACAATCGTTACGGTCGGTGAACGACCGTTACCGAAAGAATTACGACATTATGCACCTTTATTGGCAGAACCAGCATTACAGCAGGTGTCGGAACAACTACATGAGCGATTACTGACTTCGTATTATCAGACGCAACAAACAGAATTAACGGATCTTTTGACGGAGGAAGTTAAGTCGGCACTACGTATAACAACGTCTACTGCACGATACATCATGCTGACAGGACCGACTGGTGTCGGAAAGACGACAACTATCGCTAAACTCGCTGCCCATCATACGCTCATTAAAAATCAACGAGTCGGTCTCATCACGACAGATACGTACCGGATCTCAGCAATCGAACAATTGAAGACATACGCAGATATATTGGGCATTCCGATTCATGTTGCGTACGACTTGGAAGATTTCGAACGAGCGAAGCAGGCGCTCGCGACCTGCGATATCGTACTTGTTGATACAGCGGGACGGAATTTTCTTGATGAAGCGTACGTAGAGCAATTACGAAGTCGTCATGACTTTGAGGATACGGACGTCTTCTTAGTCCTTAGTTTGACAGCTAAATATCGAGATTTATTACAGATCCACGATCGTTTCAGTAATATTCCCTTATCAGGGATCGTATTTTCGAAAGCGGACGAAACGAGTGAACTCTGGTCGATGTTCGGACTCATGACAGAGACGGAGTTACCCATCTATTGTGTGACGACGGGGCAAGAAGTGCCAGAAGACATCACGTTCGCTACTGCGGATGAGTTATCCCGAATGATCGTCGAGAGAGGGATGAGATGATGCGAGAAGATCAAGCACGTGTCCTACGCTCAAAAGTGACGGTCAAGGAAACAAAGACGATTGCGATTGTGAGTGGAAAAGGTGGCGTCGGAAAAACGAATGTGGCGGTAAATCTTGGCGTGGCATTATCGTTACAAGAAAAACGAGTACTCTTGATTGATCTTGATATCGGGATGGCGAACATTGGTATTCTATTCGGTAAATCATCGAAGTCATCCTTGATGGAATGCGTCAAACGACGAGAATCACTCCAGCACGCAATCGTTGAACAGTCGCCATCCCTTCATTTCATTCATGGCGGGAGTGGATTTGCGGAACTGACGAATCTGACGAAGGAGGATGTCGTGTTCCTACTGCGGGAATTCCAATTTTTCTATGAGTATGATTTTGTGTTGCTCGATTTAGGAGCCGGCGCCAATCATCAGACGTTCGATTTTATCAGTAGTGCAGACGAAGCCTGGTTGATCGTCACGCCAGAGCCGACTTCAATCATGGACGGTTATGCGTTCGTCAAACTGGCACACCATCATGCGACGGATCTTCCGATTTCCGTAGTCGTCAATCGGGCGACGAATGGTGGAGAAGCACTTGAAACGTTTGATCGACTAGCGCTCGTCAGCCAACAATTTTTACAAAAGCCACTGCGCTTTACCGGTTTTTTGCCGGAAGATCCGACAGTCGTCAAAGCAGTCAAGGCACAGATGCCATTTTACTTGATGGATCGAACGAGTGACGTCAGTTGGCGACTCGATCATATCACGACGTCTCTAACAGGTGTACAAGTCAAAGAACGGAAGTTTTTAGATCGATTGTTACATCGTCTGAAAAAACGAAAAGATCATGTCCGTTAAGATTAAAGGAGGGTATCAGTCATGGACTTAAATGAATATGTGGGGTTGTTCCTCGATGAGTCGATGGAGCATTTACAAGCTATTAACACAAGCTTATTGGTTTTTGAAGAACGATTAGACGATGAAGCGGTCATCGATCAAATTTTCCGTTCTGCCCATACGCTAAAAGGGATGGCAGGAACGATGGGATATGATGCGATCGCTGATTTGACGCATGAGATGGAGAGCGCCCTTGATTTAGTCAGATCGAAGAAACAACCTGCTACAGCTGAGTTGATTGATGTTTTATTCGTAGCTGCTGAGCAACTTGAGACGATGGTAGAAGACATCAGCCGCGGTGGAAAAGGAAAACTCGATGTTACGGAAACCGTAAAACGGTTACAACAGTTCATTCGTCCCAATCAAGAAGAAGTCATTCCGGTTACGCAATCGACAGCATCGCAAACGTTCGAATGCGATGTCTATTCGGAAGCAGTCGTCAAACAATCGATTGCGTCAGGTTATCAAGCCTATATCGTCCAAGTCGAACTTTCAGCAGACGTCATCTTAAAAGCGGCACGTGTCTACATGGTCTTTGATCGTTTACAACAGCTAGGAGATGTCATTTTGTCGAATCCGACATCTGATGAACTGGAGCAAGAACATTTTGAGACGTCATTCTCTGTTTTATTCGTGACGCAACAAGAACAAGCAGTCATTCAAGAAGCTGTCGCTTCTGTATCGGAAGTTGCTTTGGTGACGATTGAGACGTTTGAAGCAGCACCGGAGGCGGAAGTCGCAACGTCAACGCTTCCACAGGAAGTTCCTGTAGCGACACCGATTGCTGCAACGACACCTAAATCAGAGTCATCAGAACAAACAGACTTATCTGCACCGGTTGCTTCGAAAACGATTCGTGTCAATCTGGAGCGAATCGATCGTTTGATGAATCTGTTCGAAGAGTTCATCATCGACCGCGGACGTTTGGAACGCATTGCAGCAGAAGTCAGTTCTCCTGAATTAACAGATACGGTCGAACGCATCAAACGTGGCACGAACGAATTACAATCACTCGTTTTAACGTTACGGATGATGCCGATCGAACAAGTATTCAATCGTTTCCCACGAATGGTGCGATCCGTATCGAAGGATGTTGGAAAACATATTAAATTACACATTACAGGTGCAGAGACGGAACTTGATCGTACGGTCATCGATGAGATTGGTGATCCACTCGTTCATTTAATTCGTAACGCGATTGACCATGGAATCGAAAACAAAGCAGAACGAATTTTAGCGAATAAACCGGTCGAAGGAAATCTGTCGTTGCGTGCTTATCATTCCGGAAACCGAGTCTTCATCGAGATTGAAGATGACGGAGCAGGTATCAATCATGAGCGCGTTACACGAATTGCCATTGAAAAAGGATTGATCACGGAAGAAGAAGCAATGCAATTAACGATTGAAGAAGCTTCGATGCTCTTGTTCGCCCCTGGTTTCTCAACGGCAGAAGAAGTCACTGACCTGTCTGGTCGTGGTGTTGGTCTAGACGTCGTCAAATCGAAGATTGAATCACTTGGCGGAGAAGTATTCGTTGAGACGCGGCGCGGAGAAGGAACGATTTTCCGCATCAGTTTACCGTTAACACTATCCATTATCTCAGCCATGCTCGTTGAGCTCGGACAAGAAACGTATGCGATTCCACTGACTGCTATCATCGAGACGACATCTTTAAAGAAATCAGCTATTTTACAAGCGCACCGGGAAAAAGTGTTCGATTTCCGCGGACAATTAGTTCCACTCATTTCGTTAAACGAAGTTTACGGATTGCCGCAACATGAAGCAGAAGCCTATTCGGTCGTCGTCGTCCGAAGTGGTGAAAAATTAGCAGGATTGATCGTATCCGAATTGATTGGTCAACAGGAAATCGTCATGAAACCACTCGGCAGTTATCTAGAAGGTATTCGTGCTATTTCTGGTGCGACGATTCTTGGAGATGGACAAGTCGCGTTGATCATTGACAGCAATGCACTATTACGGAAGTGAGGGGAACGAAGATGGAACAAAAATGGGTTGTTTTTCAATTAGAAGATAATGCATATGGTATCGATGTACAGTCTGTTCGTTCAATCGAACGACTCATCCCGATCACACGGATTCCGAACGCTGCCTCTTATGTCAAAGGGGTCATTAATTTGCGTGGTGTCGTCACTCCCGTAATTGATCTACGTGCTCGTCTTGGATTCGAGACGATGGAGGAGACGGAAGAGACACGCATCATCATTGCCACTTTGGAGCACGGAGATGCGGGGTTCATCGTCGACCGTGCAAATGAAGTCGTCGAATCAACTGATGTTCGCATCGAGCCGCTCAGTGAGCAAAAGCAGGAGGATGCCTCATATTTGACTGCGGTCGCAAAAGGCGATCAGCAATTGTTTTCGCTGATTGAACCGAATCGTCTATTTGAGGACATCGTACATGCTTAATCCAAATGAACGGGATATTTTACGGGAAGTCGGAAACATTGGAGCCGGTCACGCTGCGACAGCACTCTCCACCTTACTCGGACAACCGATCGAGATCGAAGTACCTTCCGCTGAGCTTGAGGATTTTTCTACGATCATCGAGCGAAGTGGAGGAGCGGAGACGTATACAGCAGGTGCGCTATTGCGTTTTTCTGGAGATATTCAAGCGACGTTACTTTTTTTAATGCCACTTCGTGATGCAGAGAAGCTGGTTAGCCAGTTGATGCAGACGGAATTCCACTTTTTTTCCGATTCCCACGAAATGGGGGTTTCCGCTTGGGAAGAAATTGGGAATATTTTGATAGGGGCGTACGCGCGCTCCATATCGGATTGGCTCGATTTATCCCTTCACGTCAGTGTACCTGCTTCGGCATTTGACATGGTCGGTGCATTACTTGAAGTAGCCTTGCTAGAATCGACGACACCAGGAAATATGGCTGTCTATATCGATACGCATCTGTCTAGTGCGGGAAACGATTTGACCGGATACTTACTCCTGTTGCCTGAAGCTAATGCTTTTCAGACCGTCTTCGAACGATTGGGTGTGGACATGAATGGATGAAATCGTACGGATTGGCATTGCGGAATATGCCATCAGTAAACACCCCGTCATTTTACGGACAGCAGGACTCGGATCGTGTGTAGGCGTCGTCATTTACGATCAAGAACGAGGGTTATCGAGCATGGCGCACGTCATGTTGCCCGATTCAGCGATTAGTCGAAATCAGGCGCTTGAAGTCGGGAAGTTTGCCGATACAGCAATTTTAGAAGTAGCCCGTCAACTACGAGCAAGCGGAGCAATTCGCTTACGTGCGAAGATTGCTGGCGGTGCTCAAATGTTTCAATTTAAGTATGAGCATGAATCGATGCGGATTGGCGAACGTAACATCGCTGCCGTCAAAACCATGCTACAACAAGTCAAAATTCCACTCGTTGCTGAAGATGTTGGCGGCACGAATGGACGAACGATCGAGTTCCACTCACAATCAGGGCGTCTCGTCATCCGGACGGTGAATGTCGGGACGCTGGAAATCTAGAGGAGGAATGGTCATGCGTGAGGAATTACAACAACTTTGGGATCGATGGCTGACCACTCGCGATATTGCGGTGGCTGACCTGTTACTTCACAATTATGAACCACTTGTTCAATACCATGTTCAGCGCTTAAGTGCGACATTACCTAAAAGTGTCGACCGAGACGAGTTAAAAAGTTTAGGGATGATGGGATTGTACGATGCGCTTCAAAAATTCGATCAAAATCATAATAATAAATTCGACACGTATGCCGCCTTTCGGATTCGAGGAGCCATTTTGGATGGACTTCGTAAAATCGATTGGTTACCACGTTCGTTACGGGAAAAAGCAAAACGGGTCGAGGCAGCAGTCGAGATCCTAGAACAATCCTTGCAACGGACACCGACGTTAGACGAAGTTTCTTCCATCGTCGATATGACGCCAGACGAGGTCAAGGGTGCACTAGCAGAAAGTTATTTTGCGAATGTATTATCGATTGATGAAGCAGTCACGTTACAGGATGAGGGGAAAGCGATGACCGTCTCCTATCTTGATCCAGATACTGCTACTCCGGAAGATATGTTGTTGATGCGTGAATTAATTGCTAAACTGGCGGAGGAAGTAGAAGGACTGTCGGAAAAGGAACAACTCGTCGTTTCGTTATTTTATTATGAGGAATTGACATTGACTGAAATTGGTGAAGTCCTTGGACTATCCACGTCTCGTATTTCACAAATCCATTCAAAAGCACTTCGTAAGTTGAAAAACGCGCTCGGAAGTGCCTACTTAGCAGATCGTGTCGCCATGTGAAAGGAAGAATTATGACTGTCGTTTATATCTTATTAGCTGCTCTTGTCTGTTATGCGCTGCTGGTGTTGTTTCGCCAGCAGGCAGCGCTCAAAGACCGGATCACGCGCTTAGAACGTGAAAAAAATGAGACGGAGCAAATCCTGTTGCATTTCATGGAACATGTCAACGCCATGACGGAGACATCGATGAAGGAATCGAATGAACAAAGCGATCAAGTGACTGATGTATCTCCACAAATGGTGCAGGCGGCTACGTATGAAAAGACGGAAATCCGTGAAATGGAGCAGTCGATTTCAAAGGAACCTCCATTGACAGATGTCAAACAGGCTTTACGAGATGGAGCGGATCTTGAGACACTTGCGCGGTCGTTGAATCGAGGGACGGGTGAGGTCGCTTTGATTGCCAAACTTTCTCATCAAACGAAGGTTGCTCCTCGTTAATCTTTATGCTATATTAGTCTACGGTGTTAATTACGCACGCATGTATCGCCAGCTGCGGTGCCTTTAATAGGTTAGCTGGACAGACGATCATCGCGGAGGACATCCAAAACCCAAAAGGAGGAATTCATCATGGCAGTAATCTCGATGAAACAATTGTTAGAAGCTGGTGTACACTTCGGTCACCAAACACGCCGTTGGAACCCAAAAATGGCAAAATACATCTTCACAGAACGGAACGGAATCTACATCATCGACCTTCAAAAAACGGTCAAAAAAGTAGACGAAGCATATAACTTCATCCGTGAAGTAGCGTCTGAAGGCGGAAACGTTCTTTTCGTTGGTACGAAAAAACAAGCTCAAGACACTGTGAAAGAAGAAGCGATCCGTGCAGGTCAATACTTCATCAACGAACGTTGGTTGGGTGGAACTCTCACGAACTTCTCTACAATCAAAAAACGTATCAACCGTTTGAAACAACTCGAAAAAATGGAAGAGAACGGTACATTCGAAGTTCTTCCTAAAAAAGAAGTCATCATTCTTAAAAAAGAAATGACTCGTCTTGAGAAATTCCTCGGCGGTATCAAAGATATGCCAGGCGTTCCGGATGCACTCTTCATCGTTGACCCACGCAAAGAGCGTATCGCGATTGCAGAAGCACATAAACTCAACATCCCAATCGTTGCGATTGTTGATACTAACTGTGATCCAGACGAAATCGACTACGTCATCCCAGCGAACGACGATGCGATCCGTGCAGTCAAATTGCTCACTGGTAAAATGGCTGACGCAATCCTCGAAGTTAAACAAGGCGAAGATAACGTAGCACCTGAAACTACTGAAGAAGTAGTAGCAGACGCTGAGTAATTCGTGATGCCAGGTGATAAAGGGAATCGACCTTTTATCACCTTTTTTTTGAAACTAAGGACGTTATAAGGAGGAATATCGAATGGCTATTACAGCAGCAATGGTTAAAGAACTTCGTGAAAAAACAGGTGCAGGAATGCTCGACTGCAAAAAAGCACTCGTTGAAACTGACGGTGACATGAACGCAGCAGTAGATTTCTTGCGTGAAAAAGGGATCGCTAAAGCAGCGGCAAAAGGCGATCGTATCGCAGCTGAAGGATTGACTGCAGTTGCAGTTGACGGAAACAAAGCAGCACTCGTCGAAATCAACTCAGAAACAGACTTCGTCGCGAAAAACGAACGTTTCCAAACACTCGTTCAAAACATCGCGGATGCGGTTCTTCGTAACGGTTCTGAGACTGCTGAAGCAGCTCTCGCTTCTGAATACGAAGCAGGTAAAACAATCGATACGTACATTTCAGAAGAAGCTTCTACAATCGGAGAGAAAATCTCACTCCGTCGCGTAGCGCTCTTCACAAAAGCAGATGACGCAGCATTCGGTTCTTACCTCCACATGGGTGGACGCATCGGTTCAGTCGTCGTTATCGAAGGTACGACAGACGAAACAGTTGCAAAAGACGTTGCAATGCACATCGCAGCAGCTCGTCCACTTTACGTTGACCGCACTTCTGTCACAGAAGAAGAAAAAGCACGTGAAGAAAAAGTCCTTACTGAGCAAGCATTGAACGAAGGAAAACCAGCTAACATCGTTGAAAAAATGATCGTTGGTCGTATGAACAAGTTCTTCGAGGAAATCTGCCTCGTCGATCAAACGTTCGTTAAGGATCCAGACTTCAAAGTTGGTAAATACGTAGAATCTAAAGGCGGTAAAGTCGTGTCATTCGTACGCTTCGAAGTTGGAGAAGGTATGGAAAAACGCGAAGAGAACTTCGCTGAAGAAGTTATGAACCAACTTAAAAAATAAGAATCGGGATCATCCTGATGACAAGAGAAGGAACACGTATGCTTCAATCCACTTTCGTGTGGAAGTGGTTCGTGTTCCTTTTTTACGGAATTTAGCAAGGGGGACATAGTCATGCAACCGAAATATAACCGGATTGTGTTAAAATTGAGCGGAGAAGCGCTCGCAGGAGATCAAGGGTTTGGGATCAATCCTGTCATCGTCAAATCTATCTCGGAACAGATTCGCGAATTAGTTGAACTGAACGTTGAAGTAGCGGTCGTCGTCGGAGCTGGAAACATTTGGCGTGGCAAAACAGGTGCAGAACTTGGGATGGACCGGGCCAACGCCGATTATATGGGGATGCTAGCGACAGTCATGAACTCGCTTGCGCTTCAAGACAGTTTAGAAGACGTAGGTGTCGAGACACGCGTTCAAACATCGATCGAAATGCGCCAAGTAGCAGAACCTTATATCCGCCGCCGTGCGATGCGTCATCTTGAAAAGGGACGCGTTGTCATCTTTGCAGCAGGAACAGGGAACCCATACTTCTCGACTGATACGACGGCTGCCCTTCGTGCAGCAGAAATCGAAGCAGAGGTCATCTTGATGGCGAAGAACAACGTCGATGGTGTGTACTCAGCTGACCCGAACGTTGATCCAGAAGCGAAGAAATTCGAAACGCTCTCTTACTTGGATGTCTTAAAAGATGGACTTCAAGTCATGGATTCTACAGCAACATCACTTTGTATGGACAATGACATCCCGCTCATCGTCTTCTCGTTGATGGAAGAAGGCAACATCAAACGCGTCGTCATCGGTGACGAAATCGGGACAATCGTAAGGGGGAAATAATATGTCAAAAGAAATCTTAAAACAAGCCGAAGAACGGATGGAAAAAGCACATCTTTCACTTAAGAAGGAACTTGCGACACTTCGTGCAGGGCGTGCAAACGTTGCGATTTTAGATCCTGTTCAAGTCGAATACTACGGTTCGCCAACACCACTCAATCAAGTGGCGAACGTCAACACACCAGAAGCACGTTTGATTTTGATCACTCCTTGGGATAAATCGATGGTCAGCGAGATTGAAAAAGCAATTCAACGTGCTGATCTTGGTCTTGCACCGTCATCTGATGGTACGGTCATCCGTCTGGCGATTCCGCCACTAACGGAAGAGCGCCGGAAGGAACTCGTCAAACTCGTCAAGAAGTATACGGAAGAAGGTAAAGTTGCCCTCCGTAACATTCGTCGTGATACGAACGAGCAGTTAAAGAAACAAGAAAAAGATGGTGCATTGACAGAAGATGATCTGCGTGGATACACAGAAGATGTTCAGACGTTGACAGACAAGTTCGTCAAACAACTTGATCAGACGGCAACGGAAAAAGAACAAGAAATCATGGAAGTATGACGCAACGGATCGTCATGGGGGGGACTCTTTGTCACACGAAGAGTCCCTTTCTTCATAATTGAGAGAGGAGGAAGTGCGGATGTTTCAATGGTTGAATCAGACGAAAGAAACCGAAACCTATGAACGGGTGCCTGAACACGTTGCTATCATCATGGACGGAAACGGTAGATGGGCACAAAAACGCGGACTTCCGCGTATCATGGGACATCGCGAAGGTATGAAATCAATTCGTGAAGTCGTTCGGGTTGCAAATGAACTCGGCATTAAGAGTTTGACGTTATATGCCTTCTCGACGGAAAATTGGACGCGCCCAGAAGAAGAAGTGAGTTTTCTAATGAAGCTACCGGCACAATTTTTAGAGTCGGATTTAAAAGAGCTCGATGCGCAAAATGTCAAGGTCGAGGTAGCAGGAGAAGTATCACGCCTCCCTCATTTCACGCGCGAGGCAGTTGAACAAGCGAAACTGGATACGCAACACAATACAGGACTTCGTCTGATTTTCGCTCTGAATTATGGAGGACGCGATGAGCTCGTTCAAGTCATGCAAAAACTGGGCGCCCAAGTCCAGGCAGGATCATTGTCACCGGATGCGATTACACCGGAGACGATCGAGCGCGAGTTAATGACAGGATCCGTAACCGATGTCGATTTCGTCATTCGGACGAGTGGAGAACAGCGGTTATCGAACTTCTTACTCTGGCAAGCAGCGTATGCAGAGTTTTATTTTACAGATGTCTTGTGGCCAGAGTTTCGTCGAGATGCTTTCTTGGCAGCAATCGAAGACTATAATCAACGGACACGCCGGTTCGGCGGCGTCTGATTAAATGAGGAACTAGCTTATGAAAACTCGAATTATCACAGGGATATGGGCAGGCGCCATCTTTTTGGCGCTTCTGTACATCGGTGGACTTCCCTTTTTAGCGTTTATGGCAATACTGACGATTCTCGGTTACACCGAGCTCGTTCGGATGCGGCAATGGAGCGGCTCACGGATTCCACGGATTTTATTCGGGATCGGTACGTTATTACCATTCGTCGGTATCTACGAAGAGGCAGTTGATCGGACACTCCCAATCGGACTTTCACCAATCGCTTGGGCAATGATCATCTTATTGATCGGTCTCTTTTGGAATGTGTTCTCGAAAAATGTCTTTACGTTCGATGATGTTGCCTTTTTATTGCTGACTGCCGTTTATGTCGGTGTCGGCTTTGCATCATTCGCGTATATTCGTTTACTTGAACATGGATTAACGTGGTCACTGTTGATCATTCTCTTAATCTGGTTTACGGATTCGGGAGCATACTTCGTCGGGAAACGATTCGGTAAGAGCAAATTATGGCCATCGATCAGCCCGAACAAAACGATCGAAGGCGCCGTCGGTGGCGTATTGCTTGCCATCTTACTCGGTGTCGTGTTCGAGAGTATCGAACCGACAGTTGGTTTTGGAAAAGTCATACTACTTGCTATCATCGTTGCCGTTGTTGGTCAACTTGGTGATTTGGTCCAGTCAGCCTATAAACGCCATTATGGTGTAAAGGATTCTGGAACGTTGCTACCAGGTCATGGCGGTATTTTAGATCGGTTCGACAGCATGATGATCGTCTTTACGGTTCTCGTCGTACTCGATATCTTTGCTTGAGGAGGCGCTTCATATGAAGAAAATCAGTATCATCGGCGGGACAGGATCGATTGGTACGCAAACGCTTGACGTCATTGCGGCTAATCCTGATCTTTTTGAATTGACGAGTTTCGCATTTGGACGTAATACGACGGTTGCTGTACCATGGTTGAACCGTTTGCAACCGATGCTTGTTGGCGTTCAAGATGAAACGACCCGGCAAGAACTTGAACGTCATTTAACATACAAGCCAACGATCGTTATTGGCGCAGAAGGGCTGCTTGAGATCGTGACGCATCCAGAAGTCGATACGGTCATTACGGCGGTCGTCGGAGCCGTTGGACTACGTCCGACGCTTGCAGCGATTGAGGCAGGTAAAACGATTGGTCTAGCAAATAAAGAAACACTCGTCACGGCAGGGCACCTTGTCATGAAGCTCGCGCGCGAAAAAAACGTAACGATTTTACCAGTCGATAGTGAGCATGCTGCGATTTTCCAATGCTTGAACGGGGAACGACGTGAGGATGTCCGTCAAATCATCTTGACGGCGTCAGGCGGGAGCTTCCGCGATCAATCACGTGAAGAACTGGCAGACGTGACGGTCGAACAAGCACTAGCGCATCCGAACTGGTCGATGGGTGCAAAAATCACGATTGATTCCGCGACGATGATGAACAAAGGGTTCGAAGTCATTGAAGCGCATTGGTTATTTGATGTCGACTATACGGATATTGATGTCGTCATCCACCGGGAATCCATCATTCACTCGATGGTTGAGTTCAACGATGGGGCAGTCATGGCTCAGCTTGGCATGCCAGACATGCGGGAGCCGATTCAGTACGCTCTTACATATCCGTCTCGCCTTGAAATCCAAGGGGGAGAACGGTTAAACTTAAAGGAAATCGGACGCTTACACTTTGCTGATGCTTCATTCGAGCGCTATCCGTTGTTACGACTTGCTTTTGAAGCGGGTCAAGCCGGTGGTTCGATGCCATCAGTACTCAATGCTGCGAACGAACAAGCAGTGGACCGTTTTTTAAAAGGGGACATTCGCTTTTTAGAAATCGAAGCGAGCGTTGAGGCGGCGCTTCAAGCTCACGACCTTATCGAGGAGCCATCCTTGGATCAAATCCTTGCGGCCGATCGATGGGCGCGTGAGTTCGTATCGTCTCTTACATTCGCTAACTAAGGATGGGATAAGTAATGACGACCTTTATTTCAATCGTACTGATGTTCGGTGTACTCGTCGCCGTCCATGAATGGGGTCATCTCGTAATGGCGAAGCGGGCAGGTATTCTCTGTCGGGAATTCGCGATTGGATTTGGACCGAAGATTTTTTCAGTGTTTAAGAATGAGACGTTGTATACCGTACGTCTATTGCCAATTGGTGGTTACGTCAAAATGGCGGGGGAAGAACCTGAACTCGTTGAAATCAAGTCAGGTCAAACTGTCGGATTACAGTTAAAAGATGGTGTCATCGAGACGATTTATTTCGATGCGGATCAGCCACAAGTCGACCAAGTCGTCACTGTCGAACGAATTGACCTACTGCGTCAGCTCGAACTCGTTGGGTTACAGGACGAGACATCGGTTCGCTATCCTGTCTCACCAACAGCATTTCTCGTTGAAGGTCAGACGCGGACACAAATCGCACCGTACGATCGTACATTTGGATCGAAATCCGTATGGAAACGCGTCCTTGCTATCGCTGCAGGACCATTCATGAACTTCGTTCTCGCGTTCGTCATTCTATTCGGTCTGGCACTATATAACGGTTCTCCGACAGGGGAAAGCGTGATTGGAACAGTACAAAAAGGTTCACCTGCTGATCAAGCAGGACTTGTTGAAGGTGACCGGATTGTCTCGGTCAACGGACAGGATACAGCAAAATGGACGGATTTACGTGCTGGATTCCAAGACCGTGCTGGGAAAGCGACAGAAGTAAAATATGAGCGTGATGGGAAAGAAACGACAACTGAAATCACGCCTAAAGTGCAACAACAAGGAGAACAAAAAGTCGGCATCATCGGTGTCACGAATGAGACAGAAAAATCATTCGGAACGGCGCTCCAAACCGGTGTCTCTGAAACATGGCGGATGTCGACACTTATCGTTGGTGCCGTCGGAGATCTCGTGACTGGTGTCGTTGGTGTCGATCAGTTATCAGGGCCAGTCGGAATCGTCAAAATGACTGATCAGGTCGCAGATAGTGGGTTCTCGATGCTATTGACATGGACGGCACTGTTGTCCGTCAACTTAGCGGTCTTTAACTTGTTACCACTCCCAGCTCTTGACGGAGGACGATTGCTGTTCCTCTTCCTTGAAGCTTTACGCGGAAAACCGGTCGATCCTCAAAAAGAAGGATTGGTTCACTTCGTCGGTTTTGCGCTCTTAATGTTACTCATGCTCGTCGTCACTTGGAACGACATTCAAAAGTTCTTTTAATTAATCACTCAGTCAAAGGAGTTCGTGACTCATTATGAAACAATCGAAACTATTCATGCCAACGTTGCGTGAAGTACCATCTGATGCAGAAGCCATCAGTCACCAACTCTTGCTTCGTGCAGGATTCATGCGTCAAAATGCCGCTGGGATCTATTCGTATTTACCACTCGCGAAACGAGTTCTCGCAAACATCGAGACGATCATCCGCGAAGAATTAGAAGCAGCGGGTGCACAAGAACTACTCATGCCAGCGATTCAGCCAGCTGAACTTTGGGAAGAGACAGGGCGCTGGGATATCTATGGACCTGAATTAATGCGTCTAACGGATCGTCACGATCGTCGTTTTGCACTCGGTGCGACACACGAGGAACTGATCACATCAATCGTCCGTGATGAGTTGAACTCGTATAAGAAGTTGCCGGTCAACCTTTTCCAGATTCAAATGAAGTACCGTGACGAGCGTCGCCCACGTTTTGGTTTATTACGTGGTCGTGAGTTCATCATGAAGGATGCCTATTCCTTCCACTCGTCACAGGAAAGCTTAGACGAAGAATATCAAAATATGTTTGATACGTATTCGCGAATCTTCACACGTGTCGGTCTTGAATTCCGTCCGGTCGTCGCTGACTCCGGTGCAATCGGTGGTAGCGGAACGCATGAGTTCCACGCTTTAGCGGCAATCGGCGAAGATACGATCGTCTATTCGGATCAGTCGGATTACGCAGCAAACCTAGAAATGGCAGAATCAGTCGATGCCTATACGAAGCAAGACAAAGCACCAGAAGCGCTGGAAGAAGTGCATACGGCAGATGCGAAGACGATTGAAGCAGTCAGTGCACACTTGAACTTACCAGCAAACGAATCGATCAAGACCGTCATCTTTAAAACGGAACAAGGACTTGTCATGGCGCTTGTTCGTGGCGATCATGAAGTCAATGACATCAAGTTGAAGAACTACCTCGGTGCACTTGATATCACGATGGCGAGTGATGAAGAGATTGAAGCAGCGCTTCACTCGACGCCTGGAACACTCGGACCAATCGGGGCAGACATGAAAATCGTCGCTGATTACGCAATCCGTGCCTTGACGAATGCGGTCTGTGGTGCGAACAAAGCGGAAACACATTATATCCATGTCGATCCAAGCCGTGATTTCGAAGCAGACTATACAGACTTGCGCTTCGTCGAAGAAGGTGACGTCTCGCCAGACGGTAACGGGAATGTCAAATTCGCACGTGGCATCGAAGTCGGTCAAGTCTTCAAACTCGGAACACGTTACTCAGAAGGAATGGGAGCAACGTTCCTCGATGAGGGCGGTAAAGCGCAACCCCTCATCATGGGTTGTTACGGCATTGGTGTCTCGCGGACATTGTCGGCAGTCGTCGAACAACATTATGATGAGCGTGGAATCATTTGGCCAAAAGCGATCGCGCCATACGATGTTCATTTAATCGTCGTCAACGGTAAAAATGCAGAACAACTCGAGCTCGGAGAAACATTGTACCGTGAGTTGACAGCTGCAGGATTCAGCGTCCTCCTTGACGATCGGAAAGAACGGGCAGGCGTCAAGTTCGCCGATGCGGATTTGATTGGTCTACCGGTCCGTTTGAACGTCGGGAAAAAAGCGGCAGAAGGAATCGTTGAATTAAAAGCACGTCGTGGTGGCGATGCAGAAGAAATTGGACAAGAACAAGTCGTTGAGGCTGTTCGTTCACTCTATGAAGGTTTAGAATAAAGAATGGAGACGGTCACTTTTCATAAAGTGACTGTTTTCTTGTCTCACACCCATTCGCCCCTTGGGCAATCCGCAAGAGGAGGAGGAGTTGCTGTCACGGTGTGAAGCGATCAGACAGCACAATTGCGAGTGGATACACAACAACGCATGTCACTGTTACTCAGTGACTTGGAATTACCAAACGGTATCATCGAAGAATACTTTCACGAAGCAGTTCTCGAGAAGCTTCGCGTCAATAAAGCAAAGGCAACCTGGACATTTGAAATCCGCTTGCCACACGTTTTGCCGCAAAACGTCTATCAACTCTTCACGAGTCGTTTAGTCAGTCGGTATCAACAATTTGCCGAAGTCAAAATTATCCTATACGCAGACAGTCGTCCAGATGAGCGGATGTATCATGATTACTGGCCATATGTCGTACAAGATCTCGCAGATGTCTCATCAGCGATGCGCACACAACTGGGACGTGTCTTACCAGAGTTCAAAGAACAGAAATTATTCATTCCAGTCCGGAGCGAACCGGAAGCAGGTTTCTTGAAAAGTAGCCTATGTGGTGAATTACAGTTACTTTACAGTGCTTACGGATTCCCGAAATTCAACTGTGAACCGATTGTTCAGATTAACGAATCAAAACAAGAAGCGTTGCGCAATCAGGTGAAGCAGGAAGACATGGAAGAAGCAAAACGGATGCTCGAGTTGCAATTCAAACGGGAACAGACGCGGGATGATGATGAAGGTCCTGTCGACATTCGGATCGGGAAACCGATTCAAGATGAGATTGTTCCAATCAAGACGATTCAGGACGAAGAGCGTCGGATTGCGATCCGTGGTCTCGTTTTCTCTGCGGAAAGTCGTGAACTACGAAGCGGGAAGACGATCTTTACGTTTAAGATGACGGACTATACGGACTCACTCGTCGTCAAGATGTTTGCGCGTGACGAAACAGACGTCAAAATCCTCTCGGCCATCAAAAAAGGCATGTGGATTCAAGCGGCAGGTCGCGTTGAGTTCGATACGTTCCTGCGCGATCTTTGTATGATGATTTCCCAACTATCAGAAGTGAAAATGGAAGCACCTGCTGATCCTTGGGCAGGTGAGAAGCGTGTCGAATTGCATGCGCACTCACAAATGAGCCAGATGGACGCCGTCATGAATGTGACGAAATACGTCGAACGCGCAGCAAAGTGGGGACACCCTGCTGTTGCGATCACCGATCATGCTGGTGCCCAAAGTTTTCCGGATGCTTACTATGCCGGAAAGAAAAACGATATCAAGGTACTATACGGCATCGAAGCAAACGTCGTCGATGATGGGGTACAAGTCGCCTATCATCCGGTGGAACGAAATTTAGACGACGCAACATTTGTCGTCTTTGACGTTGAGACGACTGGTTTATCGGCGATGTACAACAAGATCATCGAACTCGCAGCCGTCAAGATCCACGATGGCGATATCATCGATAAATTCGAAGCATTTGCAGATCCGAAGCATCTCCTGTCGGCGACGACGATTGATTTGACAGGGATCACTGATGATATGGTTCGAGGAAAACCAGACCCCGAACAAGTCGTCAAGGAATTCATGGACTGGGCAGGCGACTCGATTCTTGTTGCCCACAATGCCTCATTTGATATCGGATTCTTGAATGCGACGCTACGGTCCGGTGGTCACGAGGAGTCACTTTTACCTGTTATCGATACATTAGAACTAGCACGTGTGTTGATGCCGACATTAAAAAATCACCGCTTGAATACGCTCGCGAAACGATTTGACATTGAATTGACGCAGCATCACCGCGCCATCTATGACGCGGAGGCGACAGGATATTTAATGGTCAAGTTGCTTCAAATGGCGGATGAGATGTTCGACATGAAGACACATGCCTCACTCAACCGGGAGATGGGAAAAGACATCTCGCGGGCACGACCATATCACGCGACGGTTTATGCGAAAAACCGGACCGGCTTGAAGAATTTATACCAATTGATTTCGCTTGCTCATACGAAACACGTCCATCGTGTCGTGCGAACACCACGTTCGCAGCTCGTCGCACATCGCGATGGCTTGATCATCGGATCAGCTTGCGATAATGGCGAAGTGTTTGATGCCGCCTTGAACAAGTCGGACGAAGATCTTGCAAAAGTGATGCAGTTCTATGATTTCATCGAGATTCAGCCACCGGCGATGTACGGTCATTTGATCGAACGGGAAATCGTTCAGAATGAACTCGAACTGCGCGAACTGATCAAAAAAATCATTCGTGTCGCGGAAGAACATGACATCTTACCAGTCGCGACAGGTAATGTGCATTATCTCGATCAACATGACGCGACGTACCGGGAGATTTTGATTCGGACGCAAGGTGGAGCGAACATGTTGAACATGCGGAAACAATTGCCGCCGGCACATTTCCGGACAACGAAGGAAATGATGGATGACTTCAAGTTCCTCGGACCAGATGTCTCAGAACGTCTCGTCATCACGAATAGTCAAGCCGTTGCGGAACAGTTCGAGAACATCGATATCATTCCAAAAGATCTCTATACACCGAAGATTGAAGGGGCAGATGAAGAAGTCCGGAACTTGTCGTACGATATGGCACACCGGATTTACGGTGACACGTTACCCGAGATCGTCGAAGCTCGACTCGAAAAAGAGTTGAAGTCGATCATCGGTCACGGATTCGCCGTCATCTATCTGATTTCACACAAGCTCGTTAAAAAGTCACTCGACGATGGTTATTTGGTTGGTTCACGGGGATCTGTCGGATCAAGTCTTGTTGCGACGATGACGGAGATCACGGAAGTCAATCCATTACCTCCGCATTACGTTTGTCCGAATTGTAAGGAATCAGAATTCTTCGATGACGGTTCTGTCGGTTCGGGATTCGATTTACCGGATAAATCCTGTTCAAAATGTGATATCCCGTTGTTTAAAGACGGTCATGATATTCCGTTTGAGACGTTCCTTGGCTTTAAAGGAGATAAAGTACCGGATATCGACTTAAACTTTAGTGGAGAATACCAGCCACAAGCGCACGCTTATACGAAAGTCCTGTTCGGTGACGATTACGTCTATCGTGCAGGAACGATCGGAACGATTGCCGAGAAAACAGCATATGGCTATGTCAAAGGGTATCAGTCAGAGAATGAGTTGACGTACCGGAATGCTGAAGTCGATCGTCTCGTTAGCGGTGTCACCGGTGTCAAACGGACAACCGGACAACACCCAGGCGGAATCATCGTCGTACCGGACTACATGGATATCTATGATATCAGTCCGATTCAGTATCCGGCGGATGATATGGGTTCTGAGTGGAAGACGACACACTTTGATTTCCACTCGATTCACGATAACTTACTCAAACTTGATATCCTCGGTCACGATGACCCGACGATGATTCGAATGCTACAGGATTTATCAGGACGTGACCCAAAGACGATTCCCGTTGATGACCCAGAAGTCATGAAAATCTTCAGTTCGACGGAATCGATCGGTGTGACACCAGAGCAGATCGATTCAAAAACAGGAACGCTCGGCATTCCGGAGTTTGGAACAAAGTTCGTTCGCCAAATGTTAGAGGAGACGAAACCGACGACGTTCTCGGAGCTCGTTCAGATTTCTGGACTCTCACACGGAACGGATGTCTGGCTCGGAAATGCCAGTGAACTGATCTACAACGGAACATGTGAGCTAAAAGACGTCATCGGTTGTCGAGATGACATCATGGTCTACTTGATTTATGCCGGTCTTGAACCATCACTCGCCTTTAAGATCATGGAGTCGGTCCGTAAAGGAAAAGGACTCTCGATTGATATGGAAGAGGCGATGATCGAGAACGACGTACCTCTCTGGTATATCGATTCTTGTAAGAAAATCAAGTACATGTTCCCAAAAGCCCATGCTGCGGCTTACGTCTTGATGGCGGTTCGGATTGCTTACTATAAAGTTCATCATCCGATGTATTACTATGCTTCGTACTTTACGGTTCGTGCGGGTGACTTTGATATCGGAGCGATGAATAAAGGCTCTGCTGCCGTTCGCAAAGTCTTACAAGATATCAAAGATAAAGGATTTGAAGCGACGGCGAAGGATAAAGGATTGTATACAGTCCTTGAAATCGCTCTCGAGATGATTGAACGTGGCTTTACGTTCCAAAAAGTCGATCTCTATCGCTCGAGCGCATCAGAATTCTTGATTGATGGAGATACGTTGTTACCGCCGTTTGATGCCGTGACAGGTCTCGGGACAAACGCTGCGAAGCAAATCGTCGAAGCACGTAAAGGTGGCGAATTCCTCTCGAAGGAAGACCTTCAAAAACGAGCGAAGTTGTCGAAAACCATCATCGAGACACTCGACAACCTAGGTTGTCTCGAAGGGTTACCAGACGAGAATCAGCTATCGTTGTTCGACTTGTAAGCCCTTAGGAACACTTGCTTTGAGCGCTTTCCTATGCTATATTGAGTGAGGAAATGTTTTTTATACTACGACTTGGAAGGAGTAGGGGGACCTGCTCCTTTCTTGTTTGTTTTTTGAAGGAGGATGAAGATGACGAACGTAACGGAAAAGGTCGAAGCGCTCGCAAAACCAATCGTCGAACGAGAGGGGATGGAGCTAGTCGACGTTGAATTCGTCAAAGAAGGGGCGGATTGGTTCCTACGTGTCTCCATCGACAAAGAGGGTGGCGTAGATCTTGAAGACTGCGTCAAAATCAATGAACAGTTATCGGAAGCATTGAATGACAATGATCCGATCGACGAGCCGTATTACCTCGACGTCGCTAGTCCAGGAGCGGAACGTCCACTGAAGAAAGACGAGGACTTTGAAAAGGCGATTGGGAAACATGTGTATATTAAGACGCACGATCCGGTAAAGAATGCAGTTGAATTCGAAGGAACGTTGCTCGCGTATACACCTGAGATGCTTGAAATCGAAGTGCGTGTCAAAACAAGAAAATTGAAAATTGAGATACCGGTCGACAAGATTGCACTTGCGCGACTTGCGGTAATGTTCTGACGGAAAGGAAGAGAACGATGGGACCACAGTTACTCGAGGCGATCAATCAAATCGCGAAAGAGAAAGAAATTGACAAGAACATCATCATCGATGCGCTCGAACAGGCATTGATTTCAGCGTACCGACGTAACTTCGGAAAAGAGTCGGAGGCTGTAAAAGTCGAATTCGACCAACAAACGGGAGATATTCGTGTCTTCGCGCTCAAGGAAGTCGTCGAACGATTGACGCAACCAGAAGAGCAACTCTCGCTCGAAGAAGCACATGAAATCGATCCGACGTATGAACTCGGCGATTTCCATAAAGTCGAAGTGACGCCTGGTGACTTCGGTCGTGTTGCAGCACAAACGGCAAAACAGATCGTCACACAAAAAATGCGTGAAGCAGAACGCGAACGCATCTACAATCACTTCGCGGATCGTGAAGATGAGATCATGACGGGTATCGTCGAACGTCAAGATGCACGGAACTTGTACGTGAACTTAGAAGGTATCGAAGCCGTCTTGACGACACACGAGCAAATGCCGAACGAACGTTTCGGGATTCGTGATCGCATTAAAGTGTACGTCACGAAAGTTGATCCAATGGTCAAAGGATCTGGTGCCTCGATTCTCGTATCACGGACACACCCAGGTCTCTTAAAACGTCTCTTTGAAATCGAAGTACCGGAAATTTCAAGTGGCGAAGTCGAAGTCAAATCTGTTGCACGTGAGGCGGGCGACCGCTCGAAAATCGCAGTCGCAGCGGATGACATCGATCCAGTTGGTGCATGTGTCGGACAAAAAGGGGCACGTGTTCAGCGTATCGTCAATGATCTGAACGGAGAAAAAATCGATATCGTTCGTTACTCGGATGATCCAAAAGAATATGTCGCGAATGCACTCAGCCCTGCTCAAGTCGTTGCTGTTTATGTCAACGAACCAGCGAAGGCAACAATTGTCGTCGTTCCAGATTTCCAACTGTCACTTGCGATCGGGAAACGTGGTCAAAACGCGCGTCTTGCAGCAAAATTGACTGGATGGAAGATCGACATCAAGAGTGAGTCTGAAGCAGAATCGATGGATCTCGAAGATGTCTTCGCAACGGAAGAGCCGACAGTAGAAGCGGTCCAAGTCGAAGGCGAGGAATAATTCGTGCAAAAAAAGGTACCATTACGAAAGTGTGTCATCACACAAGAAATGAAACCGAAAAAAGAATTAATTCGTGTCGTCCGGACACCTGAACAAGAGGTCGTCATCGATTTAAATGGTAAGATGAATGGGCGGGGTGCCTATTTATCAAAAGATGCGGCAGTCATTGCGACGGCGAAGAAAAAACGGACGCTCGACCATCATTTGAAGGTCAAGACGACAGATGCCTTATACGATGAATTGCTAGAACTCGCGGGAGGTACGCATGAGTAAATGGGAATCCCTTCTCGGTCTCGCGAATCGAGCTAGGAAAGTGACGACTGGAGAAGAACTCGTACTGAAAGAAGTACGAGGAGGGCAAGCGAAGCTTGTTCTCTTAGCAGCAGATGCGGGGGCTGCCACGCGTAAGAAAGTCACAGATAAATGTACGAGTTATCAAGTTCCTTACCTAGAAGTCGCCGACCGGACGATTCTCGGTCAAGCATTAGGAAAGGATGCGCGTGTTGTCGTGTCAGTCAATGAAGCCGGATTTGCGAAAAAGCTAACTGAACTCCTCTCGAACGACTAATTGGAGGTGGATCCTTTGGGTAAACGTGTATACGAATTCGCCAAGGAACAAAACGTAACAAGTAAGCAGGTCATCACCCAGCTTGAAAAGCTGGAGAAACCAGTCAAGAATCATATGGCAGTATTAGATGAACAGACAGTACAGCAACTCGATCAAGTATTTAATCCCGAGAAATATCGGGCTCAAAAGACGGAGGCTCCAAAACAAGTGAAATCAGATAATAAACCGAACCGACCAGGAAGTACAAACAAACCAGCAGGTAACCAATCACGTAACAGCAAAGGCGGACGCCCAGAATTCGGCAACCGTAACAACCGTGGCGGCAAACGTCGTCCGAACCAAAAGAAAGCAGAACCACGTAAACTCGAAGTAGCAGATCCGAACTCGAAGTCGAGTCAACGGAAAGCAGCTCGCCGGGCGCAAGAAGAGGCGATGGCAAACGTTGTTCAATACTCTGACAACTTGACAGTCGGTGAACTCGCTGAAAAAATGGCGAAAAAACCGAATGAACTGATCATGAAATTGATGGGACTCGGTGTCATGGCGACGATTAACCAAGATCTTGATGACGAGACAGTCGAACTGCTCGCAACAGAGTTTGGTTTTGAAGTTGAAAAGACAGTCCAAGTCGATGAGACGGACTTTGATCAATACGAATTAAACCTTGATCAGTACGAATTGTCTGAGCGTCCACCGGTCGTTACGATCATGGGACACGTCGACCACGGTAAAACGACATTGCTCGACTCGATCCGTAACACGAAGGTCACTGCAGGCGAAGCCGGCGGGATCACACAGCACATCGGTGCGTACCAAGTTGAGATCGACGGTAAGAAAATCACGTTCCTTGATACACCAGGTCACGCGGCGTTCACAACGATGCGTGCACGTGGAGCAGATGTCACGGATATCGCGATTATCGTCGTTGCAGCGGATGACGGTGTCATGCCACAAACGGAAGAAGCAATCAGCCACGCGAAAGCAGCTGGTGTTCCAATCATCGTTGCTGTCAACAAGATGGACAAAGAGGGTGCTAACCCAGACCGTGTCAAACAAGAATTGACAGAGTTCGAACTCGTTGCAGAAGACTGGGGTGGCGATACGATCTTCGTACCGGTTTCAGCACTTAAAGGTGACGGAATCGATGAATTGCTCGAAATGATTCTTCTCGTTTCAGAAGTTCAAGAATATAAATCAACACCAGACATGCATGGTCGCGGAACAGTCATCGAGGCGAAACTCGATAAAGGACGTGGACCAGTTGCAACACTTCTCGTTCAACACGGTACACTCCGTGTCGGTGATCCAATCGTCGTCGGTCATACATTCGGTCGTATCCGGGCAATGGTCAATGATATCGGTCGTCGTGTCAAAGAAGTTGGACCATCGACGCCAATCGAAATCACAGGTTTGAACGACGTACCGAAAGCGGGCGATCAATTCTTCGCATTCGAAGATGAGAAAAAAGCCCGTCAAATCGGTGAAGCGCGTTACCAACGCGAAATCGAAGCACAACGTCGTGATTCGGCGAAAGTCAGCTTAGAAGATCTCTTCGACCGCATCAAAGAAGGCGAAGTCAAAGACCTCAACATCATCATCAAAGGTGACGTACAAGGTTCAGTTGAAGCTTTAGCCGGTTCATTGAAGAAAATTGATGTCGAAGGTGTTAAAATTAACATCGTACACTCAGGTGTCGGTGCCATCACGGAAGGTGACGTCATCCTTGCTTCGGCAGCGAATGCGATCATCATCGGATTCAACGTCCGTCCAGATGGTAACGCGAAATCGATGGCAGATCAGGAGAAAGTCGAAATTCGTCTTCACCGGATCATCTATAATGCGATCGAAGAAATCGAGCAAGCGATGAAAGGTCTTCTTGATCCTGAATTCGTTGAGAAAATCATCGGTCAAGCTGAAGTCCGCGATGTCATCAAAGTATCGAAAGTCGGTACGATCGCAGGTGGATATGTCACAGAAGGTAAGTTAACACGTGATGCAGGCGTCCGTGTCGTACGTGACAGTATCGTCATCTACGAAGGAAAACTCGATACGCTTCGCCGTTTCAAAGATGATGTCAAAGAAGTCGCTACTGGCTATGAGTGTGGAATTAAGATTGAAAAATATGATGATATCAAAGTCGATGATGTCATCGAAGCGTTCATCATGGAAGAAGTTAAACGGAAGTAACAGAACGGAATCCATTCTTCCGAACTGGAGGGAATAACTATGAGTTTACGCTCGAATCGTGTCGCCGAACAGATGCGTAAGGAAATTACGCAACTGCTCATCAAAGATGTCAAGGATCCTCGCGTCAAGACGATTACCGTCACAGGTGTCGAAGTGACAGGAGACTTACAACAAGCGACGATCTTCTACTCGGTCCTCGGTGACGATAAAGCACGTGAGGATGCGCGCATCGGTCTCGAAAGATCAAAAGGCTTCATGCGCAAGGAAATCGGATCGCGGATTCGTCTACGGAAAACACCTGAACTATTGTTCGAGGTCGATTCTTCTGTCGAATACGGATCACGCATTGATGAGTTGCTTCGGAATTTGAACAAAGATTAACACCTAAGGCAGCCACGTGTGTGGTTGCCTTTTTTCAAGGAGGAAATAACGTGGAACCTATCGGAGTATTACCGTTAGATAAACCAGCGGGTATGACGAGTCACGATTGTGTCTTTCGTCTACGTCGCTTGTTTCAGACGAAAAAAGTTGGACATACAGGGACACTCGACCCGGAAGTAACGGGAGTCTTACCGATTTGTCTTGGTCGAGCGACGAAGCTTGCCCGCTTCATCACGGATGAAGGAAAGCGCTACGCAGCAGAAGTGACGATCGGCTTTGCGACGACAACGGAAGATGCGCACGGAGAAACAGTTCGCGAAACAGCGGTTGAACCGGGAAGTATTACCGAGGAAGCAATTGCGGACATCTTGACTCAATTGACAGGAGAGATCGAGCAGACACCACCATATTATTCAGCTGTTAAAGTGAATGGGAAAAAATTATATGAATATGCCCGAAAAGGAATTGAAGTTGAGCGTCCGACGCGCATCGTCCGCATCGATCGACTAGAACGAACATCAGATATTGTATTTGAAGACGGTCTCTGTCGCTTCCGTCTTGATATCGCTTGTGGAAAAGGGACGTATATTCGGACATTAGCGGTCGAGATCGGAGAACGACTTGGTTACGCGGCACACATGAGTGAACTACGCCGGACAGGCTCTGGCGCCATCGCTGAGACGGATACCGTGACACTTGAGACGCTTGAATCGTATGAGACGGTTGAAGAACGGATGCAACACGTTCTACCGATTGAACACGTCATTCAAAAATGGCCACGCTTGACAGTCGATGCGTCGACAGCACAGCGTGTCTTAAATGGAGCGAAGCTGACGAGCATTCCAGTCGAATTCGAGCTGTTTACTGTCTATAATGAAGAAGACGTACCTTTAGCGCTATATCGACGTCTTCCAGAAGAACAGGTAGCACGCGTCGAGGTCATGCTACAAATCGATTAAGATCGGAGAGAGCATCATGGACATCATACATTTGACATATCCGGAACAGCCTCAAAAAGCCCCTGCTGTCATCGCACTCGGCTTTTTCGACGGCGTACATCTCGGGCATCAGCAAGTCATCGCAGCAGCTCGGAAAGAGGCGGAGGCTCGTCGCCTTCCTTTAGCTGTCATGACGTTTGATCCGCATCCGAAACAAGTACTTGGTAAAGGCGACGAACCGGTCCGTTACATCACGCCGCTTGAACGTAAATTAGAGAAAATCGAACAGCTCGGTGCCGATCGAGTTTACGTGATCGAGTTTACGATTCCCTTCTCGGAATTGTCACCGCAAGCTTTCGTTGACGAATATCTGATTGCGTCCGGTGCAGAACACGTTGTCGCTGGATTTGATTATTCCTATGGTCGTTTCGGAGCAGGCAAAATGACGACACTTGATTTCCACAGTCGGGGTACGTTTACACACACCGTCGTAGCAGAATTTCAAGAAGAAGCGGAAAAAATCAGTTCGACCCGGATTCGTCGTTTACTTGCTGCGGGTGAAGTCGAACAGGCTGCGCATTTACTCGGTGAACCCTATCAAATCAAAGGAACAATCATTCACGGTGACGCACGTGGGCGGCAAATCGGCTTTCCGACAGCCAACATGCGCCCTGAATTTTCTTACGTCATTCCGAAACTCGGTGTGTATGCGACATTCGTTCGCTTAGCAGACGGTCGTCGGTTCAAGGCGATGACGAATGTCGGGAGACGGCCGACATTCTATGAGACGGGAGACGTCAGTATCGAGACACATCTCCTTGATTTTGACGAAGACCTCTATGGTCAAGAGCTGACACTTGAATGGATTGCTTATCTACGTGATGAAAAAGCATTTAACGGTATCGATCAATTGAAAGAACAATTAGCGCGTGATCGCGAAGAGGCAAATGCACGATTAAGCGTTTGACAGTACGGACAGGGTTCGTTATGATAGGTCAGTACGATCACGTACAGCCGATTCACTTGGCATCTGGTCTCACCATCCGATGCTCGGGAATACGGTCATTCATAAGATGGAGGTGGAGTGACAATGGCACTCACAAAAGAACGTAAAAACGAAATTATCGAAGCATATGCTACGAAACAAGGCGATACTGGTTCGCCGGAAGTACAAGTTGCTGTTTTGACTGAACAAATCACAACTTTGAACGATCACTTACGTACACACAAAAAGGATCACCACTCACGTCGTGGTCTCTTGAAAATGGTCGGTCGTCGCCGTAACTTGCTCACATACCTTCGTAACAAGGATGTTGCACGTTACCGTTCGTTGATCGAGCGTCTTGGTCTCCGTCGCTAATCCCGACGAGAACGAGGTAGGGAAGCAGGAGCATCGTCTCCTGTTTCTTTTTTTTGCCGATTCATGGACTTTTTGCGCAAGAACCTACATAATTAGATTTGAATGAAAAAACGGATAGCAGTGAGAGGAGATTTGTGCATGTCACAAACAAAACAGACGTTTTCGACCGAACTCGGTGGACGTCCATTAACGATTGAAATCGGTCAATTAGCAAAACAGGCGAACGGAGCAGCATTGATTCGTTACGGCGATACAGCCGTTCTTGCTACGGTCGTTGCATCAAAACAACCGAAGGACTTAGATTTCTTCCCATTAACAGTGAACTATGAAGAAAAACTATATGCGGCAGGGAAAATCCCAGGTGGATTCCTTAAACGTGAAGGACGTCCAGGAGAGAGTGCAATTCTGACTTCGCGTCTGATTGACCGTCCGATCCGTCCATTATTCCCAGACGGTTTCCGTCACGATGTACAAGTGGCGACAACGGTTCTTTCGTCAGATGCTGACAATTCACCAGAAGTTGCAGCGATGATCGGTGCTTCGATTGCGCTTTCGATTTCAGATATTCCATTCGACGGTCCAATCGCAGGTGTTACGATCGGTCGCGTCGACGGAGAATTCGTCGTGAACCCGACTTCAGCACAAATGGAAGTTAGCGACATCGATCTCCAAGTTGCCGGAACAAAACATGCCGTCAACATGGTTGAAGCAGGTGCGAAGGAAGTATCGGAACAAGCGATGCTTGAAGCGATCTTACTTGGACACGATGTCATCAAGGAAATGATTGCTTTCCAAGAAGAAATCGTTGCCCAAGTCGGTAAAGAGAAATTTGAATATACGGTATCAAGCTTCGATGAGACAATCGTCAATCGCCTGAAAGCAGAAGCATTGGCAGAAGTCACACAAGCGGTTCAAGTCGAAGAAAAACAAGCGCGTGACATCGCCATCAATGAAGTCATCGCAAAATACATCGAGTTGTATGCAGCTGACGAGTCAGTCACGGCAGAACAACTGGCAGAAGTATCAGGCGTTCTCAACAAGTTCGTCAAAGATGAAGTCCGTCGTCTCATCACAGAAGACAAAGTGCGTCCAGATGGACGTGGTCTTGCTGAGATTCGTCCACTCGATTCAGAAGTCGGTCTCTTACCACGTGCACATGGTTCAGGTTTGTTCACACGCGGTCAGACACAGGTCTTGTCTGTTGCGACACTTGGTGTTGCAGGTGATGCTCAAATCATCGATGGACTTGGTCTCAAAGAAGAGAAACGCTTCATGCACCACTATAACTTCCCGCCATTCTCAGTCGGGGAAGCACGTCCGATGCGTGCACCAGGTCGTCGTGAAATCGGTCACGGTGCACTCGGAGAACGCGCACTCTTACCAGTTCTTCCGAATGAAGTCGATTTCCCGTATACGATTCGTCTTGTATCAGAAGTTCTTGAGTCGAACGGTTCTTCATCACAGGCTTCAATCTGTGGTTCGATTCTTGCCATGATGGATGCGGGTGTTCCACTCAAAGCACCTGTTGCTGGTATTGCGATGGGCTTGATCATGGAAGGCGACAATTATTCGATCTTGACAGATATCCAAGGGATGGAAGATCATCTCGGCGATATGGACTTTAAAGTCGCTGGAACACACGAAGGTGTCACAGCTTTACAAATGGATATGAAAATTGGCGGAATCACGCGTCAAATTCTTGAAGAAGCACTCGAACAAGCACGTCTTGGTCGCCTGCACATTCTTGAGCATATGCAAACTGTCATCGCTGAACCACGTGTCGAATTGTCGCAATACGCGCCGAAAATCGTCACACTCAAAATCAATCCAGATAAAATCCGTGATGTCATCGGACCTGGTGGTAAAGTCATCAACGGTATCATCGATGAAACTGGCGTTAAGATTGACATCGATCAAGACGGAACAGTCTTCATCGCTTCGACGGATCAAGCTGGCATTGATCGTGCCCGTCAATTGGTCGAAGATATCGTCCGTGAAGTCGTCATCGGAGAAGAGTTCGATGGAACGGTTCGTCGCGTTGAGAAATTCGGTGCATTCGTCGAATTGTTCAAAGGAAAAGACGCCCTCGTCCACATTTCGGAACTTGCACTTAACCGTGTTGGTCAAACGGAAGATGTCGTCAAACTTGGTGATAAGCTAAAAGTCCGTGTTACGGAAATCGATGACAAAGGTCGCGTTAACGCTTCGCACAAAGTCTTGCTCGTTGAAGGCTTAAGCGAAGAAGATCGTGCCGCATACGAAGAAAAGAAAAAGACAGAGCGTGAGAACCGCCCGCCACGCCGGGACCAGGGTTCACGCCCACCACGTGACGGACAACGTCCACCACGTCGTAACTAATGAATCCAAGGTGGCTCGACGGTGCAGAGAATGCAACGAGAGCCACCTTGTTTCCTATATTTGGAGGAATTACTATGATCGAACGGATACAACTAGAAAACGGGGTTCGACTGATCGTCGAACGAATGCCAGAAGCACGCAGCGTTGCGACGGGCATCTTCATTCAAGCAGGAAGTCGAACAGAACACATCGAGGAGCATGGCATCAGTCATCTGATCGAACACATGATGTTCAAGGGAACGAAACGCCATACGGCAAAAGAGATTGCGGTTTACTTTGACCGACTTGGTGGAAATATTAATGCGTTCACGAGTAAGGATCAAACGTGTTATTACGTCAAGACATTGGATGAGCATGCGGGAGAAGCCTTCCAGGTGTTATCGGACATGTTCCTCGAATCGACGTTTGACGCAGATGAACTAGAAAAAGAGAAAAAGGTCGTCATCGAAGAGATTAAAATGTACGATGACACACCGGATGATCTCGTCCACGAACTGCTAGCGATCGCAGCATACGGTGAGGATGTCATGGCACGCCCGATTCTTGGAACGGAGGAGAGTGTGCTTCGGATTGATCGGAAGATGATTGGACAGTACCTTGAAGAAGCGTATGCACCGGATCAAATCGTCATTTCCGTTGCCGGAAACGTAACAGATGAGTTGATTGCGCAGATTACGGAGCGAATGTCGATTCTTGTATCACGCGAGAAAACACGTCAAACGACGTCACCAAGGTTACAAAATGGTGTGATTCGTAAGGAAAAGGATACGGAACAGGCACATATTTGTTATAATTTCCGTGCGATTCCTTCTGCTGATCCACGTTTGCCTGCCCTCGCCTTACTCAATAATGCATTCGGTGCAACGATGTCGAGTCGTTTGTTCCAATCGATTCGAGAGGAACGTGGTCTTGCCTACTCAGTCTTTTCTTATTACACGACGTTTGACGATCACGGAACGTTTACGATCTATGTCGGTACGTCACCGGAATCGGTTGAAGAAGTCGAACAGGTACTAGCAGCTGAAATTAATCGATTGAAGCAGGATGGATTATCAGCTAAGGAACTTGAAGATGGAATTGAGCAGCTGAAAGGCTCTCTCATCTTAGGAAACGAAGGTACTTCGAGCCATATGAACCGAAATGCACGGAATGAGTTGCACTTGCACCGTCATCCGTCACTTGAAGAAGTGTTAGCGGATGTCGAACGAATTCGTCCGTCGGATATCGAAGGATTAATTCAGTACATTTTTTCGGAGGAACCGGCAAAGGCCTATATTCTTCCGGCAGACGATGATGAAGAGGAAGCATGACAGTAGAACGGAATAGATGTAACACATGAAATGACGATGTCGAGAAAGAAGGAATACCGTTGAATTTAGCTGAACTGATTCAAGTCATACAGACGCAAAAAATCGAACGAATGGTAGAGGTGGATGTTACGTCCATCACGACCGATTCACGGGATGTTAAACCGGGAACATTGTTCGTTGCCATCAAAGGGTACACTGTTGATGGGCACGACTATGCCAAACAGGCGGAAGCACAAGGAGCGGTCGCAATTGTTGCAGAACAACCGGTCGACGTGTCGATTCCTGTCATTCTTGTTCGCAGTACATCACGTGCCATTGCCGAGTTGGCTGGCAAATTCTATGATTATCCTTCTGAAAAGATGCGGATGATCGGTATTACAGGAACGAATGGGAAAACGACGACGACGACGATCGTCCGTGATATATTAGCGCACCTTGGTCGGAAGACGGGCATCATCGGGACGGTTGAAGTCAAGATTGGTGACCGCGTCGTACCAAGCCGTAATACGACACCTCAAAGTTCTGAACTGCAAGCCTTTCTCCACCAGATGCACGAAGAAGATGTCCAAGATGTCATCATGGAAGTATCTTCGCATGGATTAGAGCTTGGCCGGGTGACGGGTGTGGATTACGACGTCGCTGGATTTACGAATTTAACGCATGACCACCTCGATTTTCATAAAACGTTTGAAAATTACGCGCGCGCAAAAGGGTTGTTATTCGCACAACTTGGACAACGGCTGACGACAGAAAAAGTCGCAGTTTTGAACGCCGATGATAAAACGAGTGAACTGTATGAGATGATGACAGGCGCTCGTGTCATGACGTACGGTATTGACAATATGGCGGATCTTCGAGCGACGAACATTAATCAGTCGCTTCAACAAACGACATTCACGATGCTGTACAAGGAAGAACAAGTCGATGTCACGGCGAACTTCATCGGTCGTTTTAATGTCTACAATCTGTTGTTAGCAACTGGTATTCTTTTGTCTTGCGGATATGATTTAGCGACGATTGCAGGAGCCATCTCAGCGATCCGTCCGGCAAAAGGGCGGATGCAACGTTTGCCGATCGACGGGTATAACGTCTATGTCGATTATGCACATACGCCAGACGGTATTGAACAATGTCTGAAAGCACTTGTCGACGTACCGAAAGAGAATATCGTGTTCCTGATCGGAACAGGTGGAAACCGTGACGTGACGAAACGACCGAAGATGGGTGAACTTGCTTCGACCTATGCAGGAACAGTTGTCATCACGACGGATGATCCACGGTATGAAGCATATGAGTCGATTACGTCCGGCATTGCAAAAGGGATGACACACGATCAATTCGTCGAAATCGGCGATCGAGAAGAGGCAGTCCGTTACGCAGCCCGTCTTGCGCGACCAGACAATATCGTCATCTTAGCCGGTAAGGGCCATGAAAAATATCAAATCATTGGGGATGAGAAAATCCCTCTCGATGAGGAAGTCATCGTCAAAGAGATGATACGGCAAATGGAGGAACAGAAGTGACTTATCAACCAATCGTTGTAACCATAGATCAATTTGAAACATTCGTAAAAACACATCCAAAAGGCGATTTACTTCAGCTTCCAGCGTGGGGCGAAGTCAAGAGCGCAACTGGATGGACACATGAACGCATTGCGGTCGGAACGACTTCCGGTGAGATTGCCGGAGTCGGGCTGCTCTTATTCAAGAAAGTACCGAAGTTACCGTTTACGCTTTGTTATGCGCCACGTGGTTTCGTCGTCGATTATACGGATACGGACGCACTCCGTGCCCTTCGTGACGAAGCGATTCGTGTCGCAAAACAACATAAGGCGATTGCGATTAAATTTGATCCAAACGTCGAGCGAGAAGAATATCCTGGACTGTTACAGGAGATGCAAGAACTCGGGTTCAAACATAATGGCTTCGGTGGTGGCTTTGACTATGCGCAACCACGCTTTACGATGGAGACGAGTCTTGAAGGGACAGAAAAAGAAATCTTCGACGGTTTCCATTCGAAGTTTCGTTATAATGTCCGCCTTGCTGAACGCAAAGGTATCGTTTGCGAACAAGTCGATCGCGAAGGACTCAAAACATTTGCGAAACTGATGGTCGAGACGGGCGAGCGGGATGGTTTCTCGATCCGTGGTCTGGATTACTTCGAAAATCTTTACGATCATCTGCATCCACAAGGGGACGCTGTTTTGTTCTTAACGAAACTCGACGTCGTTCGGGCGCTTGAAAACACGGAAGCGTTATTGCTTCAAGCGGATAAGGAACTCTCGAAGATTCATCGTCAGCTCGAGAAAGAAACAGCTGAGAAGAAGTTGAAGAGCTTAAACAATCGCTTGGAACAGACGACGGCACAAATCGAAAAAGCAGAGAAGTCGAAGACGGAATTGATGACGATTGCTGCGAAACATCCAAACGGTGTCATCTTATCTGGTGGTTTATTGACGCTTGCCGGTCGCCGGTCGTATTACTTATACGGCGCATCGTCAAACGAGTACCGGGAGTTCATGCCGAACCACTTGATGCAATGGACGATGATGCAATATGCAAAAGAACATGGTGCGCTCTCATATGACTTCGGTGGAGTCAGTGGTTCGACAGACCCGGATGATCATTACGCGGGACTCTATGCTTTTAAATCAGGTTGGGGTAGTCGGATGATCGAAAAGATTGGTGAGTTCGATTACGTGCTCAATCGTCCCTTGTATCTATTACTTGAAACAGGATTACCGATTCTACAAAAACTTCGGAAGAAACTTCGCCGCTAATGAAACGGGGGACAATCTTCGGTTGGATCGTGTTTTTATTGACGATGTTTGCGGTTGGATTGTTTCTTGCGGCATCCATGAATCGGATGCCGACGATTTTAATGGATCAGCCGGAGCTCGGAATCGAGAGTTGTCCACGAGACGAAGCGGGTGAAAATCGGTTGATTAACGCAAGCGAAGCGAACCTGAAACGTCTCCACCCAGCTGTCGAAGCAGGAGCAAAAGATCTGATCCGTGTTGCCCACTCTTGCTACAATATCGACATCAAGATTACGCAAGGGTACCGCTCGATTCAGCAACAGAACGCGCTTTATGAACAGGGACGTTCTAAAGCGGGCGAAGTCGTCACGAATGCACGCGGTGGCGAATCAATGCATAATTATGGACTCGCCATCGATTTCGTACAGCTTGTGAATGGACAAATTTCGTACGATCTTGAGTACGATGGGAATCGGTCAGGGAAAAGTGACTGGCGTGAAGTCGCTGATATTGGTAAAGCACTTGGTTTCGAATGGGGAGGCGATTGGAAACGATTCGTCGACTATCCTCACTTCGAGATGACGTTCGGATATTCGCTTGACGAACTGAAGGATGGGGAACGTCCAAGTCGTTCGGAAAAAGCAAAACGAACGGAAGAAGTCGAAGACCTGTTGAATACATGATCAACGTCATTCCTGGAGTAATGTGGCAGGAATGACGTTTTTTTTAGATTTCCTAGTCGTTTTGTTGGCAGATTGTGAAAATTCGGCTAGAATAGTGATAGTGATAAGTGGACGGCTCACAAAAAGTGAATATGAATTATAGGAGGTCATGTTGTGTCAAAGAAGAAGACGGAAAAAGTAAGCGTCTTTGCTCTTGGTGGCGCCGGTGAGATCGGGAAGAACATGTACGTCGTCGAACTCGACGAGGACATCTTCGTCATCGATGCCGGATTAATGTTCCCAGGAGACGAGATGCTTGGAATCGATAAAGTCATTCCAGACATCAGTTATTTAAAAGAAAACAAAGAGCGGATTCAGGGGATTTTCATTACCCATGGTCACGAAGATCATATCGGGGCACTCAGTTACGTCTTACGTGACTTGAAGGTACCGGTTTACGGAACACGTTTAACGCTCGGTTTGATTGAACACAAATTAAAAGAAGCCGGTTTATTGAAAAAGGCAGATCTTCGTCCAATTGATGCCAAGACGAAATTAACCGTTGCAGGTCATTTTATTACGTTCTTCCGGGTCAACCATTCGATTCCGGATGCAGTCGGGGTTTGTATTCAAACGTCTCAAGGTGCTATCGTCCATACGGGGGATTTCAAGTTCGATTACACACCGGTCGATGGAAAACAGGCAGACTTCGGGAAAATTGCAGCGATTGGTCAACGGGGAGTACTTTGCTTACTGTCTGACTCGACGAATGCAGAGCGACCAGGGATGTCTGGATCAGAATCGATCGTCGGTTCTGAACTGAACGATGTCATCTATGAGGCACCAGGTCGTGTCATCGTCGCGTCATTCGCTTCAAATATCCATCGGTTGCAACAAGTGTTTGCAGCAGCAGAAGCGAACAATCGAAAAGTAGCAGTCGTCGGTCGGAGTATGGTCAACAACGTCGAAGTGGCACAGCGTTTGAATTACTTACGCTTCAAACAAAAAACATTGATTGATCTGTCTGACATCAATCGCCTCGACGATAACCAAGTTGTCATCTTGACGACAGGGTCGCAAGGTGAGCCGATGGCAGCTTTGACACGAATGGCACGTAACGCGCATAAGCAAGTCAATATTCGCTTGAACGATACGGTCGTTGTTGCAGCTTCGCCGATTCCAGGGAATGAAAAGTCGGTTTCGAAAACAATCGATCTATTATTCCGTGCAGGTGCGAACGTCATCTACAACCAACGAAAAGTACACGTGTCCGGTCACGGTCATGCAGAAGACTTAAAATTGATGCTTAACTTGATCAAACCGAAATTCTTCTTACCGATCCACGGGGAATTCCGGATGCAAAAGGCGCATAGTCGTCTGGCGCAAACAGTGGGTGTCAATGCGAACAACATCTTCATCATTGAAAATGGTGATGTCGTTGAGTTTGAGAAACGTAAAGCGCGGATGTCACGCAAGGTCAACGCTGGAAACGTCTTGATTGATGGAATTGGTGTCGGTGACGTCGGAAACATCGTTCTTCGCGATCGTCGCTTGTTGTCGCAAGATGGTGTCGTCCTCTGTGTTATTACGATTAGTCGGAAAAACAAGACGATCGTCTCGGGACCAGAAATCATCTCTCGCGGATTCGTGTACATGCGCGAATCAGAGGATATGATCAACGAAGCGAACCGAATCGTTGCGAAACAACTACAAGGTAAATTAAACGGAGAATTGGATTGGACGGAAATGAAATCGTTAATTCGAGATAAACTGAGTGCTTATCTTTACGAACAGACGAAACGCCGCCCAATGATTCTTCCGATCATCATGGAGATTTAACAAACAAGCGGCTCAGATTGACCAATACCTGGTCCACTGAGTCGTTTTTTCATCAGGAGGGATTGACGTATGGCGACGACGAAACGAAAACCTGTACGAAAAAAAACGCCGCCACGGAAACGACCGGCAGCGAAGAAACAACGTCAGCCGATTGCTTATCGTACATATGCGACCATTATCGCAATCATCTCACTGCTTGCCTTCGTCCTCGCATTTGGGGAGTTTGGAAAAGTCGGACTGACACTAGCAGACGGAGGAGAACGATTGATCGGTCAGTTTGGCTCCTTATTATATGGAGGAATTGGTGCCGTCTTACTCTTACTACTATCGGCTGCTTCACGCGCGCAGAAATGGGCATGGTCCATGCTACTGATCGGTTCAGTCGTCTGGATCGATTTGCTACTTGGTGCACCCCGCGGTATCTTAAACGGATGGCTTTACCAAAATGCGGCCTATTACATCTCAAGCAGTGGTGCCTTTTTGATTGGACTGTTCTTCATCGGTACAGCCGTTCATTTACTGCGACCAACGTTCTATGGAGAACTCTGGCTCGGACTTCGGGAACGCATAGAAGAGTTTCGTCATCGTGAACGGACACCTCGTCCTCGTATCGAAAAAGAGCTGACACCGAAACCTGTTCGTGAGAAAAAACCGAAGACGCTGCGACCGGCAACTGTTGAAGAACCAACCGAAACGGAACAAGAAGCAGAAGATCCTTCGGTCAACATTCAAGACGTACCAATCATTGGTTTTGCTGATCACGTTGAACCGCAAGCAGCGGAGACACAAGGACCATTGACGATGACGGAGACACCGGATGGATATCAACTCCCATCGCTTGATTTATTAGCCGAGCCGACGTCAAAAGACTTATCGGGTGAGAATAAACGACTAAAGGATAACGCGACGAAATTGATTGCGACCTTAAAATCATTCGGAATCGGAGCAAAGGTCTTAAAAATTCACTTAGGACCGAGTGTCACGAAATATGAAATTGAACCAAAGCAGGGCATCAAGCTTAGCCGAATCACCGGACTCGCCGATGATTTAGCGCTTGCGTTAGCGGCGAAGGATATCCGGATCGAAGCACCGATTCCGGGAAAAGCGGCCGTTGGGATTGAAGTTCCGAACCGTGAAGTCGCGATGGTTTCCCTTCGAGAAGTATTAGGCGCAGAAAGTGTACAGTCGGACAGTGATCGATTACTTGTAGCGCTTGGACGAAGTATTTCTGGTGAAACGGTAACGGCAAAGTTGAATAAGATGCCGCACGTCTTAGTTGCCGGATCGACCGGTTCTGGTAAATCGGTCTGTATCAACGGGATGATTGTCTCGATATTAATGCGCGCACGACCGGATGAAGTCCGTCTGATGATGATTGATCCGAAAATGGTCGAGTTAAATGTCTATAATGGAATTCCGCATCTCTTAGCACCAGTCGTCACGGATCCGAAAAAAGCGGCACAGGCGTTAAAACAAGTCGTCTCGGAAATGGAACGCCGTTATGAGATCTTCAGCCAAAACGGCGCACGAAACATTGAGGGCTACAATGCATTGATTGATAAGATGAACGCAGAGGAAAAAGTTCATCAACGATTACCGTATATCGTCGTCATTGTCGATGAGTTAGCTGACTTAATGATGGTTGCGTCAAACGAAGTCGAAGATGCAATCATGCGCCTTGCACAAATGGCGCGGGCGGCAGGAATTCATATGGTCATCGCGACGCAACGACCGAGCGTCGATATCATCACGGGTGTCATCAAAGCGAACATTCCATCACGTATTGCCTTTAGTGTCTCGAGTGCGACCGATTCGCGGACGATCCTCGATACGGGAGGTGCCGATAAGTTGCTTGGACGTGGTGATATGTTGTTACTTGGAAATGGTATGAACAAGCCGGTCCGAGTCCAAGGAGCCTTCCTATCAGACGAAGAAGTCGAGAAGGTCGTCAATCATGTCATCAGTCAACAAAAGGCACAATATGTTGAAGCGATGATTCCAAAAGATGTACCGGAAGGGGAAACAGAAGTAGACGATCCACTCTATGATGAAGTCGTCCAGTTCATTCTGACCCAAGAGACGGCATCGACATCGATGATTCAACGAAAGTATCGGATTGGATATAACCGAGCAGCCCGTCTGATTGATGCGTTAGAAGAAAACGGTCTGATTGGTCCGTCTGAAGGATCGAAACCACGTCGGGTCATGGGACGTTAATCGAGTGAAAAGGAAGTCGCGGATTATTCCGGGGCTTCTTTTCTTTTTTAGAATAATGGCTTGATAGAAGGAGGAACCTCTTTCATATAAAAATATAAAGGATCAAAACAGAGTATGATTTTGTATAAATAGAAATGACTGGGAAAAATCTTGAATCAATCAAAAATAAAATCGCTTTCATGAAAATAGTTGTCAGACGTCTGTTGATTTTCGAAAGACTTTTTGGCATACTCAGTCATATGAGAGACCGACCTTCGACTAAGGTCTGGGAGCGACTTTTTCACAAATAGATAATGAAAGCGCTCTCATAAATGCAGAGGAGATGGATAAGATGAAGAAGAAACACGTAATCGTATCGATGATGTCAGTAGCAACGGTCGGCCTTGCTGCTTGTGGTGGTTCAGGCGAGAAAGCCGATCAAAAAGATCAGTTCTCTGTTGCAATGGTAGCAGACAAGGGCGGAATCGATGACAAATCGTTCAACCAGTCCGCTTGGGAAGGACTTCAAGCATACGGAAAAGACAACAAACTTCAAAAAAACGAAGGATTCTCTTATCTACAATCTAAATCGCAACAAGATTATCAGCCGAATTTATCGCGTCTCGCTCGTGGTGGAGAAGATTTAGTCTTCGGAATCGGAAACACGTTCAATGAGGATATCAAAACAGTTGCTGATCAATTTAAAGACACACAATTTGCGATCGTTGATAACGTTGTTGAAGGGAAAAACGTCACTTCGATCACATTCAAGGAAAATGAAGGAGCGTACCTCGCGGGGATCGTTGCTGCAATGGAAACAAAAAAGGATCACATCGGTTTCGTTGGTGGGATGAAGATGGACGTCATTGAGCGGTTCCGTGCTGGTTTCGAAGCAGGTGCTAAATCCGTCAATCCGAAGATCAAAATTGATGTTCAGTATGCTGAAGATTTCGCAGCGCCAGAAAAAGGTCAAGCAATCGCAGCTGGTATGTACGGTAAAGGAGCAGATATCATCTTCCCAGCAGCAGGTGGGACAGGGAATGGTGTCTTCACGGAAGCGAAGAACCGTAAGAAAAATGGTGAAGATGTTTCGGTTATCGGTGTTGACCGTGACCAAAAAGAAGAAGGTATGCCTGAAGACGTAACATTGACATCTGTCATCAAGCGTGTTGATCGCGCAGTCGAAGATACAGCAAACGCAGCGAAAGACGGTAAACTCGAGGGTGGAAAAACAATTCGATATGGTCTGAAAGAAGATGGCGTTGATGTCGTACCATCAGAAAAAATTGCGAAGAAGACGATGACGGCGCTTGAAAAAGCAAAAGCGGACGTCGTTTCTGGAAAAATCGAAGTACCTGAGCAATAAGCGTTGAAAAAAGAGAGGGCATTCTTAGGTAGAATGCCCTATTTTCTTCCATTATTGATTGCGTTATGAAAAGGGTTACAAAAGCGCCAGAAGTCAGACTTCTAACCTGTTACAAAATGATTGCAGGATTGTGTTGGGCGTCATATACTTATCTTGGCTGGAGTTCTCATACGTCAGAAGTCTGAGCACTGGTTACAACTAGATAGAGGATGGAGATGCGTCATGTCGATTAAATTAGATCATCGTTTGCTTTATTTACGTGTGATTGAAAAAATCAAGTCTGACATCGATGACGGCGTTTACAAGGAAGGCGAGAAGCTCCCTTCAGAGTTTGAACTTTCAAAGCAACTTGGCGTCAGTCGAGCTACTCTTCGAGAGGCATTACGAATTCTTGAAGATGAGAACATCGTCATCCGTAAACACGGTGTCGGTACGTTTATCAATGCAAGACCACCGTTTACTTCTGGTATTGAGGAGTTGTACAGCGTAACAGAAATGATTGCGCGCGCAGGTATGGTTCCGACATCAGAAGTGTTATCATCCGAGATGGTCCAACCGACTGAGCGCGACCGAGAACGCTTTCAACTTGGTCCGGATGAATTGGTTTATCGAATCGAACGAATCCGACTCGCAGGAGATGTTCCTGTTGTCTATTGTATCGATAAGATTCCAAGCCATTATATTAAAAATGAAGAGCAGTTCACCTCTTCGACATCATTATTCGATGCTTTAGAAAAAGAACTTGGACGACGTGTCACACATGCTGTGACGCATATCGAGCCACGTATTGATCCGAAAATCGCTGAACAATTACATACGGACCAACCTTTGCTCGCATTGCGTCAAACGCATTATGATGAGCTCGATCGTTCCGTTCTTTTTTCAGCGAACTATTTCCGAGCAGATAAGTTTGATTTCCACGTCATCCGTAAACGTGTGTGAGCCATTGTTTTAGGATGAATACTGAAAGCGCTTTCCGTCATAACCTACGTAACGCTCCTCATCGCCAGCCTCAGGTGCTAGACGTAGTCTTGAACTTTGTATGACCATATTCGAAAGGGGATTTTCCAGATGAAAAAGAAGTCACTTCTCGCATTAGCAGCAACAGGTTTAGCAATGAGTTCGGTCCTTGCAGCATGTGGTGGCAACGACGATTCGAAAGATTCAGGAAGCGGCAGTGAGTCAGAAGGCTTTAAAGTTGCAATGGTTACAGATACAGGCGGCGTGGATGATAAGTCATTCAACCAATCTGCTTGGGAAGGTATCCAGAAGTTCGGAAAAGATAATGACTTAAAAGAAGGCACTGGCTACAAATATCTTCAGTCTGCAAAACAATCGGATTACCAACCAAACCTTCAGCAATTAGCGCGTGCGAAATATGACTTGATCCTCGGTATTGGTTTCTTGATGGCTGAAGATATCGGTAAAGTAGCGGATCAGTTCAAAAAGAGCAACTTCGCTCTCGTCGATATGGTCGTTGACAAACCAAACGTTGCGTCAATCGTCTTCAAAGAAAACGAAGGTTCGTTCCTCGTTGGTGTCGTTGCTGGTTTAACGACGAAATCAGATAAAGTCGGATTCGTCGGCGGTGTTAACTCTGACTTGATCAAGAAGTTCGAAAGTGGATTCAAAGCAGGCGTTAAAGCTGTCAACCCAGAAGCAGACATCGAAGTACAGTATGCAGAAGACTTCAACGCTGCTGAAAAAGGACAAGCAATCGCTTCAGGTATGTACGGTAAAAAAGTCGATGTCATCTATCACGCAGCTGGTGGTACAGGACAAGGGGTATTTACAGAAGCGAAAAACCGTAAGAAAAACGGCGAAGACGTTTGGGTTATCGGTGTAGACCGTGACCAAGTTGAAGAAGGCATGCCTGAGAACGTCACATTGACGTCAATGGTTAAACGTGTGGATACAGCTGTTGAGCAAGTTGCAAAAGACACGAAAGACGGTAACTTCCCTGCAGGTAAAGTCGTTGAGTTCGGTCTGAAAGACGGTGGTGTTGATATCGCACCTTCGAAAGACAACGTTGCGAAAGATGCACTCGACAAAGTCGAAGAGTACAAAAAACAAATCATCGATGGCGACATCAAAGTCCCAGCGACAGACGACGAGTACAAAGAATACGAAGCGTCACTGAAATAATAATGAAAGCGGGGGTCGCTAGCATTGCGACTCCCCCTTTTAAACTAAACATGGGAGTGGATTTTCTTGGAATACGTCATTGAGATGCTAAACATCAGAAAAGAGTTTGGCAGTTTCGTCGCAAATGATAACATCACGCTCCAGCTTCGGAAAGGTGAGATTCACGCTTTACTTGGTGAAAACGGTGCCGGAAAATCGACGCTGATGAACGTCTTATTTGGTTTGTATCAGCCTGAGGCTGGAGAAATTCGTGTACGTGGTGAAAAAGTCAATATTACGAGTCCAAACGTCGCGAACGATCTTGGAATCGGCATGGTGCACCAACACTTCATGCTCGTTCAAAATTTCACTGTTACTGAAAACATCATTTTAGGTGCAGAACCACGCGCAGGAATTAAGATTGACCGTGCATCTGCACGTGAGAAGGTACGCCAGATTTCTGAACAGTATGGTCTTGCTGTTGATCCTGATGCAAAAATCGAGGATATTTCAGTTGGAATGCAGCAACGTGTTGAAATTTTGAAGACGTTGTACCGTGGTGCAGACATCTTGATCTTCGATGAACCATCTGCTGTCTTGACACCGCAAGAGATCAAAGAATTGATTCAAATCATGAATCGTTTGATTGCAGAAGGAAAGTCAATCATTCTCATCACGCATAAACTGAAAGAAATCATGGAAGTAGCTGATCGCTGTACGACGATTCGCCGTGGTAAATATATTGGCACGGTCGATATCGATGAGACGATGACACAGTCGCGTCTTGCTGAAATGATGGTAGGTCGTGAAGTAAACTTTAATGCGGAGTATTCCAAGGCAACTCCACAAGAACTTGTTCTCGACATCAAGGACTTGGTCGTTAAGGACAGTCGCGGCATCAAAGCCGTCGATGGATTAAATCTCGACATTCGTGCCGGAGAGATCGTCGGAATTGCCGGAATCGATGGAAACGGGCAAACAGAATTGATTGAGGCGATCACAGGTCTTCGTAAAGCAGACAGCGGTGAGATTTTCCTCAACAATAAATCAATCAAAAACTTAAAACCACGTAAAGTGACAGAGTCTGGTGTCGGTCATATCCCACAAGACCGTCATAAACACGGACTTGTCCTCGATTATTCAATCGGACATAACATGGTCTTGCAAACGTATTACAAACAACCATATTCAAAAGCAGGCATCATGAACTATAAACAAGTCATGGAAAAAGCCAAAACGCTCATCGAGAAGTTCGACGTCCGAACTCCAAGTCCGGAGACGTTTGCTCGTGCATTGTCAGGCGGTAACCAACAGAAAGCGATCATTGCGCGTGAAGTCGATCGTTCACCGGATCTATTGATTGCTGCACAGCCGACACGTGGTCTTGATGTCGGAGCAATCGAGTTCATTCATGAACAGTTAGTTCTCGAACGTGAAAAAGGTCGCGCTGTCTTGTTGATTTCATTCGAACTCGAAGAAATTCTTCAAGTGTCGGACCGAATTGCTGTTCTTTACGAAGGAAAAACAGTTGCCTTCTTGGATCCAAAAGAAACGAATGAGATCGAGCTTGGCTTCCTGATGGCCGGCGGTAAGAAAGAGGAGGTAGGTCATTCATGAAGTTAGAGCGTTTTTACGGCATCCTCATTCCGATTCTTTCCATCATCCTTGGAATGGTCGTCGGGGCGATCGTCATGCTCATCGGCGGATACGATCCAATCGCCGGTTTTGATCAGTTATTCTACGGTATTTTTGGTGAACCGTATAGCATCGGTGAAACATTACGAGCAGCAGCTCCGTTGATCTTTGCCGGTCTTGCAGTCGCGTTTGCCTTCCGGACTGGACTCTTTAACATCGGGGTTGAAGGTCAAGTACTCGTCGGCTGGATGGTTGCAGTCTGGATCGGGATCGAGTTTGATTTACCGACCGCGATTCATTTACCACTTGCGTTAATCGGTGCAGGATTAGCTGGTGCACTTTGGGCATCGATTCCTGGTATCTTAAAAGCGAAGTTCCACGTGCACGAAGTTATCACGTCGATCATGATGAACTATATCGCGTTGTACGTCACAAATGACATTTTACGTCACGTCATCGGAATTACGAACGAACGGACGGAATCCGTTAAGGAATCTGCATCTCTTGCTTCACCGTTCTTACAAGAACTCACGGATTTCTCACGGTTGCATAACGGGATTTTCATTGCTGTCATCGCAGCGCTTGTATTCTGGTTCATTCTTTGGAAGACAACGCTTGGGTATGAACTCCGGGCAGTTGGATTCAATAAAAATGCAGCTGAATATGCAGGGATGGGCGTTAACCGTAACATCATCTTATCGTTCGTCATTTCAGGTGTATTTGCTGGTCTTGCTGGAGCGATGGAAGGTCTTGGAACGTTCCAAAACATGACATTGAATGCTTCCTTCACTGGAGTAGGATTTGATGGGATCGCGGTTGCCTTATTAGGTGCGAACAACCCGATCGGTGTCGTCCTCGCAGCACTATTGTTTGCTGGACTCAATATCGGTGGTCTGTCGATGCAACAGATTGGTATTCCACCTGAATTAATCAAGATCATCATTGCGTTCATCATCATCTTCGTTGCTTCCGGTTATGCGATTCGTCTCGTCATCGAGAAGTTCACGGTTAAGAAAGAATCTAAAAAAGCGAAAGGAGCCGGTCAATAATGGGCTTTCTTGAAGTACTTTATATCATCGTGCCAATCGCACTTGCCTATTCGGCTCCGTTAATCATTGCAGCACTTGGTGGCATCTTCAGTGAGCGTTCTGGCGTCGTTAACATCGCGTTAGAAGGATTAATGGTCATGGGTGCTTTCACAGGTATCGTAACGGCATTAACACTTTCAAAAATGGGTTTAGGTGCTGCAAGTCCATGGCTTGCAATGCTGGTCGCAATCATCGTCGGAGCGGTCTTCTCGCTCTTCCTCGCGATTCCAGCAATCCTTTTCCGTGCAGACCAAACGGTTCTTGGAGTGGCAATCAATTTGCTTTCAGTCGGTCTTGCGATCTTCCTTGTCCGTGCGTTTTATGGAAAAGGGCAGACAGACTCGATTCCGAACCGCATCTCGAAAGAAAACGTACCGTTCTTGTCTGATATTCCGGTGTTGAAAATGTTCTTTGCGAACGTTTATTACACATCGTATATCGCAATCGTTCTTGCCTTCGTTGCGTGGTATGTCATCTTTAAGACGCCATTCGGTCTTCGTCTTCGTTCTGTTGGGGAACACCCGATGGCAGCGGACACGATGGGAATTAACGTTACGAAGATGCGTTTCATCGGTGTCATGATCTCTGGTGGTTTTGGTGGTCTTGCTGGTGCTGTCTACGCGACGTCCATTTCATTGAACTTCAGTGTCACGACGATTCTTGGTCAAGGATTCCTCGCAATCGCTGCGATGATTTTTGGAAAATGGAATCCGCTTGGTGCGATGGGAGCTGCGCTCTTCTTCGGATTCGCTCAAGCGATTTCGATCATTGGTCAGCAATTGCCGGTACTTGATCAAATTCCACAAGTTTATCTATTGATTGCGCCGTATTTATTGACGATTTTGGCACTCGCTGGTGTCGTCGGTCGTGCGGATGCACCAAAAGCAGTTGGTGTACCGTATATCAAAGGAAAACGCTAAATTTTTACCAATCAAAAACCGGATGTTGCCAATCGGCAACGTCCGGTTTTTTAGAACTTGTCCATTCATCGTGTTAGAAAAAGAGTGAATAAAAAAAGATGTTTCGCGAGGAAACATCTTTTTTTATTCACTTATTCGAATTTTAACGCATCGCCATCAAACGATTCATCTGCTACTTTGATTGAATCCGTTGGGCATCCTTCGAATGCATCAATCATATCGTCGAATAATGCTTCTGGAATTTCGGCAGTACCATTGTTATCATCAAGAATGACATACGCCAAACCCTCATCATCATAATCATAGATATCTGGTGCCGCTGCTCCACAAGCACCACATGCGATGCACGTATCTTTGTCGACAATCGTAAATTTAGCCATTGAACGGTCTCCTCTCTATACGAAAACATTATTGAAACACGCTGTTCTCATCTATATGTCATTGTATCGGACTCATCGTTGCATTTCAATGACGAAGCGTAAGTGACAACAGAAAATGTATATATCATCACATGCCCGCAAATGGTATGTCTAAAACGTAGCGAACGAAAATGTCCAAGGATCATATCTAAATAGATGAACAATAGGAATCAGGAGGGAGCGTGACATATGGAAGTTTCTTTACTGGAGCGTATTTTTCTGGAATCGATTCAGCGTCTCCGAAATGAACGTTCGGACCGGAGTCTTTATCATGTTTTTCAAGGGAAGAAGTCAGCCACTTCCCTGCAAGATGCTCATTTTTATGATTTGGAGTCGACGTTTGGTACCGTTACAGTCAGTAAACAACGATTTGAATCGATCTTAACTGAACTTGCCGAGAAACAGTGGATCGAACGGCAAGAGACATTACGATTGACAAACGAAGGGGCGCAACTTGTAAATCAAACGAATAGCGCAGTCATTGATCAACTCGGTGGTGAACTACGTGGATATGCCGAGATGATGTGGAAACGACTCAGTCTGCTCATTCAAACGCTGATTTGTCTAGAAGCGAAACAACCGTTCATTCCCGTGCAACAGGAGACGATTGTCCGCGAATGGGTAAAAAGCGTTCTTCCGACCATTTCGAATCGTGCGCATTGGTTACATCATATGCATCAAGAGTTAATACGGCTCTTTGAGCGTTTACCAGAGCGAGAGGCGACATTGATCAGTTATCGATTGTCTGGTGTGCAAGCAGGATGGTCCTATCCGCAATTGGCACGCATGATGAAGGTGGATGTTGAGACTGTTCAGTTCGAATTTATAATCGCTTGGCGAAAATGCATCGCTGACTTAGAAAAAGCACCACTCCTAAAACAGATCGGTGCTGATTTACACACATCGAAAATGACGCAGTCTGCTCAAACGACGTGGGAGTTATTGCAACAGGGATTAACGGTTGAAGATGTTGCGATTCGGAGACGACTAAAAAATAGTACGATGGAAGATCATCTCGTCGAAATCGCCATGTATGCTCCTTCTTTTCCGTTGGATCATTTTGTCATACCATCGCAGCAAGAAGAAATTCGTCGTATTTCGCAACAACTCAGTACTTACGCACTCAAGCGAATCAAAAGTGAGATGCAGACAGACGCATCCTATTTTCAGATTCGACTTGTTCTAGCACGTAGCAAATGGGAGGGGATTTAATGGAAGCGTTATTGCATCGTCATTTCGGCTATGAAGTGTTTCGACCCGGACAACGCCCAATCATCGAATCCATCCTGAACGGACACGACACGCTTGCCATCTTGCCGACAGGTGGAGGCAAATCTGTCTGTTATCAGTTTCCTTCTTACGTTCAAGGTGAAGGACTGACATTGATTCTGTCACCGTTACTGTCGTTGATTGAAGATCAAGTCATGCAAATCAAACGCCGGGGAGAGCGGTCTGTCGCTAAGTTAACTTCTGTCGAGACGCGAGATGAGAAAGAACAGATTTTATCTGTCCTCGAACATCTACGGTATCTGTACTTATCACCGGAACAACTCGCATTACCGCAGATCCGAGCTCGCTTAAAGCAGGTCAACATCGCATTATTCGTCGTGGATGAAGCACATTGTATCTCGCAGTGGGGACACGAGTTTCGACCGGAGTATACAAGACTCGGTCAAATCCGACAAGAGCTTGGATTTCCACCATGCCTCGCTTTAACAGCAACCGCGACGCATGCTGTGGAGGAGGATATTCGAACACAATTACGTATGCGTGATCCAAAAGTTATTCGTCGTTCTATTAATCGACCAGAACTCCAGTATGTCGTCGATCGCGTCGATCGAGATGAAAAAGACGCCGTACTACAACGATGGATGGCGCGCATCGTTCGTCCGTGCGTCATCTATACGACAACCCGTAAAGAAGCGGAACGGGTTGCGGGAATCATCGAAGGAGCGACCTATTATCACGCTGGATTAACGATTGAAGACCGCCAGCTTGTTCAACAACAGTTTCTTCATGATGAAATTGATTGTCTCGTTTGCACGAGCGCCTTTGGGATGGGCGTTGATAAGGGGAATGTCCGAACGGTCATTCACCATACGATGCCTGCGACGCTTGAAGCCTATATGCAGGAAGTCGGACGCGCTGGTCGAGACGGAAAAGAGGCGACGGCCATTTTGCTGTATGCCCCTCAAGACGAACAATTACAAACGTACTTGATCGATACACAATATGCACCTGCTCTTTGGATTGATCAGTTGCAAGAAGGCATGCATCGCGGTGAATCGTACGCCAAAATAGAAAGTCGTCTGCGTCTTAACCCGGAAGATCCGGCTTATCGATTACTAAAATCACAACTCGAGAACGGTTGGTCGAAGGAACTAATCATCCAGTGGCAAACGGAACGTAAACAACTGAAACGGCAAGAGGTCAAGCACATGATGGACTATATTCACCGGAATGAATGTCGCCGTACGATGTTATTACATCATTTTGATGAACCGGCTATCGTTCAACCACGTTGTTGTGATATCTGCGGAACGATTGAGTGGGAAAAACCAGTGAAAAGAAAGGTACCTCAACCGGTAGATTGGAAAATGCGTTTAGAACAAGTCTTTTTTTCATCACCAGATTCAGTGTAAACTAGAAAATATCCTTATATTTTTCAAGAAAAGGTGATGAACATTGAGTAAACAGGATCAACGACGGTTGCATCAGAGCGAAGAGGATCAATTATTGCCACCGCGTTCTTCGCGTATTGAACACGTTCGAAATGAACGATTAAAACAGCCATTTCGAAAAAATCCGCTAGCGATCACGCTGACGGTACTCATGATCACGATCATCATCGCCTTCGTCTCCATCGGTTTCATGATGTAAAGGCACATTGTGAACGGAGATTTTTTTCCTTTCAGCGTATACTAGAAAGGAAGGGGAAGGAGGCACGATGCATGGATCGTGGGAAATATAATATCAAAGCAGTCGCTGCGTTAGTGGGGCTCAACCCGACGACCATTCGTGCTTGGGAGCGGAGATATCAGGTGCTCGATCCGGATCGAAGTGAATCCGGACATCGAATTTATAGTGATAACGACGTCGCGAAATTACGCTGGATCGTCGATAAACAAAAAGAGGGATTGTCTGTCTCTAAAGCAATCCAATTGTATGAAATGCCCGTTAATCGGGCTGAAGTACCGCACGATTATGGAGTCGAACTGCGAGATCAGTTATTCCAGGCATTGACGAACTTTGAAGAACGACATGCGCATGACATCATGAACAAGGCATTCTCGATGTTTAGCTTCGATAAAGTCATTCAGGACATCGTCGGTCCGCTCTTACATGAGATTGGCGTGAAGTGGGAGTCGGGAGAGATTACGATTGCGCATGAGCATTTTGCTACGGCATTTTTAAGAGCCCGTCTCTCGACACTGTCGTTACAAATGCCGATCAATCCATTTTTACCGCGAATCGTCTGTGTCTGCGCGCCCGAAGAAGAACACGAACTCGGGCTACTTTTCTTCACGCTTTACTTACGTCAATCTGGATTTGATGTCATTTTCCTCGGTTCCGGTATACCGGTTCAGGATTTAGTGACGGTCACGCATCAGTTGCAACCGAAAGCGGTCATTCTCTCTTGCACGTTATCGGATCACTTACCGTTACTTGATGAAGCGTTAGCACGTTTGATGTCTGATTTTCCGGATCTTGAGATTGGTCTTGGTGGTTATGCGGTCGATCAGCTCCCGGAACGATATGGTCCACATTTACTTGGTGCAGACGATCAATCTTGGAAAAGTTGGTTAAGTCGACTCACTCCGACAACTGGTGTATAGTATGGTTCATAACGAACGGAGACATCTGTGTTTCCGGTTTTGACTGGAGGAGTCTATATGAGGTTTGAACAAATGAAACAAGGACACCTTCGTGTCTTCATCACAAAGCAAGAGTTATCGCTTCACGACGTCCGACCAGAAACGTTGGCTGTCGGGAAGGGACAAGCTTTATTGCGCAACTTATTAGAAGAAGCCGAATCGAATTATGGTTTTCAGGCAGCAGGAACACTCGAATTTTTCGTTACGTTCTTCCCGAATGACGGCATGCTCGTCGATGTACGCCGTGAAGGTGATTTACCAGAAGAGATGAATGAAGAGTTCGATCAAGTCGAAATCCGGATGACGGTCGATATCGTCCATCATGTCTTATATGCATTACACTCGCTAGAAGATGTCATCCAAGCGAGTCATGGATTGTTGCGACATATGTCCCATACGGAGACTGGCGGTAGCCTCTACTTCTTCGAAGGGAGCTACTACCTCTACTTCCAAGAACGGATGAATGAGACGCTCGAGCGCACGGTGACGACGATTCTATCGGAATACGGTGAGCCGAGTCCGAAAAGTCCACTCGTCATGGCGGAGTATGGAAAAACGATTCAGTCGGAACATGCCGTTGCAACGATTGCTGAACAGTTCAATATTTAGAACATCCGGTGTGGTGTTGCCTCTGAAGGCAATATCACACCTTTTTATCTTCTGTCCGAAGTGGCACCATTTTGTATTTTTTCATGGTCAGAAGGATGGTATGATAATCATTGAACGTAAGAAGAAGGAGTGAAGTAGGATGAAAGTGGCAGTGTTATATGGTGGGACTTCGGGAGAACGAGAGGTTTCACTAAACAGTGGAAAATCGATCATGGAAGCATTAAACAGTAAAGGACATCAGGTCACAGCTGTTGATTTCCATCCTGATCGGGCACATGAACTCTTCCAACTCGATGTAGATGTGGCTGTCATTGCTCTTCACGGAAAGATTGGTGAAGATGGGCGCGTGCAAGCGTTACTTGAACTTGCAGATATTCCATACACAGGTTCAGGTGTTTTAGCGTCAGCACTTGCGATGGATAAGGCACGATCAAAAGTTCATTTTGATAAAGCAGGGATCACGATCGCGCGTGACGTATTGTTAGAGCGGCAAGATGATATCGAAGCAAAAATCGCGGAATGGAATGGACAATTCCCTTGTGTCGTTAAACCAGCGCAGGAAGGATCATCGAATGGACTGACGATTGCCCAAGATGAGACGATGTTACGCGAAGGAATCGCTAAGGCATTTGAAGCAGATGATGCAGTGCTTGTTGAGCAATTCATTAAAGGACGCGAAGTGACTGTTCCAGTTGTTGGTCATAAAGGGGCAGAAAAAGCATTACCAGTCATCGAGATCATTCCGAAGAACGCTTTTTATGACTACGAGTCAAAATACGCCATCGGAGGTTCAGAACATATTTGTCCGGCTGAACTGAACGAAGAAACGACAGCGAAACTCCAGGAATGGGCTGTTAAAGCACATCAAGTGCTCGGTTGTGCAGGATATTCACGATCTGATTTCCTCGTTCCGAAATCCGGAAATCCCGTCATCTTGGAGACGAATACACTACCTGGTATGACTTCGACAAGTTTATTCCCGGACGGTGCACGAGCAGTAGGGATCGAATATCCGGAATTGGTCGAATATTTCATGGAACTTGCGATTGAACGCCATCGTCAAACAAAACAGCCGAATCAATAATATCCTAATAAAAGAAGTGAGAAAGCGCTTACAAATATAGGCGTAACCCCTTTCATTACGTTCGAGAAAAGAGTATACTTTATCCGAACAAGGAAACGGCATAGGGGATGCCACTTATGGGGAGGAACGTTGGAATGATCACTGACCAACAACATGCGAATCACCGCAAGAACGTACTGGAAGCGACACAAGAAATCGTCAAGGAAGCACTAGGAAAACTAGGTTATCCGGACGAGATGTATGAATTACTTAAAGAACCACTCCGGATGTTGACAGTCCGGATTCCGGTGCGGATGGATGACGGTTCGACAAAAATCTTCACAGGATATCGTGCGCAACATAACGATGCCGTTGGACCAACGAAAGGTGGGATCCGTTTCCACCCGAACGTGACGGAAGTCGAAGTCAAGGCGTTATCCGTCTGGATGAGTTTAAAGGCGGGTATCGTTGACTTACCATATGGCGGCGGGAAAGGCGGAATCATTTGTGATCCGCGTGAGATGAGTTTCCGTGAAATTGAACGTCTCAGCCGTGGGTATGTTCGTGCCATCAGTCAGATCGTGGGACCGACCAAGGATATTCCAGCTCCTGATGTCTTCACGAACTCACAAATCATGGCATGGATGATGGACGAATACAGTCGAATCGATGAATTTAACTCGCCAGGATTCATTACAGGTAAACCACTCGTTCTAGGTGGTTCACATGGTCGTGAGACAGCAACAGCGAAAGGTGTCGCAATCATGATCCGTGAAGCAGCTGCTAAAAAGGGCATTTCGCTTGAAGGCGCACGTGTCGTCGTTCAAGGATTCGGAAATGCAGGAAGTTTCTTATCGAAGTTCATGTATGACCTAGGTGCAAAGGTCATCGCGATCAGTGACGCTTATGGAGCACTTCATGATCCGAACGGACTTGACATTCCATATCTTCTCGACCGTCGCGATTCGTTTGGAACAGTGACGACACTGTTCAAAAATACGATCTCGAACAAAGAATTGCTTGAGCTCGAATGTGATATTCTTGTCCCAGCTGCAATCGAGAATCAAATCACAGAAGACAACGCGCATGATATCAAAGCGGCGATTGTCGTCGAAGCGGCTAACGGTCCGACGACGAACGAAGCGACGAAGATTCTCGCTGAACGTGACATTCTGATCGTTCCAGATGTTCTAGCTTCGAGTGGTGGCGTAACGGTTTCTTACTTCGAATGGGTACAGAACAATCAAGGATACTATTGGACAGAAGAGGAAGTTCACGAGAAACTCGAAAAAGTTCTCGTCAACTCATTCAACCAAGTCTATCAGACAGCACAGACGCGAAATGTTGATATGCGTCTTGCAGCCTACATGGTCGGTGTCCGGAAGATGGCGGAAGCATCTCGTTTCCGTGGTTGGGTCTAACGTAATATGTGCTACACCCGTTCCTGATGATGAGGAACGGGTGTTTTCCTGTTGCAATTTCTTTCGTCTCTGGGTGAGATTTGCTAAGATATAAAAAAAGCAACCGGAAGAGGAGATATTCGAATGTTAGATTGTATCGTAATCGGTGCTGGACCGTGTGGGTTATCTGCAGCGATCGAAATGCAAGATCGAGGACTAGACGTCGAAGTGCTCGAAAAGGGAAATATTGTCGAAGCGATCTATCGTTATCCGACACATCAAACGTTCTTTTCAAGTAGTGAAAAATTAGAAATCGGTGGTGTACCGTTCATCAATAAGGAATTAAAACCGCGACGTCTCGATGCTCTTGTCTACTACCGAGAAGTCGTCAAACGAAAACAGTTGACGATTCGTCCATTTGAGACAGTCGAGAAAATTGACCGTCAAGCCGATCATTTCATCATCCATTCAGAACGTTCCGGGGAAAAGAGGTGCCGGGAAGCGCGCTCCGTCGTGCTTGCGACAGGCTATTACGGTTTACCGAACCGAATGGACGTCCCTGGAGAGGAATTACCTCATGTATCGCACTACTTCACGGAAGGGCATCCATATTTTGATCAGGATGTCGTCGTCATCGGTGGGAAGAATTCAAGTGTTGATGCAGCAATCGAACTTGAAAAAGCGGGGGCGCGTGTGACCGTTCTTTACCGCGGACCGGAGTATAGTCCGTCCATCAAACCATGGGTGTTACCGAACTTCGAATCACTCGTTCGTTCAGAAAAGGTCAAGATGATTTTTGATGCAACGATCGAAGAAATTACGGAGCAAGAGGTCGTTTATCAAATAGATGGCGATAACCGGACCGTCCGTGCCGACTTTGTATTTGCGATGACTGGATATACACCAGACGTCGGTTTGTTCGCTGACACAGGCATCACGATCGACCGCGAGACCGGAATTCCGAGTCATGATGAAGAGACGATGGAGTCGAACGTACCTGGTATCTATATTGCAGGTGTCGTGGCAGCAGGATATGACGCCAATAAAATATTCATTGAAAATGGGCGTTTTCACGGTGCAAACATTGCAAATCATCTTGTCGAACGATTACGTGGTGCATCAATCCAAGCCTAAACAAAACCTCTCGATCCGGACATCTACTTTCCGGATCGAGAGGTTTTTTCATTTATTCAACGCGGAATGATTCTTCAAGTTCTGGTTGTGACGCATCGATTTCGAGTTCGACCATCAGTTTAAGCCGCGCTTTTTGTGAATTCAGACCATTCGAGAAAATGACGCCGAGTTCTTTTAATTGTTGTCCTCCACCCGTATAACCATAAACGTCTTGAACGATTCCGTTAAAACAGCGACTGACGATGACGATCGGCATGACGGTAATTAATTCAGCAATCGCATCAACGATACTTGGAGGAACATTCCCTTGACCGAGAACTTCTAGGACGAGTCCGTCATAACCGAGTTGTTTGACAGCAAGCAATAGATCCGGTTCCATGCCGGCATAGACTTTTAAAACCGCAACCCGTTTTGAGAGCGACGTCACCATATGTGTTTGCTTCAGAAGCGGTGTATTGAATAAGTAGACATGGTCCTTCGTCACCATCCCGAGATTTCCGAAATGAACGGATTTAAACGTATCAACGGATGACGTATGCGTTTTCGTGACATTGAATGCCGAATGAATTTCCCCGTTGAAGACGACAAGGACACCTTTTTCACGAGCAGCTTGACTGACAGCAACACGAAGGGCTGTGATCAAATTAAACTCGCCATCGGAGCCGACTTCATTAGAAGAACGCATCGCTCCCGTCAAGACGATCGGAACAGGTGCCCCGAGTGTCAAATGTAAGAAGTAAGCCGTCTCTTCAAGCGTATCCGTACCGTGGGTGATGACGACGCCGTCATAGTGTTCTTTCGCGAGCTCTCCCTCGATGAAATGCGCTAGACGGAGCATGATGTCAGGTGTCATATGCGGAGAAGGTAAATTTGCGAAGTGACGCGTCGTGATGTTGGCGATATCGGTTGCTCGTGGGAGTGAAGCATCGAGTGGATTGATATCATTTGGTAAGACGTGACCAGAATGATCTTGTGCCATGGCAATCGTTCCACCCGTATGAATGAGTAATAATGATTTCATGCTAAAGGGTCTGTGTCAAAAGACAGAAGACCTTCACCTACTTTCTATAACGGATTCGATTTGTTCTTCCATATTGTAACCTTTTTCCCTTTTGAAACAACGAGGACGTTTTCTTTTTTTCAAGAAACCTTTATTCTTATTAAGAGGAAGAAAGGGGGAGAGGAAGCGTGGTTCAAATCGTTTTCTCCGGAGTTGCCCCAGGTATCGCACTCCTAACTTATTTTTACCTACGTCACGAACATGAATCGGAGCCAGTCGGATATATCCTTCGTAGCTTCATCTTTGGCATTTTACTCGTCTTTCCTTTGATGTTCATCGATTACATTGTCCAGACAGAGTTTGGTGGACGTGAAGAGGTGCAATTGATCCGAACAGCAGTCACGGAGGAGTTCGCTAAATGGTTCGTCGTCTTTTATACGGTTTATATTCATCAACGTTTTAATGATTATTATGACGGCATCATCTATGCAGTCGCCTGTTCTCTTGGATTTGCAACGCTTGAGAATATTTTATATCTAATGGTGAACGGAACGGTTGAACATATGCTCTTCCGAGCCTTGTTGCCCGTATCCGGTCACGCCTTGTTTGCGGTCATCATGGGATTCTTCATGGGGATGGCAAAATTTTCGCCTCATCCTTATCGATGGTTGTCGCTCTCAATTGCGCTTCCGGTATTTGCGCATATCTTATTTAATTTGTTAATATTGGAAAATGGTGGTATATCCTTTTTGCCAATCGTCTTCATGGTCATCTTATGGACGATTGGATTATTTCAAGTACGAGGTGCCAATCGTTTGAATCGACGATTTAAACGAAACAAGCAACATTCAGATGGCATCAAATAGAGAGTAGGAGCGAAGTAGTATGATGGAAATCGGGGATTTGGTAATGCTTTCGAATAGTGAGGATCGGCAGGGGCGCTCAAAGGTGACGGCCGTGACAAACCGGTTGATTTGGATTGAAGCGCCGAGTGAGGTCGCGACGCTCAAAACATTCATCTTGTCAGAGCAGGAGGAAGTATCTTTTTATTTCTTCAAGGAGAAAGGTAAATTATTTGGGTTTGATACAGTAGTCGTCGAACGACAAAATGATCCACTTCGTGGTCAACGATATGCTTTAAGACGACCGAAGGACGATCAAATCGAGCGGATCCAACGGCGTCAGTTCGTCCGAGTGCCTCAAATTTTGGACGTCGCCGTACATCCGCATAAAACGCAATTCAAACCGTTCACGACGGTGACGCTTGACCTATCAGCAGGTGGAATGATGATATTGTCGGATCAACTACCGATTCAAAAAGACGAAGAGGTAGAGATGACATTCATCCTACCTACCGGTGAAGGGGTATCAAGTACTCTAGACGTCGTTGCTGAGCTCGTTCGAATCGATCGTCGCGAAGAAAGGTATGAATTAGCGTTCCAATTTACGATGATTCCTGATCGAAGTCGTGAACTTGTATTGCGTCATTGTTATCAAATGCAAATGAAAAGTTCAAGAAGGGGCATGAATCCATTCACCTGACCGTATTTTTTTGCTATGATAACGTTCGGAAGAATGAATCCCTATCAATCATGGGGAAGATGGAAGGACAGGATGGATGATGAAAAAGATTCAAATTGCTTTAGATGGACCAGCGGGTGCTGGAAAAAGTACGATCGCAAAACAATTGGCAGCGCGCCTTGACTATGTATATATCGATACAGGAGCCATGTACCGGGCCGTGACGCTGGCAGCACTTGAACAATCGCTTGATCTCAACAATGGTGAAGTGCTCGGCGAATTGATGAAATCGCTTGATATTCGTTTAACACCAGGCGAAAACGGGCAACGTGTCTTTATTGGTGATCGCGAAGTGACGGATGCGATTCGTTCGATCGAGATCACGAATAATGTCTCGTTCGTCGCTCGACAAAAAGAAGTCCGGGCTGCGCTTGTTACAGCACAACGGAAATTAGCTGAACACGGTGGCATCGTCATGGATGGACGTGATATCGGTACAGTCGTGTTACCGGAGGCGGAATTAAAAGTCTTCTTAACAGCGACCGTGGAAGAGCGTGCAGCTCGTAGACATCGCGAAAACATCGCGCGTGGGATGGATAGTGACCTCACGATTCTTCAAGACGAGATCGCGTTACGTGATAAACGAGACAGTGAGCGTGAAGTCTCGCCATTACGCCAAGCTGACGATGCGCTTTATCTGGATACGACAGAGATGACGATTGATGATGTCGTCGTGCGTTTGATGGAACTAACAGAAGGTGTTTTAAAATGAAACGTCAAGATACCGTTTATCGAATTGCGCGGTTCGTTGTCTGGGTCATTGCCAAAACAGTCTTCCGAGTGAAGGTGACGGGGCAAGAGAACATCCCAAAGGACGGTTCTTTACTCGTCTGTGCCAATCACAGTTCAAACTGGGATCCGGTCTTCCTCGTCAGTGCGATTCCACCGAAACGTGCGGTTCGTTACATGGCAAAAGAAGAATTGTTTAAAGTTCCTGCCTTAAAACAGTTGATGATTGCGGCAGGAACATATCCCGTCGGTCGCGGTCAAGGAGATCGTCAAGCCTTGAAACGAACGATTGAGCTGTTGAATTCGGATGAGACGGTCGGTATTTTCCCGGAAGGAACACGTTCTGCACCAGGTGAATTCACATCAGCTCAACCGGGTGTCGGGTTCTTTGCGTTACGATCGACTGCTCAGATTTTACCGATTGCCATCATCGGATCATATCGTCCATTTAAACGGATGCACGTCGCGATCGGAAAACCGGTTGATATTTCGGATTTACGCGATCAACGCGGCGCAGCGAAATCGATTTCTGACCGAATCATGGACGAAATCAAATCCGTCTACTTCAATCACGCTTAATACCTTGACAAATAGTCAGAATTGTAAGAAGTTAGAAGCAGGATAAACGCATTGACATATGTCAGGCGTTTCTTGTACTCATCGTGAGGAGGTTGTTTTGGAATGGTCGAAGAAATGAAAGATATGCCTGATTTTGAAATTCATCGGGACCAGGTAGTTACCGGAATGGTCGTGAAAATTGAAGACAAGCAAGCACTCATTGATATCGGATATAAAACAGAAGCCATCTTACCGATTAGCGAAGTATCGAGTCTCCATCTCGATGACATTCGCGGCGTGTTGAACGTCGGAGATGAACTACAAGTGAAGGTCAAGAAAATCACGGATGAAGAGGTCGTCGTCTCAAAACGAGAAATCGACGCGCTCAAAGCGTGGGAGCAAGTAGAAGAAAAGTATAAATCAGGCGAAATCTTTGAAGTTGTCGTCAAAGACATCGTCAAAGGTGGTCTCGTTGTTGATATCGGTGTTCGAGGGTTCATTCCAGCGTCACTTGTTGAGCGGCATTACGTCGAGGATTTCTCGGACTATATCGGTCGTTCGATTGAAGTCAAGGTCGTTGAACTCGATCAAGAGAAGAACCGTGTCATTCTCTCGCACAAAGCCGTCGTTGAAGGCGAATTGAACGCGAAGAAAAAAGAGACACTCGAAAATTTAGAAGTAGGTCAAATCCTCGAAGGTACAGTCCAACGTTTAACGGACTTTGGTGCTTTCGTTGATATCGGTGGCGTCGACGGTCTCGTTCATATCTCGGAGATGGCACACCACCGTGTCGAACGTCCTTCAGATATCGTCACGGAAGGTCAAAAAGTCGAAGTCAAAGTACTTGGTGTCGACCGTGATACGGAAAAGGTCAAGTTATCGATCAAGGAAACACAACCTGGTCCATGGCAACAGATGGAAGGGAAGATCGAAGCTGGCGATATCGTCAAAGGACGTGTGCGTCGTCTCGTCCAGTTCGGTGCCTTCATCGAACTTGCGCCGCAAGTAGAAGGACTTTTGCATATTTCACAAATCGCAAACCGTCATATCGGGTCGCCTTCGGAAGTACTCGAAGAAGGGCAAGAAATTGAAGCGAAAGTACTGGAAGTGCGTCTCGATGAGCATAAGATTTCGCTGTCAACACGTGTCCTTGAAGAGGAAGAATCATCCGCTGACGACTACTCGGATTATACGAATCAATCAGAAGGTTTCTCGGTCGCTGACTTGACTGAGGACGATTCTGACAAGAAAGAATAAGCAATGACACAAAGCGGACACAAGCGTGTCCGCTTTTTATATGCGGTTTGTTATGGTATATGAGAGTTTGATTTGATACAATAGAACGGCTATGAAGCGAGAGAAGAGAAAGAAGGTGTTGGGATGGCAATTCCAGTCGTGGCGATCGTAGGTCGCCCAAATATCGGAAAGTCGACGATTTTTAACCGGGTGATTGGAGATCGGGTTTCAATCGTAGAAGACAAGCCAGGCGTTACCCGCGACCGTATTTACGGAACTGGAGAATGGCTGAATCGTCATTTTCATTTGATTGATACAGGTGGAATCGAAGTTGGGGATGAGCCCCTACTTCAAATGATGCGTCATCAGGCGGAGCTCGCCATTGATGAAGCGGACGTCATCATTTTCATGGTGAACGGACGCGAAGGAATCACAGCAGCAGATGAGGAAGTCGCGAACATGTTATTCCGTTCGAACAAACCAGTCGTCATAGCTGTCAACAAAGTGGATAATTTTGAAATGCGTGATTTAATGTATGAATTCTACTCTCTTGGATTCGGAGACTTGTTCCCGATTTCTGGTACGCATGGTCTTGGTCTCGGTGATTTACTGGACCGTGTCCTTGAACTAGCACCAGATAAAGAAGAGTTGGAATACGATGAAGGCACGATTAAGTTTGCCTTGATTGGTCGCCCGAATGTCGGGAAATCAAGTATGACGAACTCGATTCTTGGTGAAGAACGTGTCATCGTCTCGAGCATCGCAGGTACGACACGTGATGCCATTGATACACCGTTTTCGCGAGATGAACAAGAATACGTCATCATTGATACGGCAGGGATGCGAAAACGAGGAAAAGTCTATGAATCGACGGAACGTTTTAGTGTCATGCGTGCACAAAAAGCAATCGAGCGGGCAGACGTCGTCTGTGTCGTGCTTGACGGTGAAGAAGGTATCATTGAACAAGATAAAAAAGTTGCCGGCTATGCTCATGAAGCAGGACGTGCGATCGTCATCGTCGTCAACAAATGGGATGCTGTCGAAAAAGATGATAAGACGATGAAGAAAATGGAAGAGGAGATTCGGGAAGAATTCCGATTCCTTGACTATGCACCAATCGTCTTCGTCTCAGCGAAAACAAAACGTCGCTTGCAGACGTTGTTACCGGTCATTCAACAAGCAGCGCACAGTCATGCCCAACGGATTCAGACAAGCGTCTTGAACGATGTCATCGTTGATGCTGTCGCGATGAACCCTGCGCCGACAGATAAAGGAGTTCGTCTTCGGATTAACTATGCGACTCAAGTCGCGTCACGTCCGCCAACGTTCGTCTTGTTCGTCAATGATCCAGAATTGCTGCACTTCTCTTATAAACGATATCTCGAGAACCGGATTCGGGAAGCATTTGATTTTACAGGTACACCAATTCGGATTTTAGCTCGTCAAAAACAATAATGAGGTGAGTCAGTATGACCAAAATCGCTGTCATCGGAGCGGGAAGTTGGGGAACAGCCCTCTCGCTCGTCTTAGCCGATAATGATCAGGAAGTCATGCTTTACGGTCGTGAACAAACAAACGTCGACCGCATCAATGAACATCATGAAAACGCGCAGTTTTTGCCGGGTGTCGTGTTACCGCAATCACTGAAGGCGACGACGGATCTCAAAGTGGCGGTTGATGGAGCAACGCATATCTTGATTGTGACACCGTCATCCGCCATTCGAGCGGTTTCTCGTCAACTCAATGAGTTGCTGACGGAACCAGTTGTTTTGATCCATGCATCGAAAGGGATCGAGCCAAAGACACATCTTCGATTGTCAGAATTAATCGAAGCAGAGGTCGATCCTGCGAAACGTAAAGCCGTTTGTGTATTGACAGGTCCTTCGCATGCCGAAGAGGTCGCATTACGTAAACCAACGACAGTGACGATCGCATCAGATGATTTAGAAGAGGCCGGTCGTGTACAGGAATTGTTCACGAACGAAAACTTCCGTGTCTATCTGAATGCGGACATCATCGGAGCAGAACTGGGTGGTGCCCTGAAGAACATCATTGCTCTTGCCGCAGGTATGACGGATGGTCTCGGTTATGGAGACAATGCGAAAGCAGCTTTGATTACGCGTGGAATGGTCGAAATTGCTCGTCTCGGTACGTTACTTGGAGCTAATCCGATGACGTTCACTGGTTTGACGGGAATGGGTGACTTGATCGTTACGTGTACATCGGTTCATAGTCGAAATTGGCGTGCGGGGAATGCAATCGGTCGAGGGGAAAAATTAGAGACTGTGCTTGAAAACATGGGAATGGTCGTTGAAGGCGTTCGTGCGACTCAAGCAGCGTATGATTTGGCGGAGACGAAACAGTGTGAATTGCCGATCACTTCTGCCCTCTATCATGTTCTCTTTGACGGTCATACACCGGAAGAAGAAGTCAAAAAGTTGATGCAACGACCACAGAAAAATGAAATCGAGCATCTCTTCACGACGAAAGATTAACGGAGTGGGGTGGAAACCTTGAGTCCAGGATTAATAAAAATGTGGATTTCGTTCGCTGGCATCGGACTCTTTGCGATCAGTGTCTTGCTGGTTACGGTCAGTCGGACGAAGTTGAAAGGGATATGGCAGGTTCTCGTATCGACCTTGGCATTCGTCTGTTTCATCGTCGCGTCGATCATCATGGTATTCATCGTCATGGCGGGGCCAAGCGCATGAAGAAGTGGTTTGTCATCCTCATGCTCATACCGGTGACGTTGTTGTCCGGTTGTCTATTTCCAGACAGTCAGAAGCCGTCGAACCGTGTGCCGTATCCGCAACAATTACGTACCGTTCAGGAGGCCGTTGAGGCTTACCAAAAAGACACAGGTGTTTTACCAATCAAAACGATGGAGGCAGATACACCGCTCATGGAGCGGTACCAAATTGAACTCGGGCGGTTAATACCGCGTTATATGAGCGATCCACCATCGAATAGTTTTGAAGGTGGGGGAACGTTCATCTACTTGTTAGTCGATGTCGAGACGAAACCGACTGTTAAGTTGATGGATTTACTTGTTGCGGAAGAGCTACAAAAGCTCCAAGTCCGAATCGATGCTTATCGGAAAAAGAATGATAAGTATCCCTTCAAAGGATCGTTTGGTAAGAACCAGTTTACGCTTGACTACAAAAAATTATTCATCAAAAAGGAACCGACTGTCCCAAGTCCGTACTCGGATGAAAAATTATCGATCTATGTCGATGGTCAAGGACGACTCTTCATCAACTATTTACCAGAGTTGAAGAAAGCTGTCCAAACTGCGAAGAAAAAGCCGAAAGTTGGTCAAGATATTCGGTATTTGCTCTATGAAGATCAACCTTTTGTTCCTGCCTATTCCCAAAGCTACACGATAAACGAAAAAGGCGAACCTGTGTTTTCAGAGGAATCGATCGAAGAATCTGAAAATTGAACGTTATTTACACGAAAATGTTGTAATAGCAACGTTTATGGGGTATGATTACCCTCGAAGAAGTGATTGGGAGGGGGTGAAAGTAATGAACAAAACTGAACTCATTCAAGCAGTCGTCGAAAAATCAGGTCTTACGAAAAAAGACGTGACGAAAGTTGTCGAATCAACATTCGAATCGATCACTGAGACACTTCAGTCTGGAGAAAAAGTCCAATTGATTGGATTTGGTAACTTTGAAGTCCGTGAGCGTGCAGCCCGTAAAGGTCGCAACCCACGTACGAAAGAAGATATCGAGATTCCAGCAAGCAAAGTACCTGCCTTCAAACCAGGTAAAGCATTGAAAGATGCTGTGAAGTAATCCGGCTACATAGTCGCCCGAGATTTTCTCGGGCGGCTTTTTTGTGGACATTCAGAAGCGTGAAAACCCGCCGATTATGGTATATTAAAAAAGAAGAACGTCCATCAACGAGATGGCACTGGAGATCGGGGGGTAAAAGCATGGAACAACATGAGCTGCGCGTGGATGAAATCATCACTGCACTCACCACTAAACAAACGACACGATTGGCTCGACATGTGGATTTCCCTTCCATCGATCGTGAACAGATCAGTTGGTTGATTGATGTCGCTCAGCATGACACGCTGGATGTTGAAGCACTCGTCAAAGCGATTCACTTCGCACAAGTCGCGCTACGTCTACATGAACGTGTCAATGAGACGCTACGTGGTTCGAAGGAGCGACAGCTTCTTGTATTAGCAGGAGATCTATTTTCGAGCTACTTCTTCGAACAGTTAGCCGGGTTGCCAAAAGAGATTCTCGTCTCATTCGGACGGACCATTCAACGTGTCAATGAAGCGAAGTGTGCCTTACACGAAATGAATTATGCATCGACGGAAGAACGGGTTCTCTTATGGTTAACGGCAGAGTTCGGATTAATGCAAGGACTCGCAACAATCACCAAACGAGAATGGCTGACACGACAAGGGCGACAGATCATTCAGCAACAGGCAGAACAATTAGATCTAGTCGCACAGAAATTACTGTTATCGCATCTCGAACAGATGGCGGTTGCATAAGATCTTGGAAAGGGTGAGCGGTGTGCAGACAAAAGATAAAGAAAAAAAAGTATATGAAGTGTTCCAATCGATATCAACGAACTACGACCAAATGAATTCAGTCATCAGTTTCCGATTGCATAAATTATGGAGACGCGAGACGATGCGCCGAATGCAAGTCTTCCCTGGCGCCAAATGTCTCGATCTTTGTTGTGGAACGGCAGACTGGACGATTCAACTAGCGAAAGCAGCCGGTCCGACGGGTGTCATCAAAGGACTCGATTTTTCAGAGAACATGTTAAAAGTCGGTGTGGAGAAGGTAGAAGCGCTCGATATGAAAAACATCGAGTTGATCCACGGGAACGCGATGGATCTACCATTTGGTGACAACTCGTTTGATTACGTCACGATTGGCTTTGGCTTACGGAACGTACCAGATTATCTTCAAGTCATCAAAGAGATGCATCGTGTCTTAAAACCAGGTGGAACGGTCGTTTGTCTTGAGACGAGTCAACCGACTGCTCCGATTTTCCGCGAAGCGTACTCGTTATACTTCGGAAAAATCATGCCACAAGTCGGTCGCCTGCTTGCAAAATCATATGACCAATACAACTGGCTACAAGAATCGACGGAAGTATTCCTCGACCGCGTCGAACTGAAACAACTCTTCGAACAGGCAGGCTTCATGCAAGTGGAAGTCAAAGCATTCGCGGGTGGGGCTGCTGCGATGCACCTTGGGAAGAAGTGGTGAGATGTCACTGCATTCCATCTACCGTGATGTCACGAAGGAAGTTAATTTAGTCGATCGCTTTCTGATCAGTCATATCGCTTCTGAAGAACCAACAATCGATGCGGCAGGAAAACAACTGCTGAAAGCTGGTGGGAAACGGATTCGACCAGCGTTCGTATTGCTCGCATCCAAGTTCGGTGAGGCAGATCGAGATGAACTGATTCGTGTAGCGGCAAGCCTTGAACTTGTCCATATGGCATCACTCGTCCACGACGATGTCATTGATGACGCGGAACTACGTCGAGGAAAACCGACCGTCATGCAATATTTTGATGAGGAAGTGGCGCTATATTCGGGTAATTATTTGTTCGGAGAAGCCGTCCGATTGATTGGTGAGGTCGGCAAGCCGGAACTTGTCCAAGTCATGGTTCATACGATGCGTGAAATTTGTGAGGGTGAGATTGAGCAAATCTATGACCAATACGATTGGGAACAGTCGATTAAACGATATATCAAACGAATTGAACGAAAGACAGCTATTCTCATTGAGGCGAGTTGTCATCTTGGTGCGATTGTTGCGAATTGTTCTGCAGCCGATACGAAAGCGTTACGGTTGTTTGGGCGAGATATCGGACTCGCTTTTCAAATTGCTGACGACTTGCTTGATTTCACAGCGAACCGTACAGAACTCGGTAAGCCGGTAGCAGAGGACCTGCGTCATGGACATAAAACATTACCCGTCTTTTATGGTGCAGAGAACGCTGCCTTTTATGAACGTCTTTCGCAAATCGAGAGCATGCCAACACATGAAGAAGTAGCACCCTTACTATCGTTTCTTCAAACTTCAGGTGCCCTCGAACGGACGCAACAGACGGTCGATCATTATATCCATCGTGCCATCAAACGTCTTGAACCATTACCTAAATCCTCAGCTAAGCGTTCGCTTGAAGAAGTAGCGCGCTACGTTGGAAAACGAAAAGGTTGAAGATTGTAAAAAATTTCTTGCTGTTCTTTTCAAAAGCCATTAAACTTACTATGTAAGCGCTTTTCTAAAAGCATTTCATAGGGGGAACTAGAGATGGAACAGACATTTTTAATGGTTAAACCGGATGGCGTAGAACGTGGATTGATTGGGGAAATCATCGGACGGATCGAACGCAAAGGGTTTATCATTCGGGAAATGAAAATGATGAATGTTACCGAAGAGCTTGCAAAAGCACATTACGAAGAGCATGCTGAGAAACCATTCTTTGGAGAGTTGGTCACTTTCCTCACATCGGGTCCTGTCGTCGCACTTCGCGTCGAAGGCGCAGACGTCGTTGCCGTTTCTCGTTTGATGATCGGGAAGACAAAACCACTTGAAGCAGCACCTGGAACGATTCGTGGTGATTTTGCGAACACGATGAGTGAGAACGTCATTCATGGTTCGGACAGTATCGAAAGTGCGGAGCGTGAGCTTGCGCTTTGGTTTCAAGGACAGCCAGTCAACGCGTAATACATGAAAAAAAAGACAACGGGGAAGGGATTCGATCTGATCGAATCCCTTTTGTCGTATTCTTATAAAACGGAATGACCAGATTACTTAATTGCTTTTTGGAATGCCTATAGCTTTATGCTACTATAGAAAATAAGTTGAAGCGGTCATGGAGATGACCATTCGATATCGAGAGTGAGCGAGGTGTGCCAATTGGAAGATTATGAACTTTTCATTCAACGGTTCAAGACCAAATCAGGGATTGATCTCGGTCAGTATAAAGAAGCACAGATGAAACGACGATTGACAGCGTTACGTGATAAAAAAGGCTACAGTACATTTGCGTCTTATATGCAGGCAATGGATAAGAGCACATCGTTATACGAAGAGTTTTTAGATCGAATGACGATCAATGTCAGTGAATTTTTCCGCAATCCGATACGTTGGCAACAATTAGAGCAAGACATCTTACCGCTCCTAGAGTCACGAGCACATGGACGCATCCGGACGTGGAGTGCAGCTTGTTCGACCGGAGAAGAACCGTACTCCTTAGCGATGATCTTAAGTGAACGACTCGACCCGTCCGCTTTTACGATTCAAGCAACGGATTTGGATGATCTTGTCCTTGAAAAGGCAAAGCTTGGTCGATACGGCGCCTCCGCTTTGAATGAAGTCGTAGAGGTGCGAAAAAAGAAATATTTCATCGAGCAGGAGCAGACGTTTGAAGTCGTGCCGGAAATTAAACGACTCGTTCGTTTTAGTAAACATAATCTATTAGGAGACCGGTACGATACGGGGTTTGATTTAATCATCTGCCGCAACGTACTGATTTATTTTACGGAAGAAGCGAAAGCACATGTCTATCGTTCGTTCGTCGAGGCCTTAAAGCCGGGCGGTATCCTATTCGTTGGCGGAACGGAGCAAATTTTCCAACCGGAACGATTTGGATTAAAGATGAAGCAAAGCTTCTTTTACGAAAAAATCGGTTGAACAGAAAGGGATGAAGCGAATGCGTTACATGACAGCAGGAGAATCACACGGAAAAGGGTTGACCGTCATCATCGATGGGATGCCGGCAGGACTCACGATTGATTTCGAAGCCATTCAGCGCGAGATGACACGTCGCCAAGGTGGATATGGACGCGGACGACGGATGCAAATCGAACAAGATCAAATTGATGCACGTGGCGGGATTCGTCATGGATACACGACGGGATCACCGATCAGTTTGTTCATCGAAAACAAGGATCATACGCACTGGACTCAAGTCATGCAGGCAGAACCGCTAGAAGAAAAACTAGAGCGTCCTCGGACGCTGACACGTCCACGTCCCGGACATGCTGATCTCGTCGGTGGATTGAAGTACGGTCATCGTGACCTACGCGACGTACTTGAACGTTCCTCAGCTCGTGAGACGGCAGCACGTGTAGCCGTCGGCGCCTTCGCTAAACAATTACTTCATGAACTCGGGATCGAAGTGTTCTCGCACGTACGGTCGATTGGCGGCATCGACGCACCTTGGAAGGATCCAGTTGAACATCAGGAAACAATCGATGCTTCACCTGTTCGTTGTGCAGATGAGGCGGCAGGACAAAGGATGATGGAAGAAATTGATACAGCTAAAAAAGAAGGAGATACACTCGGGGGGGAGATTGAAATCGTCGTGACGGGCATGATGCCAGGCGTCGGTTCCTTCACGCAAAACGATCTCAAACTCGACAGTCGAATCGCACAAGCCGTCATCAGTGTCAATGCGATGAAATCAGTCGGCTTTGGGGATGGATATGAACTTGGTCGTCGTAAGGGTAGTACTGTCCAAGATGAAATCATTCATGATGCATCAGGGTATCAGCGACGAACCAACCATTTAGGTGGAATCGAAGGTGGTATGTCGACAGGGATGCCGATTCGGGTCCAAGTAGCGATGAAGCCGATTCCGACGCTCTATCGTCCACTTCAATCAGTGGATATCGAGACGAAGGAAGCATTCACGGCACAAATCGAGCGAAGTGATGCCTGTGCGGTCCCTGCTGCATCCGTCGTCCTAGAAGCCGTCGTTGCGTTTGAGATTGCGGTCGCGATCCTTGAAATGTTCGGGACATCTACACTTGATCGTCTTCAAGCTGCTGTCGCTGCCTACAAAGAGGAGGTTCGGACGTTTTGATCGAGCTCGATATTCGGTTGAAGGCGTCATACCCCGTACTTATCGGAACCGGTACGTTATCGCGCTTGGCGCATCTCCCGGCGCTTCAAGCTGCGGATCGGATCTGGATCATCACGGATGAAACGGTGCATCAGTTGCACTTGAACACATTACAACAGGCGTTAGCAGCTACATCTGTTTCGACAGCTGTTCATATTAGCACGGTTGCGGCTGGGGAACAGAGTAAGTCGTTAGCGGTCTATGGTTCGTTATTAGAAGAAGGAATCCGATTCGAAATGACGCGACACAGCATCATCCTTGCATTTGGTGGGGGCATGATTGGCGATTTAGCAGGATTCGTCGCCGCCACTTTCTTGCGTGGTATCCCGTTCATTCAAATTCCGACGACACTATTAGCGCATGATTCAAGTGTTGGTGGAAAAGTTGGTCTGAACCTAGCCCTTGGGAAAAACTTGGTCGGTGCATTTTATCAACCGAGTGGTGTCGTGTATGATTTGACGCTTCTTCAGACATTACCGGACCGGGAATGGCGAAGTGGCTTCTTTGAGTTAGTCAAGCATGGCTTCCTCGCACGTCCATCGTTTGCAGACACGTTATTTGATGTCTCGCTGGAAGATATTAAAGGGCTCGATTTAGAAAACTGGCTTGCTCGCGGCATCAGTGTCAAGCGCGACATCGTCGAGCAAGATGAGACCGAACAAGGGATGCGGGCGTTTTTGAATTATGGGCATACGTTCGGTCATGCTGTTGAATATGCGAGTCCTGGTCTTGCGCATGGAGAGGCAGTAGGAATTGGACTCGTCTTCGTCAAATTCCTTGAAGGAAACGAAAAGCAGGCGGAACAACTCGGACGATTGCTCCACCGTCTCGGTACGGTATTACCGAAGCGGAAATCATTTGCAACGTATCTTGAACTGATGCGTCGCGACAAAAAGAACCAACACGCAACGATTCGATTCGTTCTTGAGAAAGAAGGACGATTCGTTCTAGAGGCGATGAGCGAAGAACGATTGCGCCAAGCATTTAATCAAACTGTGAGGTGTTTAGAATGGGCTTAAGAGGAACAGTACAAGTACCAGGCGATAAATCAATGACACATCGCGCCTTCTTGTTCGGAGGAATTGCTGAAGGAACGACACGTGTTAGAAATGCACTCGAAGGAGCCGATTGTCTCGCTTCACTAGAAGCGATGCAGTCACTTGGTGCACAAATCGAGCGAACACCAGAGGAAATTCGGATCACCGGAACGGATACATTTCAAGAAGCGACGATCGACTGCGGAAATTCAGGGACGACGATTCGTCTCTTGAGTGGTATATTAGCGGGCGGTCAAGCGACGTATGCGCTCGATGGAGATGCTTCCTTACGCAGACGTCCGATGAAACGGATCACGGAACCACTTGCCTTATTCGGGGCGAACGTAACTGGTGAAACCGCACCACTCCGTATCATAGGCACTCCACTAGTCGGAACGACGTATACGTTACCGGTTGCGAGTGCTCAAGTGAAAAGTGCTGTTTTGCTCGCGGGTCTACATGCGACAGGAGAAACGACAGTCATCGAGCCGATTTTATCTCGCGATCATACGGAGCGGATGTTGCCACAATTTGGTGTCGACGTATCGATTGACGACTTCGAAGATGGTCGTCATATTCGCCTCCAAGGTCCTGTTCGTCTGCAAGCGACGTCACTCGACATTCCAGGTGATCCGTCGTCAGCTGCATTCTGGTGGACTGCTGCCGCCATCGGTCAAGATAGTCGCATCACGACGACACACGTTTTGATGAATCCGACGCGTGTCGGTTTTTTACAGACGTTACGACAAATGGGTGCAAGTGTCGAAATCGATCATCGCTCGGAAGCGGGCGGCGAAGAGACGGCAGACGTGACGGTTGAGACGACATCGCTGCAAGCGATCACGGTCGAAGGGGACCAGATCCCTTCCTTGATCGATGAAATCCCGCTACTTGCTCTGCTTGCGACACAAGCGGAAGGACGAACGGTCATTCGCGATGCGGAAGAACTCCGCGTTAAGGAAACGGACCGGATCGAGACGGTCGTGACGGCATTACAACGTCTCGGGGCAAACATCGAAGCGACGGATGACGGCATGATCATCGAAGGTCCAACACCTTTGCAAGCAGCTGAAGTGGATAGTGCAGGCGATCACCGGCTCGCGATGATGTTGACGATTGCGGCGACGATCAACCCGGAAATTACGGTTCATGGACGCGAAGTAGTTGAAGTCAGCTACCCAACGTTCTATGATGATTTAAAGAAACTTCAATCCGACCGTTCTGAATAAGATACAGGTGGATAACAGAAAGTGGGGCGCTTGCCTTGAATGAACAATTATTGAATGGCATCATCGAAGAATTGGAACATGGTCATACTTCGGAAGCTTTAGCAGCATTAGAACAACTTGAAAAGACAGGTACGGATGAGGACCGCCTCGCCGTTGCCGATCTCTATATCGAACTCGGATTATCTGACCGGGCGGTTGATCTCTTAGCTCCGCTTTATGTCGAATACGCGGGTAACGCAGGAGTTGCCTTGTTACTGGCAGAGTGTTATATCGATTTGGATCGCGAAGAGGAAGCGATTTCCGTGCTCGAGCAGGTTGATACGTCGGACATGGAATACGGTCCCCGTTCGCTCGTGTTACTTGCGGATCTCTATCAGTCACAAGGACTCGACGAAGTGGCATTAGCGAAATTGAAAGAAGCGCGCAATCTGGCACCGGAAGAGCCGTTGCTCGCGTACGGACTCGCTGAGCTCTATATGACGCTTGGAGCCTTCGATCAAGCGGTACCATTATTCGCTGAAATCGCAGAACGCCCGGAGTTACGTGCTGAATTGCCGCTCGATGCGCTTTATGCGGAGTCACTCGCGATGACAGGGCAGTTTGAAGATGCGATTCCACTGTATGAACGTGCGGTGGCGGAACGATCTGACTTGCATACGCTGTTTGGTCTTGCGATGACGGCTCACCGAGTCGGGCAACATCAAAAAGCGGTTGAGACATTCCAACAATTGATTGCACAGGATCCGGATTATACGTCTGCGTACGTTCCATATGCGGAAAGCCAAGCCGAACTTGGTCTGACAAAAGAAGCACTAAACGTGATCAAGCAAGGGATGGAACGCGACGATTACAATGACGAGCTGCGGACGATGGAAGCCTTGTTCCTTCTGAAACTCGGTGATCGCGCAGGAAGTGTCCAAGCTCTGCGTGAGGCGCTTGCCTTGAATCCGGAATCGATCGTTGCTGCGGAACGTTTGCTGTCGTTACTCGCTGAAGATGAGGACCATGAAGCGATGATTGAGACGATCTCAGCCATCGAAGAACACGTGACGGCTCCGATTCTAACATGGTACCGGGCGCGTGCATTATATGCCTTAGAGGAATATACACAAGCGATGGAGAATTATGCGATAGTCGAGGGCGCATTTACAGAAGACGCACTCTTCTTGAAAGAGTATGGTTTTGCACTCGTCGAGGAAGGTCGGCGTGAAGAAGGACAACGTCTTCTCCGTCGTGCTGCCCAGTTGACACCAGAAGATAACGAACTCGTCGACTATGTTGAACGAATGGATGGATGACTTCACGGGAGAAGGGAGTAGGATTGAGATGATAGAGAGAAAGCAGCGATTCTTACGCCGCATCTTGACCTATTACACATTAAAGCGACGGGAAGCGAAATGGATCATCGATTACTGGTTGCGCAATGAAGCAAAACTCGAGCAGGTTCACTTCGTTCAAAATGCGACGTTCGCTCCGAAAGCGATCATCATGACGACATATGGATTCGATGCAGAACCGTTTCTCTTCAAAAAAGGAGATGTCACGACGCTCGATCCAGAAAAAGCCTATCATGACATTCGCCTGACGTCGGAAGACATTTATATCGAGTTAAATTTCCAAGGTATGATGATGGATGATGAATATCTGTCTCTTCTCGAAGAGAATCCATTTCGCCCAGAGGTTGCTGTTGAACCGCGCTTAGCAGATGAGGCAACGCATTTCATTGCGGTCACAGTTAATCGGCAGGAAGAAGAACGATTGGTCCGCTTGATTGATGAAGCACTCGATGCACGCGATCAACACCGTTTCCACTCCCTTTCCGAACAGTTACGGCTCGTTCGAAGTCAACTTCCTTAATCGAAGGATCTTATCGCCTCATGAAGGTGATGAGGTCCTTTTCGTATGTGAAGATTTGTGCAAAATATGAAGAAAAATAGAGTGGAATTTCATAAAACGTTCACATTAAGAGGGCGGGAGGAAATGCGGATATGATACATTAAATGTGACGAATTGTAAGTACGTAAGAAAGGGGGAAATGACTTGCGTTTCAAACCATCCGACGTACAGCGGACACGAAGCGAGCAAGCGTACATCGATACGCTGATCGTGCCTTTGCTTCCGGTCGGTTTCGATGAGGCGATGCATGCTTATGCGGAATGCGCAGACATGACATTGACGGTGGCGTCCGAAGTCGAACGCCAGCTATCTGGGCGGGCTTTGCTCGTTCCTGCCATGACTTACATCGATGCACCGTCGATCGGACAGTTGGAAGGATGGCGTCAAGCGGCTGCTTCCGGGCAATTCCGTTTCATCACCTTCATCACCGCTGATTTAAGGTGGAAGGAGACTGCCGCCGAAGAGATTATCTACGTGCCACGTCTAGCTCTTGAGACGATGAGTCGTGACCAACAAGGTCAGATGGTCGGGAATTTTGTTGGACAAGTTCTAGAACAGTTAGGAAACCGTTGGACCGCGCTATGAAGCGGTTGACGCAATGATTTTATTAAGATACTATTACCATGTGAGAAATTTGTGTGAAGTACTGTCGTCTTGGGGCACAGCGTACATCACAAGGGGGGATCGAGATGGCTCAAAACGGGTCTAACGTAACACGTCGTCAGTTCTTGACGTATACATTGACAGGCGTCGGTGGTTTCATGGCGGCGACGATGGTCATGCCGATGGTCAACTTCGCAGTTGATCCAGTCCTGAAGAAATCAGGAGCAGGCGATAAAGTAAAAGTAATGAAGTTGTCGGATATCACGACAGAACCAAAACGGGTCGACTTCAAGAAACAAACGCAAGATGCATGGTATGAGTTCGAAGAAACATTGTCTGCTTGGGTGTTCAAAGATGAAAAGGGAGAAATTCTAGCCCTCTCACCAATTTGTAAACACTTAGGTTGCCAAGTCAGCTTCGGTTCAGATCCGACGCACCCGGAGCAATTCTATTGCCCATGTCACTTCGGTCGGTATACGAAGGATGGCGTCAACGTTCCAGGAACGCCTCCGACGAAACCACTCGATGGTTATGAAATGCAGCAGAAAGATGGTTTCCTCTACCTTGGTAAACCAGTCGAAAGAGGTGCGTAAGCGATGATGCAAAAAATCTATGATTGGATCGATGAGCGCGTTGATATTACGCCGCTCTGGCGAGATATCGCCGACCATGAAGTACCGGAGCACGTCAACCCGGCACATAACTTTTCAGCTTTCGTTTATTGTTTTGGCGGATTGACGTTCTTTACGATCGTCATCCAGATTCTTTCGGGGATGTTCTTGACGATGTACTATGTACCGGACATCATCAACGCACACGCGTCCGTCTACTATCTTCAAAACGAAGTCGCACACGGACAAATCGTTCGTGGTATGCACCACTGGGGTGCATCCGTCGTTATCGTAATGTTGTTCCTACATACATTACGTGTCTTCTTCACTGGTTCATACAAAAAGCCACGTGAATTGAACTGGGTCGTTGGAGTTCTCTTGTTCTTCGTCGTCTTAGCTCTCGGTCTGACAGGATACCTATTGCCTTGGGACATGAAAGCGTTGTTCGCGACAAAAGTTACGATTCAGATTGCTGAAAGTATTCCGGTCATCGGTGGTATCGCGAAGACCCTCCTTGCGGGTGGAGAAATCGTCGGCGCAAGTACAATCGCTCGATTCTTTGCGATTCACGTCTTCTTCCTTCCTGCAGCATTGTTCGTCTTGCTCGGGGCCCACTTCATGATGATCCGTAAACAAGGGATCTCTGGACCACTTTAAACCGACTATCATCTAGACAACAAAAAAGGGGGAGAACACGATGCATCGTGGTAAAGGAATGAAATTCGTCACCGATTCACGGGTGTCGATCAACAACCGGATGCCGAACAAGTCGAAAGACTACTCGGAATATCCAGGTCGAACGGAAGCGTTCTGGCCAAACTTCTTACTTCGCGAATGGATGGTTGGAGCGGTCTTCTTGATCGGCTTCATGACACTGACAATCGTAGAAGCAGCACCACTTCAAAACATTGCCGATCCGACGAATACGTCGTACATTCCACTTCCGGACTGGTACTTCCTATTCCTCTATCAGCTCTTGAAATACCAATTCGCTGCAGGTCCATACATTTTGATGGGTACGGTCATCCTCCCAGGTCTTGCGTTCACAGCACTTCTCGTCGCGCCATGGCTCGACCAAGGTCTTGAACGTCGTCCTGCGAAACGTCCGATCGCAGTCAGCATGATGCTCCTCGCAGTCGTCTCGATCGTCTTCTTGACGTGGGAATCTGTTCAAACGACTCACTGGGATACCATCCATAAACAAGGTGAATTGACGATGAACGAAGGACCAAAAATTGATACATCGGCAAAAGGATACGAAATTTATTCGAACCAGTCGTGTGTCAACTGTCATGGTAAGAACCTCGAGGGTGGAGCAGCAGCTCCGGCACTCGTCGGTACGAAGAAGACAGAAGAAGAGATTTATGATATCGCAGACAAAGGGATCGGTTCGATGCCTGCTGGTCAGTACAAAGGATCAGATGCGGATCGTAAAGAACTCGCGAAATTCATCGCTTCATACGGTGAAGGCGGCGAAAATAATAAATAAGCCAAAAGCCGGGGGAGCAATCCTCCGGCTTTTGTCGATGATGAGGTGAAACGATTGCAAGGTATTTTGACATTACTCCGCCATAAAGCAGTACTCTGGATCATTGGATTAATCAACTTAGCAGGCACATTATACGGTTACTACTGGTATGAACCACAACTTGCGACATCGAAGTGGTATTACTATCCGTTCATTCCGGATAGCCCGACAGCATCCCTCTTCTTTACGATTATCGTCTTTCTCTGGATTTTCGGACGACGTTCGCGCCTGTTTGAAGCGTTAGCATTCGTAACATTGATCAAATACGGGGTCTGGGCAGTCGTCATGAACGCCTTGATGTTGAATCAACTCGGAACGGAGGATTCGTTCTTAACAGCAATGGCGCTGATGTTGATGGTATCGCATGGTGCGATGGCGTTCCAAGCATTATTATACAGTCCACTGATGACGTTTCGCGTCAAGGAACTTGTCCTCGTCGCGATCTGGGTCATTCATAACGATGTCGTCGATTATGTTCTTGGTCAATGGCCGCGCTACCCGGCACTTGCGGAGCATATCCAGTGGATCGGGTATGGTTCCTTCTGGTTGACCGGATTATGTCTTTTAATGGGATATCTCCTTGTCGCACGCGATTCAATTGACAATAAGATCACTTGAACATAAAATAGACCTATAATCAAAAAAAGAAAGGAACGATGTCTCGTGGCAAACTATTTGATCTATCTCGCGATCATCATCATCGTCCCGATCTGGGCTCAGATGCGGGTGCGGAGCACCTATAAAAAATATCAAGATGTTCCGATTCAGAGTGGGGTGACGGGAGCGCAGGTCGCAGACTTCATCATGAAGCAAAACGGCATCACAAACGTCCGACTCGAGCCGATTGGTGGAACGATGTCCGATCATTATGACCCAACCAATAAAGTCGTTCGTTTGTCGGAAGACGTCTACTACGGTTCGACGGTCTCTGCTGTTTCGATCGCAGCGCACGAAATCGGTCACGTCATTCAAGATGCGACGGATTACAATATGATGCGTGTCCGTCACCGGATTGCGCCAGTCGCGTCGATCACGTCAAACTTATCGTTTCCACTGTTGTTGATTGGTCTATTTGCTGGCTTCAGTGGTCTTGCGATGCTTGGTGTCGTCTTGATGCTCGGTGCCGTCATCTTCCAACTCGTCACGTTACCGGTCGAGTTCGATGCCTCAAACCGGGCAATGGCACAGTTGACGGAGCACGGAATCATTGATGCCGAAGAAGAGCGTGGTTCACGCCGCGTCTTAAACGCAGCGGCTTGGACGTATGTCGCAGCAACTCTCGTTGCAGTTGCCGAGTTTCTTCGTCTTGCATTGCTCGTTTTTAACCCTTCAAGTGATGATTAACCAAAAAACACGAATCGCTCAAACGAGCGATCCGTGTTTTTTTACGTTTCTTTGATCGGGACCCGATTTTCATCAAACGTAAATCCTTCTCCCGTCACTTCATAGACGTCATGTAAGGTGATGAAGGCATGCTGATCAACACTTTTGACGAGTGTCTTCAAGCGGTTGATTTCATTGCGAGCGACGACGACGTACAACACTTCGAGGTCGCGTCCCGAATAACCGCCTTTCGCGATCAAACGTGTCGTTCCCCGATTCATCGTCGCATGAATCCCATCCGCGATTTCCGTCCGGTGATCACTGATGATCATTGCTGCTTTCCCGGCGTATGTGCCTTCTTGCATCCAATCGATGACACGAGCACCGACGTAGACGGCGAGTAACGTATACATCGCCTGCTTATAGTCGAGATACGTCAAGGAAGCGATGATGACGAAGAAGTCGAAAATCAGGAACGTGCGACCGATTGACCATCCGAAGTAACGCTTCGTCAAACGGGCGATGATATCGACACCACCTGTCGTACCACCATTGTTGAAGATGATGCCAAGACCGACGCCGATGAAAACACCAGCAAATAAAGCAGCGAGGACCATGTCGTCGCGAAGGTCGATGACGAGCGGTGAGTACTTCGCGATCAAGCCATACCAAAAGGAAAAGCTGAATGTTCCAACTAACGTATAGACGAAGGTCGTCCGACCCAGAATTTTATAACTAACGAAAAAGAGTGGAACGTTTAATACTAAGTTCGTAATTGACGGAGATAACCCAAACAATCCTTTTAAGATTAAGGTGATCCCTGTAAAACCGCCTTCAGCTAATTCATTTTGCACGTTAAAATGATAAATTCCAAAAGCAAAGATAAATGATCCGACTAAAATCCAGAGGATGTTCTGGATCCGAATCGGAAACTGGAATGGAGGTGCCATTTCCGTATGCTCCTTTCAAATCAAGACTCTTTCTCTAGGGTAACGGCACGGTCGGAAAAAGACTAGCTTTTCCTCGGAAAATCAGTCGAAAAGTGATCAGTATGGTCATTCCGATCGATATTGCTTAGAATAGAGACGAATAGAAGTCATATAGAGAGTGTGGTCTTATCATGAAAAAAGCAATTGGAATTCTTTGTTATCCTTCCGTCGGCGGGAGTGGGGTCGTCGCAACAGAGCTCGGTATGAAACTGGCGGATCGTGGACATGACGTTCACTTCATCACGTCGAGCATGCCGTTTCGACTGACGGAATATCGTCCAAACATCACGGTACACTTGGTGGAAGTCAACCAGTATTCCGTTTTTAAATATCCACCTTATGACATTACACTGGCGTCAAAAGTCGCAGAAATCATTGATTTATTCGATCTCGATGTCATCCATGCCCATTACGCCGTTCCGCACGCGGTCTGTGCTGATCTCGGTCGGAACATGGCGAAGAAAAAAGGCGTCGCCGTCGTGACGACGTTACACGGAACGGATATTACGGTCATTGGACAAGATTTAGAAATGCAACCAGCAATCCGGTACGGCATCGAACGATCGGATGCGGTCACGGCCGTCTCAGAGAGTCTAGCGCTTGAGACGAATGCAACACTTAATGCCCACTACGACATCGATGTCATTGCGAATTCGATTGATGAAAGTGTCTATTATCCGATGCGTGACGAACGTTTGAAGCGCCATTACGGCATCGAACCGGATGAAGTCGTCGTCATTCATATCTCGAACTTCCGACCGGTCAAACGGATTGATGATACGCTCGCTTCGTTTGCAATCGCAGCGAAGGACCGAAAAATGCGTCTGTTGCTCGTCGGGGATGGTCCAGAGATGGGACAAACGAGACGGCGGGCGAAGGAACTCGGTATTTATGACAAGGTAATTTTTGCTGGTAAACAGGAACATGTCGCGCAGTTGCTTGCGATTAGTGATATTCATGTCTTGTTGTCAGAAAAAGAGGCGTTCGGACTCGTCGTTCTTGAAGCGATGGCGATTGGTGTCCCGAGTGTCGTCTCGACAGCAGGTGGATTACCCGAAGTCATACAGGATGGCGTAACAGGATATATCGTTCCAACTTACGACGTCAAAGTGGCTGCAGCACGAATTGGTGAACTCGCAGATGATCCGCTGTTACGCGAACGGATGAGAGAAGAGGGCATTCGCGATACGCGTCGTCGTTTTGATTCGAATGAGATCGTCCGTCGTTATGAACAAGTCTATGAACGGGTGTGTGCACGTCATGAACTTGCTTGAAGGCGCACATCACATCATTGAAACGATTGAACAAGCGGGTGGTGAAGCCTATATCGTGGGCGGTGCCGTCCGCGACATGTTACTCGACCGGACACCAGGAGATTACGATTTAGCGAGCTCGATGTTACCAGAACAGATCATCGAGTTGTTTCCTGTCGTCATTCCGACAGGACTCGAGCATGGTACGGTGACAGTCGTTTTAGAACACGTGCCATATGAAATCACGACGTTCCGCTCCGAAGCGACATATAGCGATCGCCGGCGTCCAGATGCGGTGACGCTTGGCGTCAGTTTGGAAGAAGATTTGACACGACGTGACTTCACGATCAATGCGATGGCGCTCAGACCTACGGGGCGCGTCGATTTATTTGGCGGAGAACATGATATCAAAGAGCGGATCATCCGGACGGTCGGTGCGCCGAAGGAACGCTTTGATGAGGATGCACTTCGCATGATGCGGGCTTTCCGGTTCATGAGTCAACTCGAGTTCGACCTTGATCCAGCGACTGAACAAGCGATTACGGAACTCGCCCCGCATCTAGCTGCTGTTGCGATTGAGCGGATTGCGATCGAGTTTGAAAAGCTGTTACTCGGACCAGGAAAGCAGCAGGCACTTCGTGTCATGTTACGCACTCGTATTGAACAGTATTTACCTGGGATGGACGCGGAGATTATAGAAGCTCTAGCTAAGCAATCACTACAAGGTGTCTCAAAGGACGCCGTCTGGACACTCGCACTCGATGCCGGTCTAACGCGTGATCAATTGACGCGTTGGAAACGGTCGAAACAACAAGTGCAGCTCGCTGCGCGCCTCGCACCACTGCTACATCGTCCTTTAACGGATTGGGATCGTTATCAGTTAGCGGATGAGGAACTGGACATTCTGCGCCAAATGACAGGAATCGATTATCCGGATCGATCGGACTTACCGATTCGAGGAAGAAAAGAGCTTGCTGTAGACGGAAAAGATATGATTCGTTTTGGTCTTCGAAAACAACAGATCAAAGAAGCGCTGTTGCATTTAGAGTACGGTGTTGTCGTACATGCCTTCCAAAATGATCAAGCCACATTGATGGAGGAGGTAAAACGTTGGCACATACAGTCCGAGAACAAATCCTGATGGCGCTGCGCAAGCGGACATGGTATTCAGGACAGGAATTGGCAGAGACTTTAAATATTTCACGTACCGCTATTTGGAAACATATGCAAACATTGAAGGACGAAGGATATCACATCATCTCCAATAAAAAACAAGGCTATCAATTAGTCGATGAAGGTGATTTATTGACATCCATTGCAATTGAACAATGGTTAACGACATCACGTCTTGGTCGACGAATCCTTCATTTTGACGAACTCGATACAACGCAGCGGATTGCACACGAACAAGCACAGCAGCAAGCACCTGAAGGAACACTCGTCGTCTGCGATCATCAGACGAATGGGCGGGGACAATTGGGACGAACCTGGCATGAAGCGAAAAACGAGGGCATCGCGATGAGTCTGCTCGTCCGTCCGGATGTACCGATGCATCAAGCGGGACAATTAACGCTTGTAGCCGGAATTGCACTGGCAAAAACATTACGTTCGCTTGATACACCAGTCACTATTAAATGGCCGAACGACATCCTGATTAACGGTCGAAAGGTCGCCGGCATCTTGACTGAGATGCAGACCGAGGCAGATCGAATTAGTTCTGTCATCATCGGTATCGGCATCAATGTGCACCATCAACAGTTCTCTGAAGGAATCGAGAATCGGGCGACTTCGCTCGTAAAAGAGACGGGTCAGTCGTTTCGTCGAGCGGAAATTGTCGGTCGATTCCTGAATCAGTTCGAACTGCTTTATGCACAATGGCTCGAACTAGGATTTGGTTCGTTTGTTGCCGACTGGGAAGACCTTGCTGATCGATTGCACGAAACCGTGACATTACGGACCCGCCAAACAACTGCTTCCGGAACACTGCTCGGAATCGACGAGACCGGAACGATTCGAATCAAAACCGATGCGGGCGAGACTCGTTTTCACTCAGCAGAGCTCGTTTACTGGGAAAAAGAGTGAGTTCTCGAATCAGACGGTTTGCAGGGAGCTTTTACTGTCATGTATAATAAAGCCACGGATGGTATCCGCTTGTCGGAATCATACCGTATTGACAGGTGCCAGTTTTAGCTGTTTCAACTGCCTTGATCTTAACGGACAGGGACAGAAGGACGATATGCAATTATTCCGCCTTCTTTCCGCATGCATTTATTTTGGAAAGAAAGGCGTTTTCCTTTTGTCCTCCCTACACATGTAAGGAGAGAACACGATGCACACAATGGGTCCACTATTAAAAAAACAACAAGCTGGGGAAAAGCTCGTCATGTTGACGGCGTACGACTATCCTTCAGCAAAATTATCGGAAGCAGCAGGTGTTGATATGCTGCTCGTCGGGGACTCCCTCGGGAACGTCATCCTCGGCTATGATTCAACGATTGCCGTCACCGTCGACGATATGGTTCATCATGCGCGCGCGGTACGCCGTGGAGCACCACAAACGTTCATGATCGTTGATATGCCGTTCGCCAGTTATCACGGTTCATTTGATCGAACACTTGAAGCCGCAGCTCGTATCTTCCAAGAATCGCAGGCAGATGCCTTGAAACTCGAAGGAGCAGGAGAGATCTTAAAAACGATTCGTCGTTTGACGGATGCTGGAATGCCTTGTGTCGCGCATCTTGGATTAACACCTCAATCCGTTGGGGTTCTTGAAGGATTCAAAGTCCAAGGGAAATCATTAGAAGCAGCCGAACAACTGATTGCAGATAGTTTGGAAGCAGAGCGTGCCGGTGCGAAGATGCTCGTTCTCGAGTGTGTGCCACACCCGCTCGCGAAACGGATTCAAGAACTCGTTGCGATTCCTGTCATCGGGATTGGTGCAGGAGCCGATGTTGCCGGTCAAGTCCTTGTCTATCATGACATCTTAACGTATGGGGTTGGTCGTTTACCGAAGTTCGTCAAAGCGTACACGGACTGGAATGCTTCAGGGACAGAAGCAATTGCTGCTTACGTACAAGACGTAAAAGCAGGAACGTTCCCGGAACTTGCCCATTCATTCCAAATGGATGAAGAGCTGATTGGCGCACTTTACGGAGGAACCAAGGAATGAAGATCATTCAAGATGTAAAAGCGTTACGGGACGTCTTATCTGGACATGATTCTGTCGGTTTCGTACCGACGATGGGATTTTTGCATGAAGGACATGCCTCATTGCTCAAGCAAGCACGCCAAGAGAATGATGTCGTCGTCTTAAGTATTTTCGTCAATCCGACGCAATTCGGACCGAATGAAGATTTGGATCGTTATCCACGAGACGCAGAACGAGACCAGAAAATTGCGGAAGCAGAAGGGGTCGATTATCTGTTTTATCCGACGAATGAGACGATGTATCCGCTCGATATGGCCCGTGTCACAGTCCGGTCAGGAGAGGATGTTTTATGCGGCGCGTCACGACCAGGGCATTTTGACGGTGTGTTGACGGTCGTCAGTAAACTATTAAACGTCGTTCGCCCAACTCGTGCGTATTTCGGGTTAAAAGATGCCCAGCAACTCGCGTTGATTGAAGCGTATGTCGCTGACTATTTCGTTCCGGTTGAGATCGTTCGTTGCCCAATCATTCGCGAAGAGGATGGACTAGCGAAATCGTCACGTAATGTCTATCTCTCGGATACGGAACGCACGCAAGCCCCAGGTATCCAGCAGGCACTGCAGCAAGCGAAACAAGCGCTTGACCAAGGGGAAACCATCGAAACAGTTCTCGGGCAGACGCGCGATGCGCTACAATTTGATGGTACGACGATTGATTACGTCGAAGCCGTCGACTATCCATCACTACGACCCGTCACTGAACAAACAACGACGATTCTCTTAGCTGTCGCCGTGCAGTTTGCATCGGCACGGTTGATCGATAACTTACTATATACGAGAGGAGCATGACGATGTTACGCACATTCATGCACGCTAAATTACACAAGGCTCGGGTAACTGAGGCGAACTTACACTACGTTGGCTCGATTACGATTGATGAGGATTTACTCGACGCTGTCGGAATTTTGGAAAATGAAAAAGTACAAGTAACGAATAATCAAAATGGAGCGCGGATCGAAACGTATGCCATCAAAGGTGCCCGTGGATCAGGTGTCATCTGTTTGAACGGTGCAGCAGCTCGTCATTTCCAAGTCGGGGATGAAGTCATCATCATGGCGTATGCACAACTGTCAACGGAAGAAATCGCGACGCACGTACCAAAAGTGGCTGTTCTAAACGAACAAAATGACATCACACAAATGTTGTCTCAAGAAATCGCCCACACGATCTTATGAAATTTTAGAGACCCGATCATGTCAGCGGGTCTCTTTTTTTGTTAAGATGAAGAATGAGATGCCATCCGATCATGGAGAGGATGGATTAAAGGTGGAGGATCAGTGTTGAAGAAAAAGTACGTCGTAGTCGACCTGGAAACGACAGGTCATTCCATAAAGGCTGGCGATGAGATGATTGAGATCGGGATGGCGGTCATTGAAGATGGACAATTGACAGAACAATTGTCAGCCTTCGTTCGTCCGACACAACCGATTCCTCCGTTCATTTCCCAGTTAACGGGTATTACAGATGATGATGTCAAAGATGCCGAGACATTCGATGTCATCGCACCACGCGTCTTATCATTACTTGATGGTGGTGTCTTCGTTGCCCATAATGTGCAGTTCGATTTGAATTTCTTAAACGATGCGTTAGAAGAGGAAGGATACTTACCGTATTCGGGACCTGTCATTGACACAGTCGAGCTTGCACGAATCTTACTTCCTACAGCGGAAAGTCATGCCTTGTCGCATCTGTCAGAGTTTTTAAGTCTTGCTCATCAAGAAGCGCACCGAGCAGGAAGTGATGCTTCAGCGACGGCTGAATTGTTACTTGAACTACTCAAACGACTACATACGTTGCCGCTTGAGACGTTGAAGCACTTAAGACGTTTATCACCACGTCTGTTCAGCGCCATCGAAGAGGAAATCGACGATGCGATTCGCTCGGTTGGTATCGAAGAGGATGTACGATTCGATCGCTTCCGAAAAATTGCCTTAAAAAAGCGCCAGACGATCGAACGCCTGACACATCCGCCCGTTCTTGAACCGTTCGGACCATTCGTTGACGAATTAAATGCTGTCACGTTTCCTCGTCTGTTCGAAGGATATGAAGAGCGTCGTGGGCAACTCGAGATGATGCGACATGTTTATCAGTCGCTTGATCAAGAAGCACCGTTACTCGTCGAAGCAGGAACGGGGACCGGCAAATCACTTGGCTATTTAGTGCCAGCAGCGCATTACGCGCTCGAACACGAAGTACCGATCGTTGTCAGTACGCATACGATTCAATTACAAGAACAACTCTTTGCGCGCGATTTACCGTTGTTGCGTCAATTGTTCGATGCGCCGGTCCAGATTGCGCTGCTTAAAGGACGGAGTAACTATATCGATTTACGGAAGTTCGAGTTTTTCTTAAATGATCAAGAAGATGCCTACAACTTTACGCTCGCTAAAGCGATTCTACTCGTCTGGTTGACGGAGACGGAAACAGGGGATTTAGAAGAAGTCAGCTTACCGGGTGGTGCGGCACAAGGAAATATCGGTATCAAACAGTTGATTCAGTCGGATAGTCAGTCACAGCTTGGACGGTTTGATCCATGGTACAGCCGGGACTTCTTCCAACATGCGATTCGACAGGCAAAAGATGCGACGATCATCGTCACGAACCATGCTTTGTTGTTTAGTGACTTGCAATTCGAGGCAGGGGTCTTACCAAAAGGGAGTCCGTTGATCCTCGACGAGGCGCACCAAATCGAAGAAGTCGCGAGTCATCATTTTGGTCTCGTCTTTGATGGACACACGTTTGATCGTCTATTCCGACAGCTCGGTTACTCGTCAGATAAAAAACTGTTACACCGCTTGCTTGATCTGTCGGAGGAATGGGATATTTCCGAGATGGTCGAAGCGCATAGTGAGACGGTGGATGAGGCATTGACGACGCTGCTCGAAGAAGCAGACGGATTGCTAATGATCATTCAAGCATATGGACTTGAACTGGCTTCCCGCAAAGCACGACGGGAAGGGATTGTCAGCATTCGTTTTAAGCGACTCGATCGCTCAATGCGTGCCGTTCAAGAGAGTGCCAAACGTGTTGAATTGGTCTTGCGGCGTTTACGTCAGGCTATCCGTGCGATTCACAAACTGTTCCATGAACATCGGGAACAGATGAGCTATCGCGAACGGTCGCTCGTTGCCGATTTGAAAGCCATTACGTCACAAATCGAAGAAGCGGAACTCGCTATCTTCGAGACGATGCTTGCCCCACACGACGAAACGGTATCTTGGATCGAGACGTCTGTTAAGAACCGGAAACTGACACGGGTGTATACACAACCAATCGATATTTCAGAGCGACTGCGACGCGATGTCTTTTCGAAACGAACATGTATCCTGACGTCTGCGACGTTGACCGTCTCGAACAAGTTTCAATTCATTGAGAATCGATTAGGTCTCGACGCTTTTGATACACGACGTTTCGTCGTCCCGTCACCGTTTGGGTATGCGGATAATGTACGATTAATGATTCCAACGGACCTCCCGCTACTGCAAGATGTTCCGTTGCCGGAATTCGCGGAGACGATTGCGGAAGCAATTTTACAAATCGCTGAGGTGACGGAAGGGCGAATGCTCGTCTTATTTACGTCAAACGATTTATTAAGACTGACGCACGAGGCAACGAAACCGTTGCTTCCGGATCGATTTACACTGTTATCGCAAGGGGTCACGCAAGGCTCGCGGCAACGACTGATGAAGCAATTCAAGCAACTCGATGCATGTATCTTATTCGGAACAGCGAGCTTTTGGGAAGGTGTCGATATTCCTGGAGATGACCTCAGTTGTCTCGTTATCGTTCGGTTACCGTTCGCGCCACCGGATCAACCAATCGTTCAGGCACGGTCAGAACGAATTGAGAAACTCGGGAAATCATCGTTCTTCGAATACAGTCTACCGCAAGCGATCATTCGCTTTAAGCAAGGCTTTGGTCGCCTGATCCGGACGACAAACGATCGTGGTGTCGTTTTCGTACTCGATCGCCGGATTGAGACGACACGCTATGGAAAACGGTTCGTCACGAGTCTGCCGAAAGTGCCCGTTTTATCAAAACCGCTCGACGAACTAACAGCAGAACTCGAATTGTTCTTGAATGATGGCGATTAAGTCTATTCAGATAAACCCTATCGCATTATAATAGATAAAGAAAAATGAGGGAGGACATACAGATGGATTCAAAAATTGAAACACTTGCGACCGTCAAAGTGAACCGCCATGACGATACGTATAAAATCGTCGACTTGTTGAATCGGACACTGAAAACGGAAGATTTAATGTTCGGTCTTGCTCTCGATGAAAAAGACAAAGAGCAGATGGTCTTCACCATCTACCGCACATGAAGTGGAAAGTCACGCTTGGTCTGCTGAGTGCACTCATCCTCTTGGCTGTTCTGGGAACAGCCGTTTATCAGGTGACGATCGCTGAGGCAAAAGACCGGGAACAAAGCGTCGCCGAGCAGGCAGAGACGCGTCTGAAAAAAGAACTCAAACCGACGGACGTCCGGTTCGAGTCTGTCTTTAACGGGAAACGCCAATATGTCGTATTTACGATGAAGCAGAACGGACAGGCGGTACGGGCGTTCGTTCCGAAAAAAGGAACGATTGAGACACGACCGGTCGCAGATGGGATTGCCATCAAAACGGTCATCGCGGATCATCCGGAACTAGGAGACATCGTGTCTGCTAAATATGGTTTTGAAGACCGCGCTGTCATCGAGGTCGTTTCAAAAACGACGACAGGTTATGATTATTCGTATTACACGTATCAAGAAGGTTCTTTCATCAAACGATTACGAATCAAGTAAAGGGAGTGGGCGACATGTTATCGAAACGCGTACGACAATTGACACCATCTACGACGCTAGCCATCACAGCGAAAGCCAAGGCACTACGTGAAGAAGGTCAAGACATCATCGGTTTAGGTGCGGGAGAGCCCGACTTCAATACACCGGAATTCATCATCCAAGCAGCATTTGAGGCAGCAGAAGCAGGCGATACGAAGTATACGCCGTCTGGCGGAACGGTTGCCTTGAAAGATGCCATCATCGAAAAGACGCGCCGTGACTTATGGATGCCATACGATCGCTCAGAAGTCATGGTGGCTTCAGGAGCAAAACACGCTCTTTCGACGTTGTTCCAAGCGATTCTTGATCCAGGCGATGAAGTCATCGTCCCAGCACCATACTGGGTCAGTTATCCGGAACAAATCAAACTCAGTGACGGCGTTCCTGTCATTCTCGAGACAGATGAATCGTCTCGTTTCAAAGTGACACGGGAATTGCTCGAGCAACACATCACACCAAAAACGAAAGCACTCGTCCTGAATTCGCCATCGAACCCGACGGGAATGGTCTATTCAAAAGAAGAGCTTGAGATGGTAGCGGATGTTGCGATCAAGCATGACTTACTCGTCATTAGTGATGAGATTTATGAGAAGTTGCTCTATAACGGTGTGACGCATATCTCAATCGCTTCTTTACCAGAAATGCGCGAACGGACGGTCATCATCAATGGTGTCTCAAAATCACATGCGATGACAGGTTGGCGTATCGGATATGCAATTGGACCGAAAGAAATCATCTCCGCGATGACGAACTTAGCGAGTCACTCGACGTCGAATCCGACATCGATTGCGCAAGCCGCGTCGGTTGCTGCGTATGCAGAGGGTGATGCACCGGTCGAAGCGATGCGTGTCATCTTCGAGGAACGACTTGAAAAAATTTATGCACGACTCATCGAAATCAAAGGATTGACGTGTCTGAAGCCAGAAGGAGCATTCTACTTGTTCCCACATGCAAAGCAAGCTGCCGAGATGTGTGGATTCGATAATGTCGATGACTGGTGTACAGCTGTATTATCTGAAGCGAAAGTCGCCTTGATTCCAGGTTCAGGATTCGGAGCACCGGACTATGTCCGTCTATCTTACGCGACAGATCCGGCACGTGTCTTAGAGGCACTCGACCGGATTGAAGGATTCATCACGGCACATACAGCCGTTTAATAGAGAGAGGATGTTGACTGTTGAAAGCAATGATTCGGGATGTAAGCAAACATGTAGGAGAAGAAGTGACGATTGGGTGTTGGTTAGCGAACAAACGCTCAAGCGGTAAAATTGCTTTTCTCCAACTACGGGATGGCTCTGGTTTCATGCAAGGGGTCGTCGTCAAAGAAACGGTCGGCGAAGACTTATTCAAACAAGCGAAAGGCTTAACGCAAGAATCATCACTTTGGGTGACAGGTGTCATCAAATCAGATGGTGGTCGGACAGCAATCGGTCATGAAATGGAAATTTCAAAGATTGAACTTATCCATGAAGCAGTTGATTATCCGATTACACCAAAAGCACACGGTACAGACTTCTTGATGGATAACCGCCACCTCTGGTTGCGTTCGAAACGTCAGCACGCTGTCATGGTCGTCCGAAATGAATTGATTCGGGCGACGTACGAATTCTTCAACCAAGAAGGATTCATCAAAGTTGACCCACCAATCTTAACTGGTAGTGCACCAGAAGGAACGACAGAATTGTTCCACACGAAATATTTCGATGAAGATGCCTACCTGTCACAATCAGGTCAGCTCTACATGGAAGCGGCAGCAATGGCACTTGGGAAAGTCTTCTCGTTCGGACCGACGTTCCGTGCTGAAAAATCAAAGACACGCCGTCACTTGATCGAATTCTGGATGATGGAGCCTGAGATGGCGTTCCACGACCATGAGATGAACCTCGAGGTTCAGGAAAACTACGTCTCGCATCTCGTTCAATCGGCATTAAAAAACTGTCGTGCTGAACTCGAGTTGCTTGGTCGTGACTTGACGGTCCTTGAAAACATCAACGCACCGTTCCCGCGCGTCAAGTACACGGAAGCGATCGATATGCTCAAAAAGCAAGGATTCGACGATATCGAATTCGGAGACGATTTCGGAGCACCACACGAGACTGCAATCGCGAACAGCTTTGCACGTCCTGTCTTCATCACGCACTGGCCAAAAGCAATTAAACCGTTCTACATGAAAGAAGATCCGGAAAACCCTGATTTCGTTCTATGTGATGATTTGATTGCCCCTGAAGGCTACGGGGAAATCGTCGGAGGATCGCAACGTGAAGAAGATCATGAGAAACTCCTCGCTGAGATGAAGAAACATGGTCTTGATGAAACGGGTGCTTATAAGTGGTATCTCGAAACACGCCAATACGGTTCTGTTCCACACAGTGGCTTCGGTCTTGGTTTAGAGCGGACAGTCGCTTGGATTACAGGTGTCGAGCACGTTCGGGAAACGATTCCGTTCCCACGTTTGCTGAACCGCCTCTATCCTTAAGCCGTAAGGAAAAACATCGACCCATCGTCTCGACGGGTCGATTTCTTGTTTAGACTAGAGAATCGAGGAAATACAATGAATCATAATTTAGTGCAATTATTCGAGGAAGGAACGGTCGTCTTACCGAAGCGATTGTTCACGGAGGCAAAACGGTTAGGTATTAGTTTTGTCGAATTCACGTTAATTGGTCAACTTTTCGCTTGTCGGGCAGAAGGGATGGAAATGCCCTCTCCGGAAGAGTTAAGTAATCGTCTCGGATTATCTGAGACAGAAACCATTGAGACGACACTCGGCCTGTTACAAAAAGGGCTGCTTGCGATGGAGAACGTCAGTGGATCAGAACGCTATTCGCTCGTACCGCTTTATGAAAAGTTAATGGCACCGCCAGAACAGGAAGCCCCGAACTTTGATACGATCAATCCGTCTGTCTTCCAACAATTCGAGCGAGAACTCGGAATGATGTCACCGTTCCAAATGGAGCAGATCATCCAGTGGTTGACGATCGAGAATATTTCGGAAGAGCTCGTGCTTGCTGCACTTCGAGAAGCGGTCTATCATAACGTTCGCAAGATGACTTATATCAATCAAATTTTACGGACATGGGAACGCGAAGGCATCAAGACACTTGAGGATCTTGCCGGGCGAGGAGGCTGAGTAGATGTTACGAAAGGCTGAAATCGATCGGATTGAAGCGACGTTAGAAGAGATGTTTCCAGATGCATTTTGTGAGTTGATTCACCGCAATCCGTTTGAACTCGTCGTCGCCGTTGCACTGAGTGCACAAGCGACCGACGTACTTGTCAATCAGGTGACGCCTGGATTATTTGCAGCTTATCCGGATCCACCTTCGCTTGCTGCGGCACCGGTCGAGGAGATCGAAGATAAAATTAAACGTCTTGGTTTGTACCGGAATAAAGCGAAAAACATCAAGGCACTTGCGGCACAATTACTCGAACGACACGATGGTGAAGTTCCGACAGAGCGAGCGGGGCTAGAGGCATTGCCTGGTGTTGGACGTAAGACGGCGAACGTCGTTTTGTCTGTCGCTTTTGATGTCCCGGCATTTGCTGTCGACACGCATGTTGAACGTGTTTCAAAACGCCTCGGGATCTGTCGCTGGAAAGATAACGTCACACAGGTCGAAGCGACCTTGATGCGTCGTTTCAAGCGGGAGCGTTGGTCGAAACTGCATCATCAGTTCATCTTTTTTGGACGGTATCACTGTAAGGCACAACGTCCGAACTGTGAAGCATGCCCGTTACTCGACATGTGTCGAGAAGGAAAAAAACGAACAAAAGGACTAGCCACACCATAAAAAAAAACAGTGGATCCGAGACCGGATTCACTGTTTTTTTGCATATCATCCATTCCAAGGTGTATCAGACCACTCACGACGCTTTTTCGTGATCGGTACCTTCTTGAAACCCCAGTTTCGGAAATCTTGGTCTGGGCTATCGCGGCGAATATAAATTTTATCTTTGATGGCCTTAAAAATCCGGTTTTCGTCCCCATAATGGACAAACCGTGGTTTTACCTCGATGACACCTCGACGAACGCGGGATAAAGGTAAGCAGACCAAATCGGCAATCTCAAGACCGGATTGGTAGAGGTCGCTGTCTTTTTCAGCAAAGATGAAGCCCTTGATTTTTTGACGACTTTTTTCGACGTCGAGATGGACCGTTCCAGAATTGAAGATGTCGAAGAACGCCTTTTGAATCAGCAAGTTTTGATAATCATCACGACTCTCAAGGACGACTCGGGCACTCGTTGCTTCTGTCTCATCGAGGAACGAATAAAATGATTTCATCAAATGAGCGAAAGCGACGACATACGGATCCTTTGGAGTCGAGAAAAAGTCTTGTAGCTTCTGTTTATCGACTTCGACGCTGACGATCGTACAATCGATATCAACTAAAAATTCCGGCAAGGCAATCCAAAAGTGACGCAACATATCAATCGTGATGCCGTCTTCCTTACCGTAAGGATGCTCCGCTTTTAAGATTTCTTTGAGATGAAGCGGAATATGTGGATCTTCAAAGACCTTTGCCTTGAAATCCATCAAGCGTTTGCGAAGCGGACTTGGTTCACCTGTCTCATCCGAATCAATGGCATATTTATATTCCATCAAGACGCCCGTTAAGTTGAATTGTGTATTCCCCTTGGGCGTCCCAGTTTCGTCGACGAACATGACATATTTTTTAGGAACAGTGTTGTTAACCTTCGGAAACCCTTTTGTATCAACGTATTTCACGTTTTTTGTTTCTCTCTTATTCAATCAAATCTCCTCCGATTGCACAATTATTGCACACTTTTTTTGAAAACGAGCATTTCGGCAGCCTCATGATGCAACTTTACACTGACATGGCTGTATAAATCCATCGTTATCGTATAACTCGCATGACCGAGTCTTTCTTGCACAACTTTCGGATGCACACCCTGCTCGAGCAGTAGGGTGGCATGGGTGTGACGCAGATCGTGGATCCGGATCCGTGGAACACCGGCGAGCTCCGTCAACCAGTTGAAGGAACGATGCACGATGGTCGCGCTGAACGGTCTTCCGAGCGTATTCAGGCAGACATAGTCTTCATCATTCCGATAACCTTTGCTTAATTGATGCGATGCTTGGACTCGTTTCATGCTCTTCAGATAATCGACTGCAGCATCGCTGAGTACGATGAGACGAGAGAGACCGTTTTTAGGCGCTTTCTCGTTTTGGTGAGCTGAGCGGTTATGATCGGAGACGGAACGCTTCACGAGTACCTTACGTTCCTCAAAATCGATATCCGACCATCGCAAGGTGATAGCTTCACCAATCCGCATCCCAGTATGCAGAATCAAGATGATCGGAAGGGCGCGGAGTTCTTTTTCGTGTGTCTCGATAAAGAGCTCGCATTCCTCCTGGCTCCATACCTGATGATTCTTGACAGCGCGACGACGGTCTTGTGCAAGTCCGGCACTTGGATCTTCCTTCAGGTACTCCATCTCGACGGCATACCGGAAGAAGGCGCGGACTTGTTGTAGCATCGTATTATAACTGTTTGCGTTCCAGTCCCGCAACTCCGCATATTTCATCATTACGTCCGCCAGATGGTGTGTCCGGACATTTTCGAGCAGCATCTTACCGAGTTCCTTCTCGAGCAGTCCGGAAATCTTACGACGGTTGTAGAGTGTTGCTTTTGCAAGTTGAGGAGCACGACGTTCGTAATAGACCGCAATCAGATCTGCTACCTTCATTTTCGTTTTTCGTCGTTTGATGGATCCATCCTCGCGTTCCTTGAGTAGGTTGGCCATCCAATACTCTAGTTCTCGCTTCGTATCCGCGCGTTTAAATCGCTGGATTCGCTTTCCTCGCTCATCAAAGCCGAGGCTGACCCTCGTTTCCCATTTACCTGTAGTGGGGTTCTTTTTTATATTCGTCATATAGCTTCCCCTTCCTGCACGACAAATACTGTTCTCATTCTTCATCTTATCAAAATTATCCATATAGTTCGTAAGAATTTCATTTATCAGTAATCGTTTAGTGTGATAAGACGAAAAAAAGATTAAATACCGAAAAAAATTATACAAAACAGTTGAATTGTTTTCGTTTATTGTGTAATATAAGGATTGTAATAACACCGAGGGGATCGGATGAAGAGGTTGAATTGAGAGGGAGGGGTAACATTGATAACTCCGTTTGGTAAATTCTGCAGAAAAATTAGAATTGACCACAATGAAATTTTAAAAGACATGTCTACAAAATTGGGAGTTACGCTTTCTTATCTATCTGCAGTAGAAAATGGAAAACGTGCAATTCCAGAAGACTGGGTCGGTAGAATAACCGAATTGTATAACCTTAATGAGGATGAAAGATTTTTACTTCAGGAAAGTGTTTATGAAACAGAGGGGCTAATAAAGTTCAAAACCGAAGAAATTGGCGAGAATAATCAACAAGTTTTAATGGCGTTGGCCAGAAAACAAAGTGACATTAGTCCAAATGAATTAAAGGAGATTTTAAATATATTCGATAGAAAGTAAGGTGATGCCTAGTGAGTCAGCCGCATTTTGTAGCAAGCCCCATGTCAAGAAAACAAATCAGAGCGTTTGCGTTGTTCATTCGAAATCTTTTCAACGTTCCGGATGATGAAAACATAGACATATTTCGACTGATCGAGTACGGTCTACCTGAAATATTCAAAGATTTTTCATTAAGAATAATTCCTAAGGATAAAATGTATGAATACGCATTTTTTCTTCCAGAAAAAAATGAGCTATGGATTCGAGAAGATGTTTATGAGGCTGCACTAAATGGAAATCCAAGACACAGATTTACGCTGGCTCACGAAATAGGGCATGTATTTTTACATCAAAATATCAAGCGCTTGGCTAGAGGAGAGTTCGCCGTGTCCATTCCTGCATACAAAGATCCTGAATGGCAGGCGAACGAATTCGCTGGTGAACTACTAGCTCCCGCGCACTTGATTGGGACGCTTTCGCAAAATGAAATCATGCTTAGATTCAATTTATCAAGTGAAGCAGCGAAGCATCGATACAATAATTCAAAGAAATGAGGAGAAGATGAATGGAAACGAAAAAAAGCCCTTGTAGAGGGCCGACGAAGAAGTGATACATCATTTTGTTTGCTGCATCATTATCTTGTACATACTTTGCCGAGTCGTGTACAAATTTATGATAACAAAATATTCGGCCCTTCTACAAGTACTAACTTGTTGAAGAAGGGAAATGATATAAATGGCTAAATTGTATTACAGTGAAAAACACGGATGTTACGGGGTGTTCCGTCCTTGGCGGATTAACCCAAAAACTCAGCAAAAAATGTGGGCGAAGACCTACGGATATAAAGCATGGTTCATCCCAGTGGATGAACTTGAAAACGAAACGGAAGATTGATCAACAGCTTGATGGATGAGGGTGCAGCCCCTTTTCGATCAAGCTTTTTTTGTACAAAAAAGCACCCTGGATGGGTGCTTTGGTATTTAAAAATGGCTTAAAGCTAGATCATGAATAACACTTATCAAATAATTACAGTCAGCTTGTATCATTTGACCTCTACTAGAATGTGAAGCTAAATTTCTTATATCGTAAGCTACACAAATACGTTGATGTTCTTTGCGGTTAATCAATGCATTTTGCTTCAACGTATTTGCTAATACTTTTATGACTGTAGAATCACTATCTTTAAGTTTTACATTGTTATTCTTAAGAATCTTAATACATAAAGTTTCTAGGGACACTCCTAATGTGGCAGTACTTGCTAAGTACAATGAATTATCATACGCGGCAATGGCTTCATTGAGTTGATATTCAAAATCTTCGTCAGCTACTTTTTCAATTACTTCACCTAAATCTAGTAATGAATAAGAATATTTTGCTGCATTTTTTGCATAATAACTTGCCTGATGATTAACATGTTGATGGAAAGCTTGAAGTTCTGATCTGATTAACAAATCTATGTCAGATTCTATTCTTGGAATTAAGTACTCCTCATTGTCCACGTAAAAAGGCAAGAGGGGGATGTTGTATAAAATATCTTCCTCACTGATGCCAAACTGTTGAGTGATAGCCGAAGTAACAAATTGAGAACCATATTTAAAGTTATAGTGAGTATCGATAAGATTTTGTGGATAAACTAATTCTTCTATAGAATTTCCCTCGTTAGGTAAATATATAAAAAATAAATCTCTAGAAAGACTAGGGAAATATTCGATTGTATTCACAACTACTCCTTTAATATTTGAGGAGTCACGCATACGAAAAGGTGTTGGATCTACAGAATATACCGATACATAATTACTACTTAAAAGTTCATCGTATGTTTTTGTTACTGCATCATATACTCGTGTCTTAATATGATCAATAGAATAGTCACTCATAAAAAAACCTCCAATGAATTAATCAATTCTGCTCACACGCAAAATTATCTTTATCTCGATCCATCTTATCTTGGTAAGCAGGGTGGTCACTCGGAACCCCATCTGGGTATACAGTTCTAAGATTCGTACAGTTCGCAAAATCTGTTTCAACAGCTTCGGCAGCGGCTTCTTCTTCCTCTTGAGCGATGCGTTCTTGCTCGGCTTTCTTTATTTCAAAGTTCTAAAGATGACAATTGGTTTAAAGATTTGATCGCCGTTAGTAGTTTTAGTGACAAATGGAAGGAAAGTTTGATCAAGGAATTGTGAAAGCCCGGTTAGTATTGATTTGGGATCATCTAATGCATCTTCTTTAATTAGAATTTTATTACTCGATGTTTTAATTCCGAGTACACTAAATTTCGGCTTCATACCAAAGTCATTTATAATTGATTTCATAGTGTAGCGCATCCATTGTTCTTCAAGATTTCCTTGTTTGTTATTCCTTCTAATTGCATATGGAGTAGGGAATGTTGAATTCATGATTTTAAGTACAGCTCTAGCTTGGGGTGCGAATTGTTTAATTATATCAGCTGATTCATCATCCAATCCTGATAGTAAATCCGTAGCCATTAATTCTGAATAGGCTTCTAACTTTTCAGTTAATGTATCTGAGTAGTCCAATAGTTCCCATTCAACGTCAGATGCTAAAAAATAATCGCTTTTGTTACCACCATTATCAATTTGCTGTCTAATAGACTCAATGAATAGATTGATCGCATAGTCATGCATTGCTACTTGAATAGCATGTCCAGTATAAATATTTGAGTTGTCTCCTCTTTCAAGTCCTTCAATTGTGACTGTGACATCGCCGTTGCTCTTTTCATCACCACCTACACCTAATTTTGAACCGAGGGCTCCTAATTCTAATGTAGGGTTACTTTTTTTAAAGGCATTTCCTTTTGCATTGACTAACGAACTACTTCTATCCTCGTACTTGCTTTTTGTGTTAGAATTTGTTTGAAAAGAAGAAAGGTGAAGTCCCTGACCGCTTTGTGCTAAAAAGGAATTGATAAAATCCATGTCTGCGTAAAGATAATGTTGCATTGATAGATGCTGATCTTGACGATTTTTGGATTGAAGTTGTTTGTCCGATTTTGACATGATTTCCTCCAATTTATTTCGAAAAGGGTGAAATAAATGAAATTGTTGAAACGTTACAAAAAGGAAAAGAAAGCTTTTGAACAACATAGTAAAAAAGTTGATAAAGCTTATGATGATTTTCAATCAGCAGCTCAAGACCGATTTAATCAGCGAGCGAATGAAAAATCAGATGACCTTCCGAATAACGTTTCTCAAAGTCCTTGGTTCGATGCTCTTCGTAACGGTAAATTTTAAATAAACTTTGTAAGACGTTGCTGACAGCAACGTCTTTTTGTTTCTGGAAGTTAAATTTTATTTTGTAGGAATCTCAACTGTATAGCGTTCTGCTAGAGAGGTGAAGTTAGCATCGCTTGGACCTTCAGCAATAAATTTAACATTAGTAATTTTTTTCGGATCAGATTCTGCTAGAAAAATAATGTTCCCAGACTTCTTTACCTTACCAATAAATTCTCCGCCGATATCATCAGATAAAACAATCGCTGCGTCAATTTGTTCAGCAGTGTTTGTTGTGAGTTTTGCTTGATTCGGATAGAAATTTACAGAATCACCGCTTGTGTTCTCAACATCAGCTTCTAGAACGATTAAAGTGACTTCATCTTTATCCTCGAACATCTTTTTGTAACCTTCATTAATTTTTAGGCGAGAAGTCTGGACCTTATTGATTTTGAAATTAATTGGTCCAAGTTTGGTGCTGATACCCAGCTTCTTGTTCGTGAATTGAACAGTCTTTTCGCCGATTTCACTTTTTTCGACTTTATTCGCTTCCTTCGTCTCGGCAGGATCCGTTTTTTTGTCCTCCGACTTTACTGAACTTGTGTCAGTTTTTTCATCTGCTTTGACAGTCGTTTTATCTTCTTTTGTTGTGACAGAAGATTCTTCTCCACATCCAGAAAGCAATAATGCTGCAGTGATAGATGTTCCAATTACTAAGTGTTTCATAATAGTTCCTCCCTTTCTAGTCATCCGTATAATATTACCAATGTTTGGATGTTTAAGAAGGTATATTTTTAACAAAAAGACAATTATATAAAATTATCGTATGACACAATTCGACAGAAAGATTCTGTTGAAACAGAAAAACGTTCGACAAATATCTGTACCAGTAATGATTTATAGTTTTGAAAAACAGATTTATAATGCTGATTGAAATGTCATAAATTGTCGAATTATTACGATTGTAAAGAACAGGATGATACTTGAAAATAAGATTTGCATAAGGCATACTAATTATATTAATAAGAACACAGGTTCGTAACGGGAGGGCGCTACGTTTGATTGAGCGACAAATGAAAGAGATGACGTTAGTAATGCATGGTATCCGAACAGAGGTTACTGCATTTTGGAATGAAGAACAAAACAAGTACCTAGTTTTCCCGAATAAAGACATCGAAGAAATAATTAAATTTAAAAAATATGCAAAAAATCCCCAACGGTCAAGATGACGTTGGGGTTATTTTTCTTCAATTTTTGCTAATTTGTATTGCTCATCCATATATTTAATAATATTTTCTAGGCGTTCTTGGGGAAGTTCTTTTAATTTGTCCTCACTGAAAAATGTACCGATAAATTCATATTTTTTTAATGCGTCTCTTAAATATTCATCATGCGTCGATTGAGGATCTTCGACAAGACCAAGCAAATAGTCAGTAGACACGTTGAAGAGTTCAGCCATCATAATTATCATTTCTGGGTCTGGTTGCTTTTTCCCGTTCTCAATTCTAGACATTGTACTTGTGTTCGTTTTTAAATGCCGAGCCATCTCGTCTTGTTGCATCCCGCGCTTTATTCTACATTCTCTAAGTCGCTCACTCCGGAATCGCCTTTCCATCATCATCAACTCCATATCATCCCCACCTTAAAGTTTATACTTTTTCTAAAACAGAAAAAATAAAATTTCTAAAAAAGCAATAATAGTTCTTTACAATTGCTGAATTAGCAATTATTATTAGGTTGTAGACATGCTAAAACAGAAAGGAGATAGACGATGATGACGATTTCAGAGCAACCGAGAATTGATCCTTCCTTATTGAAGAAAGCAAGGGAAGATAAAAAAATGATGCTAAGAGAAGTTTCAGAAAAGCTTGGATTTAAAAGCGAATCCATGTTGTCGAAGCGGGAAAATGGCATTTACAAATTCTCTATCGAAGAGTTGTTCTTCTTAGCAAAATTGTATGATCAGCCAATAGAAAATTTTTTTATTGATAACTTGCTAAAATAGCAATTAAGGGTTGTGTATTATAAATACCCGATTTCTAAAACTGAAAATCACAACAGGGGGTTATCGTCGATGAAACAACTTACAAAAGTATTTGAAGGCAAGGAAATTAGATTGATTGAGGAAAATGGAGCGCCACTTTTCGTAGCGACTGATGTGGCGATGATTCTTGGTTATCAAAAACCAAACAACGCAATTAATCGTCATTGCAAGGGTGTTGCCCTAAAACGGGGTATCACCGACTCGCTTAATCGAATTCAAGAGGTACGTGTCATTCGAGAATCAGATGTGTATCGCTTGGTCATCAACTCTAAGTTACCTGCAGCGCAAGACTTTGAAAACTGGATCATGGAAGACGTTCTTCCTTCCATCCGAAGCACTGGATCATACGAGATGCCAAAAGGTATCCCATTCGCTGAATTGTTTGCCTCGACGGCGCAGATGCTTTTGAAGCAACAAGAGACAGAGGTCGCGATTACGACACTCAACGATAAGATTGATCAACGCATGACGCTGGACTACGGTCAACAACTTGCGATCGAGAGTGCGAAGAAATCACGTGCGGAAGCCCTGTGGGATGAAATCTCGCAAACGAACTCAGAACTCTACCCGTCGAAGGCGAAGGTGTACGGTCGCTTCGGAAGTGACATCAAGCGTGCATTCGCTGTCGCGTCTTACCGGGATATCAAACAGAGCCAGTTCGAAGAAGCACTTGCCTATGTCAAATCATGGCGACCATCGCTTGTCTGAATTATGGAGGAGGGAACGACATGCTCTTCAATGAGATCGAGTTTAAACGCATGATCGCTGAAGGTGTCGCTGAATCTTTGGCGGCAATCATCAAGCAACGTGAATATTTAACAGTTCCGGAAGTATGCAGTGAACTTCGCTGTAGCCGAAGCACGATTGATAAGCAAATCCGTGAGAACGGTTTACCGATCACTCGTGTTGATGGAAAGATCATCATCCGCCGAGAGCATTTATACGAGTGGCTAGATAAGCGGGTCGAATGCAATGACTGGAATAGAACAATCGAAAGGGTGAACTGACTTGTCACTTTATAAAAATCTTGATGTGTTAGCGAACACGCTAGTGGAACGATTCCACGAAAACCCAACGCTTCAACCATTGATCAACGTCGAGGACGCTGTATCGAGCATCGTGGCTTATGTAACCCGTGAGATGGTCGGAGAAGCCGAACCGGACGCGATGATCTACTTTGACCGGATGGTCGAAGAAAATCCTGTCTTCATCATCGACGCCGTCAATAAAAAACACGTGCTCCATATCATGCCGGGTACGCACCAGATGCACGCATTGCGAATGGATCTGTTTCTCCTGAAATGAATGCTTATCTGATTTACGGTGTGGCATGGTTTGCCTGCACCATCGCATTCGGTGGTTGGTGGTGGGACGAACGGAAGAGTAGACGGGAAAGGAGGTGAGGAAATGTCACCGGAACTGACGTACATGCTTTCAGTCGCTTGGGTGATCGGCGTCGTGTTCTTGACCCCGATGATGTGGTACGAGCATAAAGCAGAACGTGCTGACGACAAACGGCAGGAAATGAAAAAATGCCATCACTCGAAAGAGCGATGACACACTTAGACCTAGGAATTTAAGTGTATCACGCCTTCGACGAAGGAGGAAGACCATGCGCACGAAAGAACGATTGATCAAATTGAAACAACTGCTGTCTCTCCGGAAGGAAAACGAACCGGTGCAGGCAGTGCAGCAAGAACTGAACATCATCGATAACACGTCGACTGTGATCCAGAAACGTCTCGATGACCTGGAATATGTCCTCGGGGAATACTCGCCCTATCAGGCGATGCTGGACGTCATCAGGCACGACCTTAGACGAATCGAACAGTCATCGACGCACATCAAGATCATACATCAGATTCCGAAGACGGACCGACTGGATCCACCACTCGTCCGTCGCGTGGAACACATCATCGTACCGAACAACTGATTTTTGAAAGACTGGGGTGAGTTACATGTCCATCATGCGAATACAGAAAAAAGATAACTATGTCGTCATCGACAAGACGCTCTTGAACAACAGAGAGCTCAGTTGGAAAGCGAAAGGGCTGCATAGTTACCTGATGTCCTTACCAGATGACTGGAGAGTCCAAGAAACGGATCTCGTCAAACGTTCCAAAGATGGCAAGGAAAGTACACGATCGGCAATCAAGGAATTGACTGAGGCAGGGTACATCAAACGAGTTGCGGTGCGAGAAAAGGGCAAGTTCAAGTCTTGGGAATTCGTCGTCTACGAGGTTCCGACGTTCGACGATGAACCAGCAGAACAATCTGAAGAGATTGACTCTCCCGAAGGAGAAGAATCGAATCGGGTGGATCCACCTGAACAGCAGCAACCTGATGCACCAGAATCGGAAAACCCGAAAGTGGTTCCACCAGAATCGGGAAAACCAGAACTGGAAAAACCAGAAGTGGGAAAACCAGATCTGGATAACCCGCCACTACTAAGTAATAAAGGTACTAAAGAACCAAAAGAACTAAAAAAAGAAGTAGTAGTAGACGCGGGCGCGAAGCAGGACGCAACGACGGAACTGATTGAGTTCTACAAGCAAAACATCGAACCCCTTGCTCCACCGTTCACGATTGAAAAGATCCTCGATGACATCGAAAGCTACGGCGTCGAGTTGGTTCGGTTCGCCATCGAGACAGCGACACTGTCGAACGTCCGAAAGTATTCTTACATCGCCGGCATCCTCACGACTTGGGAGCAAGCAGGGATCAAGACGGTCGAACAGGCACGTCATCAGGCGAACGAGTTCAGGGAACGACAAAGGACTCGGGGCAACAAACGACAAGGTGGCTCATCTGGCATGAAAGCACCATCATGGCTCGAAGGCGAGAAGAAAAAACAGCAAGAGCATGAAGCGAAGCAAAAAGCAGAAGCCGCAGCCACGGTACCCGACGAAGAAGAACTCAACGCCATCTTGCAAGACTTGAAGGGAATGGAGCAGCGATGAAGACTCACAAACCGGAGGGAACGCACATGGACATCTTCGACGCGATGAAAGGCATCACGATCGGTGTCTTGAAATGGGCACAACTCGAACTGCCGGACGGTACGATCCGGATGGAACTCGATGCAGAAGGCACATTGACGAAACGTGTCCGTCATCACGGGGATGATCGATTCTACAAGGCAGCATTCCAAGGACTCTCTCAATCGGAGTACGAGGCGAACTGGACGGTCGAACCGCAATCCAGTAGCAAAAAATGATGGACTCTTGAAAAGATGGCAACGAAGTCAAACGAACTGGGGAGGCACGACATGAATAGCACGGGACAGACGAAACTGTCGAACGCATCACCTTCGCACAGTAAGACCTACGTGTTCAAGCGGCGAGAACAGGAGCAAGAAACGCTCGTCCTAATATCGAATCAGATTCGCCGCTTCACGACACGAGCCGGACAGATCGTCCGAATCGAGGAAGATGTGAAACCGATCAGCGCGGCATATTCGATCCTGTCCAATCTTTCGGGATGGACCTACGACGGTATGTTGCTCGAGACACACGACGTCATCCTACAACTCCGGGCGGAGGGTTTGCTTCGAGACTCGGCGCATGCATCACTTCGGTCACACATGAAAGTCGGTGACGGCCGTTAACTACACCACTGCTGGGCATCAGCAAGAAGGAGCGCAGAATGGAACCACTAGTCACGCATAAACTCACCAAAGTGCAACGGGCTGCGGCTGAAACGAAGTTGAGACACTACTTCTCGCTCCCGGCACGCATCTCATCCTTGCAACTGCAGTCGGAAACATCGATCACGGCAGGCTATCAGGCGAGTGAAGTCCAACGCAATAGCCGCCCGACCTCAAACGTCGAGAAGGCGGTCATGGTCCTCGATCAAATCCGATTGGCGGAAGCCGAGTATCGGCTGCTCGTCGGAATCCGGACGGAACTCGAGGAAATCGCACCGGAACTGATCGACATCTGGGACTTACGGTACCGACCACGTCTCCGGCATACGGACCTCGTCGTCATGTCGAGTCTCTGCTACGGCAACCGGAACGCCTACTACAAGGCGAAGGACAAACTACTCGGCATCATCGCGGATCGGTTCAACCTCTGGAACGACGCACATGATCATTGACGTCGAAACTTATCTCTGGCGTAAGGTCGTCCTCGGTGAATCCAAGGAACGCGCTCAAGAACTAGCTGATCTGTCATATCTCTATCCGCAGGAAGGAATGCATGCATCTGACACACGTGAATTACAAGAACCGCGGCAAACGCTTCGAGACGATGCTCGACAACACGATCCGGACGTATGCCTTACAAAAACGAGCGCACTTCCGCAAGACGTTCCCAGAAGTGAAACTCCTACTCGGTCCTAAGGGGCAGGTACGGAAATACTGGTTCGAGCGATCAGGTGGACTCGATTACATCGGACTGTACGCCAACCGCTTCATCAGCTTCGATGCCAAGTCGACGCAAAGCAAGACCTCATTCCCACTCGCGAACGTCGAGGTACATCAATTCGACGAACTGCGACGGGTGCAAGACTACGGAGGCATCAGCTTCTTGTTGATCCATTTCGAAACACTCAACGAGACATATTACCTGTTTGCCAACGACGCCTTGGACTGGGCGAATCAGACCGAACGGAAGTCGATTCCCTACGAGTGGTTCAAAAATCACACGTCACGTGTCCTACAAGGTCGTCACGTCCTTTTAGACTACTTAGCCATCATCGACCTACGCAACGAGCAGGAACAGGCGTTCGATGCGCAAGAATCGACAGGCAAAGTCAAGTGAGCACGGGTCAGTCAGCAGAACGACGAAAACGAACAAATTCATCATGAAACGGGGAAACACACATGATCACAGCAGAGAAGATGCTTCGACGGGGGCGGCTATACGTCGAAGACACGTATTTAGAACTCGGGGTAAGCGGTACGGTCGGACAACGCATGATCCTCGTCGAGGCGATGGCGTTACTCGATCGGGCACTGGAAACGAAACGGACAGAGAGCGAGTATTTGCAGCAGTTCGAATCCGCGATTGAACGTCTCGAACAACTCCTGAATGACATGCATGGCATCCGGTTCAACAAGGATCGCACGTTCACGTTGCAGCTGGTCACTACCTTACGTCAGATTTCAAGCGGTGAAGAGGTGAGTGCATGAAACAGGGACGATACAAGGCGTGGACGGTCGTCGAGCTGGTCGCACTCTCGCATCTCATCAAATCGGGGAAGGCAGCAGGCGGTGCGTTGTTCGACCATGCGGCGCGATACGATCGCTCCCACGCCAGCGTCCGCTCCATGAGCCACAAGTTGCACAAGACCGGCACGTGGCAGCACTGGATCAAGGTCAACACGCAACCGAGTCCACCTATGACGCTGAACACGCCAACCTAATATTTCGACTACCGTACTTTTAATCCCAAAAGGAAGGGTACCACTCATGAAGATGCCAAAGGACCTACAACTCGAACACATCATGTCGAGCGGAAAGACGATGACGACGACAGCCGTCGCCCGGGAATACGGGATGACCGCTCGAAAGCTGAACCAGCTACTCGAGACAGCCGGCATCCAGCGCAAGGTCGATCGGAACTGGGAACTTTGTACCGCGCATCAACAACGCGGACTCGTCACGATCAATGAGTTTCCCTTCATGCATTCGAACGGTCAACTGGATGCGACCGTCACGATGAAATGGACTCAGATCGGACGACTCCTGATCCATGACATCATCCACAACCAATTAAACTAATCGGAGGTAATCATCATGTCACAACCTAAAATCAACCTGAATGAGTTCGCGAACGGCGCACTCGCTGAACGTGTCAACATCGCCATGAACGAGGTCTACGCGAACATTGCGGACCAGAACACGGATCCAACGAAGAAACGCAAGGTCGTCATCACGATGGTCTTATCGGCAGATGAAGAACGCGACCTCGCGATGGTCGACATCGAAGTCAAGACGGCGTTGACACCAGCACGATCGGTCGGCTCGAAAATCATCATCGATACGAATGCTGCAGGTCAGGTCGTTGGCCAAGAACTCAAGTCGGGTTCACCTGGACAGATGATGATCTCGCCAGACGGTGAAATCGTCAACGATATCGGAACACCGATCGATATGGTCGAACAAGCGCATGATTTACCGGATGCCGAGCTGGTTCATGACGGGAACGTCATCGACTTCCGCGCACCATCATCCGCACAGCAGTAATGCCTGCACTCACGATTCGAACGACGGATTCACCCGACGCATCAACCAACCAAATCCAACACAAAGGGAGATACAAACATGTCATTACTCAAAGACGCTTTCAACTGGATCAAGGATCACGGTCAATTCCAAACTACACTGGTACACGGTCGCACGGTTTCCGACCGTGACCTCCACGCCATCACTGCACCGACAGCAAGCGCGTTGAAAGTTCATACACTGACGGCACTCGTTGAATACATTAAAAGTGAGTTCGACACGAGCGAAGGTCTACTGATCCACATCAAGGATCCAGAGACGGTCACGGTCATGAACAAGCTCAACGATGATATGAACCGCAGCCACTTCATTCAAGCCCACGCTTACGTCCCATCATTCCGATACGATTCGTACTATGACACGGAAGATTTCAACATCAAACTACAATCGATCTTCGTTCCGAACCGCGATCAGGAAATCATCCTGAAAATCGTCGGCACGATGAAAGAAGATAATGTCCGGACAATCGGAGATGACGGTATCTCGCAAGCGGTCACGGTGAAAACAGGTGTCGCAACTGTCGGGGATGCCAAGGTCATCAACCCTGTCACGCTCGCTCCATACCGGACATTCATCGAAGTCGCGCAACCAGAGAGTAAATTCGTTCTCCGGATGCAGTCCGGACCGAGAGTCGCCTTGTTCGAAGCAGACGGTGGCGCCTGGAAAAATGAAGCCATCAAGAACATCGAACGGTACCTCGCAGAAGAATTAAGTGACGTACTCGATGCGGAGAAAGTCACAATCATCGCCTAAATCATCTACCAACCGAACATGCCAGGCGAACGTCCTGGCTGTTCTTCATTACAACGTTCAGAAAGTGGGATTGAATCATGTTATCGCAATGGCTACTCATCATCACACTCGTCTTCCTATTCGGCTTACTTCTGATCGGCTTGATCAAAGGACTGATCGAAGAGAAGAAGCAACGGAAAGCGAAGAAGGACGCAGCAAACGACCGCGTGTTCGGAGAGACGTTCACACGACTCCGCGAAGAGACGGAAGCGAAGCGGACGGAAATCAAGCAGACGTTCCGGGCACAACCACCGATTACGACACGCACGACATCCACGAGAGAAACACTCTACTGCCCTCCGATACACACGGAGGATTACACCACTAACCATTCACAGGGGGATTCAAGCGATGGGTCATACTCAGCTGATTGATCACATTTCGCACAATACAGCGATTCAACGGTTAGACAAGCGACCAGAACCAGCAATGCCAGAAGGAACGAAGCGCTACTTCCATCATCCGTTCGGCATGGCGTATCGGATCAACAATGAATGGGTACCGTGTCCGGGATATGGAGGGGATACGGTCATCCCGCAGCCACCAGAAGATCGCGAACGAATGCCTGCAACAGAGTGGCGTCCGAAGAAACCAGAGACCGTTCCAATCATCGCGCACAAAGTACCTAGACCTTCTCGAGAAGAACTGGAACGCTTCGTCGTGAAACATGGCATGTCGTTAGCAGAGATCGGTCGTCGGAAACACTGCAGCGCGACAACGGTCCATAACTGGTTCAAACAATACAAGCTTGAGACACCTGCGGAACGGCGGAAGTATTTAAAGGAGAATTAATAACTTTCTAGAAGATAGTATATAGAATAATTTATTGACGTTTTTTAAAGGGAAAGTAATTGTTTTCAATCATGAATACAATTACTTTCCTTTTAGTTTTAGACCGATTTACAAGGGAATTAATAAAGTAACCACTTAAAATATATGATTGAAATAGTTTCGAAATATTAATGTAAGGTTTTACTAGATTGCATTCCGTTTGTTAAACAAAAAGTATATTATTAACTACGAGGGATATTTCGAGATTAGAGGGAAGTAAGAGGGGGTAACATGCATGAATTCAATTGATGTTGCTAATTACATTGTCACAAAACAAATCGAAAACGGGAATTTAACGAATACGATTTCACTGCAAAAAATCATATACTTGGTAAATGCTAAGTTTATGCAGGAAAAAGATGAATCGGTTCCTTTATTCGATGATCAACTTCAGAAGTGGAAATATGGTCCGGTATCACCTGAGGTATACCATGAGTACAAGCTGTTCGGAGCGATGGATATTTCAATGTTACCAACATCTCAATTTTTCTATTGGGAAAAAGAAGATTTTGTTAGAGAATTAACTGAGAATAAAGGTATATCTAGTGAGTTATTGGACGAATGGATTGATGAATTTACTGATGCAGAAAGATTTGATTTAGTTGATCTTACTCATGAACACAATTGTTGGAAGGTTGACTCAGATAAAATAAAAAATGGTGAACAAAATATTCCTTATGACTATAATGAAATTTTTCAAGAAATGAAAAGTAATCCTGACTTGTTTTTCAAAGGTACAAACTAATGGCCCACTATATTGATGAACTACTAGGATTTATTGAAAAAGCTGCTCAAGCAGTTGATGGAGTTGATAGAGATGCAGAATCAGAAAATATCATCCATCAACTATTAGAAGCTCCTATTGATTTAAGTAAGCCTATGTTGGCTATTGCTACTACTAATTTTATATCTACAAAAGATCCATCATTCGAAGCGGATATTTCCGCAATATTAAAAGCTTGCAAGGATGACTTAATTGCTAGAGATAATATTGAGCTAGATGATATAACAATTAAAAAAATACAAAATGCATTGCTAATTTTAGAGGAAATTAGAATGCATTTTGATTTGGTTTCAATCCAAAGAATAATGATGAATGGCATTTCAAACCAGGTTATGGAAGGTGTGAAACCCATTGTAAGACATAGTAAGGATTTGATGAGAGTATTTGAACAAAAATCCGATGAGCTAATTGAAAAACAAAGATTACTTGATGAAAGTCAGACAAAGTTACAAGAAAAACAAGATGCTATTGAAAAAAAACAAAAAGATAATCAAAGAGATTTTGTCGCTGTTTTAGGTATGTTTACAACTATAATCTTTGCTGCATTTGGAGGTTTGCAGTTGTTAGCAGAAGTTTTTAAGGGACTTAACAAAACCCCGTTAGATGTAGCTTTAATTCATGGTTCGTTTGTGTTCATATCGTTAATATTAATCCTTTCTCTACTTTTCAGTGGTTTATCGAGAATGTCAAATCTCCCAATAAGAAGCTGTTCCTGTAGCGAGAATGATAAAAATTGTACTTGTTCATTTGCCGCCAAACATCCAACTGTCTTTTTTAGTATTTTATTAGTTGTTACGGTAACTTCATTTGCGGTTATTGATAAGTATTTTGAATTTAGAAATCTTCTTGCAAATGGAGTAACTGATGATGGCGTGAACTGGGGTAATTTTTCCATAATGATTCAAATATCTATGCTTTGTTTAATACCTTCAGCAATTTTAATAATTGTAAACTTTATACATAAATTTATGATTATTGGATACAATAAATTTACTAATAAATGATTTTTATTTTTTCTGATACTCTTTTGATACAATATTGATACAAAAAACGCTAAATAAGTGATGTTCTTTCCATGTAGACGAAGCGGGTGCGACGACGGTTGCATTGTTCTACAGGACATAAGCATTACTCATAATGCAGGCGCCTTGTAACGAACAGGGCGTTTTTTTGTATGCAGAAGTATCCGGGTGAGTTGAAGACCTCCTCGATTATTATAATGACAGTTCCTTGCGGTCCCCAAGATGCCTGCAGCTGTCGTTCTTATCCGGGTATTTGTACATAAAGAGGAGCGAGACATATGAAACACAAGCAATTCAAAGTCTGCTGGGAGGTAGACAAGAATTGAAAAACAAACAAATGATAGTCTTTAAGAGAATCTCGAAATGATTGTATATTGTTTTTAAGATAACATGTTATTAGGGAAAATAAGGGTGTGGTGATACAATATTTAGGACGGTCTAGCCGATCTTGAAAAATGGAGTTGATTTAAATGGATAAGGAATGGAGAAAAACAGTAGCTCAAAATATCGAGATGAATATATTTTTGAAATCTACTACGTCATTTGATAGCTTAAGCAAGTATGTACGAGAAGAGCTTGAAGAATTACGAGAGGATTTACAGGACCTCTCAAATGATTCGGGTACGCTCATATTGCGGGAAATCAATAATGAGACCGTGGAATATTTACTTCCATTAGTGAACGGTCAAGAAAAAGGATTCCAAGTTCATTTTAATGAGGGGGGCGGAATCATTGCATTTAGAAGCGTTGATAGTTCCCGTGGAACTAGAGTAATACCTATTGCGTCAATTGAGCCAACATACAGTGGAGCTAGGTTCTACGAGCTCGACAATCAAGGTGAGGTAGTCGATGAAGAAACGATTCTTCCGGATAGTATTGACCGTGCAATACGTTTTACTTTGTTTTAATAAAGAGCACCCTGCAGGGTGCTCTTTTTATTTTCCTAAACAATAAACGATTCCTATTATAAAAACGTCTGAATACCAACCGAAGCAAGATGTACTGTCGCACGAACTAAGTTTTTCATCGCTCTTTATGTATGAAGTTTTTAAAAAGGCTGAGAACAAAAGGTATATCAAAGGCGGAAGTAATAAAGCAACTCCTAGTGGAAGGACTACTCTATATCAAACTTATACACGTGACGTCACAATTGGGCATAGAGGAAAGGCTTATTTAGAAAAGCATTCGTGAATACATACTTTAATTTGTTGATACACTTTTAATACTCTTTTGATACAGTGTTGATACGATTCCTTGACGGATTGGTGCTATGCTAAGTACGTGGAATGAAGCGGGCGTGACTGAGGTTGCGTTGTTCTACGATAGAGCTACTACCATAAATGATTGAACGAAACGCCCTGAAACGGACAGGGCGTTTTTTGGTACCCGTAATTATCCTGGCGAGAAGAGGTCCCTGTCTCATCCGTGTAGCATACCTGTAGTCTTACCCCAGTCCCACTCGTTTGCTACATGCTCGCTCGGATAGTTATGTGTACCAACCCAACAGGAGGTGAGCGATATGCAGGAACAAAGAGATATCAATAATGTATTCAAACGTTTCGCCGAAGCATTCAAGGAAGCGTGGGGACGTATCAAGCGAGTGCTTCACTGGATCTTAGAAGGGTTACGCAAGCGAGCGCAAGTGATGAAGACATCATCCATGCGACGCACCGTCGATGCGAAGTGGGAGCAGACATGGAAGAAGTCACGCATGATGCATCCACATGCGACGCTCATCGCGATGAAGAAGAGAGATCGAGCACATCAAGACCGACGCATGATGAAGCGAGCACGTTCGACGCTCAAGTCGTGACCGGTTAGTCCCTTGCTAATGGCGCATGATGGATTAAACACATTCAATCAGGTCTGGCGGCCGAACCATCATACACGGATCAGTATCATGCGCCTCTAGCAGGGGACTCTCCCTGCATCATGCATTCCAACCTCTGGGAAGACGCCTTAGGGCGTCTTTTTGTATGTTGCAAAGCGATCGTGACGGACGTGGACCGCTTTCATGATTGCTTTGGAGCATATAGACAGAAAGAAACGTCACGTTTAGCCAGTAAGGGGGTGCTTTGGGTCCTCCGACGGTATAAAAAGGCTTACGGGTGCATACGAGCCCGAAAACGCGCTAGTTTCATTCTGAAAAAGGTCGTTTCGCTTTCGCATTTGAAATCTTGGGAAATAATTTATAGAGAGTGGGTGAACCGTTGGTGCGTAAGGAATCAGACAATCAGGCGTCTGTCGTCACGACAGCGCAAATAAGCGAAATTCTCGACGTATCGACGCGTCGAATTCAGCAATTAGCGAAAGAGGGTGTCCTCGTTCGCGTTTCGCATGGCAATTTTGACTTGAAAGCTTCCATCAAATCGTACATTGATTTTCGTGTTTCAAGGGAACAGGAAGACGGTGAACTCGATAAAACGACTGAAGAAGCGTTGTGGACACGAGCGAGACGACAGAAAACGGAGCTTGAATTACAGATCATGCGCGGTGATTTGCACCGTTCGGAGGATGTAAAACGGGTCATGAACGACATGATCGGAGCATTTCGGGCAAGAATCTTGTCGATTCCGTCTAAATTCGCACCGCAATTGGTCGGAAAGACGGAAATTCCGCCAATCAAAGCGATTTTGAAGAATGCAGCATTCGAAGCACTCGAGGAACTGACGGAATATGATCCGGTGGCATTTTACGATATGAGTAAGGATAAATTGCTCCTCGATGATGACGAGGAGACCGAATCGAAGATAGAAGACATTGAATCGGATGGAGAGTCGGTGCCTCGTGGCCGCCAAACGAAGAAGTAAGAATACGGAAGCGTTGTTTCGTGACATCATACGTGGCACGCTACCGCCTCCACCGGACCTTACCGTTTCTGAATGGGCGGACGCCTATCGCAAGCTGTCATCGGAATCCTCGGCAGAACCCGGACAATGGCGGACGGATCGGGCACCGTATCAACGTGCCATCATGGATGCCGTCAATGATCCGGAACTTGAGAAGATCGTCATCATGTCGAGTGCGCAGGTCGGAAAAACAGAATTGATCCTGAATACACTCGGCTACCATATCGACTTCGATCCGGCACCGATCATGATCATGCAGCCGACGGTCGCACTCGCACAAAGTTTCTCGAAAGAACGACTGGCGCCGATGATTCGGGATACGCCAGCCATCAAAAATAAAGTCTCGGACGCAAAGAGTCGTGACAGTGGAAACACCACGTTGCAGAAATCGTTTCCGGGTGGCTACGTCGCGATGGTCGGAGCCAATGCACCAAGTGGACTGGCGTCTCGTCCGATTCGAATCCTATTAGCCGATGAGATTGACCGGTTCCCTGTCTCAGCAGGGACAGAAGGTGACCCGTTATCGCTAGCAGAGAAACGGACGAACAACTTCTACAACCGGAAAAAGATTTTCGTATCGACGCCGACTAACAAAGGGAGTTCACGAATCGAGGTCGAGTACGAACTGAGTACGAAAGAACGATGGAATCTAGCGTGTCCATCTTGCGGAGAGTTCCAACCGTTGAAATGGGCACAGATCATCTTCGATTCACATTCGGCTGCGTGCGAACATTGCGGAGCGGTCCACAATGAATATGAATGGAAATCGCAACCCGGTAAATGGGTGCAAGAGAACCCCGGCGCACGTAGCCGGGGTTTTCATTTGAACGAGCTCGTTTCCCCGTGGAAGAAATGGCAAGAAATCATCGCTGAATTCCTTGAAGCGAAGAAAAAAGGACAGGAAGCGATGAAAGTATGGGTCAACACCTCACTCGGTGAGACATGGGAAGAAGAGGGCGAAGAAGTGGACGCGGATGGACTGGATGGACGACGTGAACGATACGTTGCGGAAGTACCGGAGGGCGTCAGCATCTTGACGGCAGCCGTCGATACGCAGGATGACCGGTTCGAGATCGAAGTCGTCGGTTGGGGACGTGGCAAAGAATCATGGGGCATCGAGTACCAAGTCATATATGGTGACTTGAACCAGCCGCAGATTTGGAACGATCTCGACGAATACCTCTCACGAACGTGGTCGAAGCAAGACGGACGTCGATTCGGGATTAGCTGTACCTGCATGGACTCCGGTGGTCACTTCACGCAAGAGGTCTATCGCTTCACGAAAGCTCGTGAAACCCGTCGGATCTATGCCATCAAAGGAAAATCAGCGAAGCCGGGGGATTACACACCACTCGTCGCAGGTTATTCCCGGACGAAGGTGGCGAAAGCCCTACTCGTCAGTCTTGGTGTTGATGACGGCAAGGCGCGGATCATGTCCAATCTACAACTCGAAGAAGCAGGACCGAACTATTGTCACTTCCCAGAAGGACGTGGATATGGAACGGAATACTTCAAAGGACTCACGGCAGAACGCCTCGAGACGCGGTACGAAAAAGGGATTCCATACAAGGTATGGCGTAAGGTCAGAAACCGAAACGAACCACTCGACGTTCGTGTCTACAATATTGCGGCATTAGAGATCCTGAACCCGAACTTGGAGAAAGAATATGCCGTCGGGACGGTCAAACGGAAGAAAAAACGACGGAAGTCGACGAGAGGAGTGACGTGATGTGGAGGAATTGATGCCATTAGAACGAGCCCGGTTACATCTGGACGCGTGGTATAAAGCAGAATTAGCGGTCTCAACCGGACAGAGCTACACGATTGGATCTCGTTCGTTGACACGGGCGAACCTGAAAGAAATCCGAGGGCAAATCGCGTATTGGGAAAAGCGTGTCGGCTCGATGCAAGGCGTCAGACGACGACGTGCGAAGCGGATTATCCCACGTGACTTATGAAAGGAGGGAATGTTAGGTGAACCTAATTGACAATGTGATCAGTTATTTCAATCCACGCGCTGGACTGGAACGAACGTTGGCACGAAAGAAGCAAGTCATCCTGAACGAGGGATATGGGAATCACGGTGCTAGCGGGAAGAAGAACAGCATGATTGGCTGGTTGACGAATAGCGGATCGGCACTCGAAGACATTGAACGTAACATTCCCACCTTACGGGAACGGTCACGCGATTTATACATGGGAGCGCCGTTAGCAACAGGTGCGCTGAAGACGTTACGGACGAACGTCATCGGATCTGGACTGAAGTTGAATGCACAGATTGATTCCGATTTGCTCGGGATGACGCGAGAACAAGCGGATCAATGGGAAACGAAGGTCGAACGCGAGTTTTCGCTTTGGGCAGACTCGATCCACTGTGATTCACAACGCATGAGTAACTTTTATCAACTGCAGCAACTCGCCTTTCTCTCTTGGATGATGAGTGGCGATACGTTCTGCTTGCTGCCCTTGATTCCACGAAAGAACATGCCGTATGACTTGCGCATCCAGTTGATTGAAGCGGACCGGGTCAGTGATCCGAATCAGTTCATCTCCATGTTCGACACGAAAGTCGTCAATGGGGTTGAAATCAATCTGACAGGTGAAGTCGTTGCCTATCACATCGCGGATCGACATCCGAATTCGATTGCAGGTGACATCAACAAGTGGACACGCATCGAGAAGTTCGGCAAGAAGACCGGACGTGCGAATGTCTTGCACCTGATTGAGCTGGAACGACCGGAACAACGACGCGGCGTACCTGTCTTAGCACCTGTCATCGAGACGATGAAGCAACTCGCACGGTACAGTGATGCTGAATTGATGGCTGCCGTTATTAACGCCTTCTACTCTGTTTTCATCACGACGGATGGAGATAGTGACACCGATGATTTCGGAAGCATTGCACCTGAAGATGAGCTTGCTGGAGGCGAAGATACACAAATCGAACTCGGGACCGGTACGGTGAACTTTCTAGCAGAAGGCGAAAAGGTACAAGAAGCAAGTCCGGGACGACCGAATGCTAACTTTGACGGGTTTGTTACGGCGATGTGCCGGCAAATCGGGGCTGCACTCGAAATCCCGTATGAAGTCCTGATGAAGAACTTTACGTCGTCCTATTCAGCCTCTCGTGGCGCATTGCTTGAAGCGTGGAAGATGTTTAAGATGCGCCGGCAATGGATGGCAGATTCCTTCTGTCAGCCGATCTACGAAGAGTTCTTAGCTGAAGCGGTCGCTAAAGGGCGCATAGAGGCTCCCGGCTTCTTCACGGATCCACTGATTCGTAAAGCCTATGCCCAAGCGGAATGGAATGGTCCTTCACAGGGACAACTCGATCCGTTGAAAGAAGTAAACGCAGCTGAGAAGCGCGTCAACAACGGTTTCACGACACGGACACAAGAAACGGTCGCATTAGGTGGTGGCGATTGGTTCCGGAATCATGAACTGCGGGTCGCAGAAGAACGCTTACGCCGCGAAGGTAATCTGGTGACGGACGCCAGTGGGCAACTGGTAGTGACAGAGGACGAGAAGGGAGGTGAAGAAGATGAAAATTAATATCAAAGGACCAATCATTCCGACGTCGAGTCAATGGATTTACGACTACTTCGAGATGGAAGCGACGAGCCCGAAACGGGTAGCCGATTTGATTGAGCAAGCGAAGGGTGAACCCCTCGATATCGAAATCAATAGTGGTGGCGGTTCTGTCTTTGATGCATCAGAAATCTACCATGCTCTTAAAAGTTATGCAGGAGACGTCACGGTCACGATTGTTGGTCTAGCAGCTAGTGCGGCATCTGTCATTGCGATGGCCGGTAAGGTCGTTCGAATCACTCCGACGGCGCAGATGATGATTCACAACGCCTCGACGATTCAAATGGGCGACCATCGTGACATGCAGCACACGGCAGAATTCCTGAAGAATACGAACAAGACGATTGCGGCAGCATACCGACTGAAGTCAGGAAAGACGGACGAGGAACTACTAGCATTGATGGACGAAGAGACATGGTTCACGGCAGAACAGGCGTTGAAGAACGGTCTCGTTGATGAAGTGTTGTTCGATAGTCCGATTCAAGCCGTCGCTTCGACGGACTCGATCACACTGCCACAAGCATTCATCGACAAAATCCGGAATGATACCCGGTTCCGACCGGATGCACAGACTAGTAAACCAGTAGCATCGACGACACCGTCGAATCAGAAGGAGGGCAATTCAAACATGGAATTAGAAGAGTTGAAAAATGAACACCCAGCACTATATGAACAAGTCATCGCACTTGGACGAGCAGAAGGTGTCACAGCAGAAGGCAAACGTATCGAAGCCATCGATAGTTTGAAGAAACCACAGGACATCTCAGCGGAAGCCTTCAACGAAATCATTCATGACGCGAAGTTCGTATCGAATGCGACAGCAGGCGACACAGCAATGAAGATTTTGAACAGTGCGTCACTCAATGCGCAACAATCGAAAGACCATTTCTTGGAGAACGTGAAGGCGGATGCATCAGACATGGACAAAGTACCAGGTGGCGATGCATCGAACCAACACGCATCGAGAGAAGACGAGCAGGTTAATGATCTCGTCGCAGCATTCGGAGGAGGGAAACGAGCATGAAACAATTAATCGAAACGGTCGATCAATCGAACTCGGATGAGTTGATCTATGACACGACACATCCGTTAGCAACCAAGGGTGTCGAACTCAAGTTGAATCAAGGTGTTTTGTTGCGTGGGACAGTACTCGGTATTGTCACGGCGACAGGGAAAGCAGTACCAGTCGATAAAGACGCGGTGGACGGATCGAACAAAGCGGATTGCGTCCTTGCGAATGATGTCGACACGAACACGACAGGAACGCTCGTCGAAGTCGCCTATTCATCGGGAAGCTTCAACCGCAAAGCGCTATTCGTTGGTGCAGATGACGTTGTCGAAGACCATGAACTACGTTTACGAGAAGTCGGAATTTATCTCAAAGATAAACTTTAATTAGGAGGAACCAACATGCCGTTGTACAAAACGCTCACGTTGCTAAAAGCAGCAGAACAAATGCCACCCGTGCGTTCATTCTTGAAAGACACGTTCTTTCCAGGTGTCGAGACATTCGTCACGGAAGAAGTATTGCTCGATGTTAAAAAAGGATCACAGAAGATGGCACCTTTCGTCGCACCACGCGTCGGGGGAGTCACAATCGAACGCGAAGGATTCCGGACGGATAAATACAAAGCACCACGAATCGCACCACAACGTCCCGTCACGATTGATGATATCTCGTCTCGCGGTTACGGGGAGAACGTCATCAGCACGAAGACACCTGCTCAACGTCAGTCTGAGATTGTCGCGAAGGACATGCAAGAATTCGATGAGATGATCAGCCGCCGGGAAGAGTGGATGGCTGCACAAATTCTCTTCTACGGGAAAGCCATCCTCAAAGGATATACGGACTCAGATGACAAACGCTTCGTCGAACAGATGCTCGACTACTCGTTCACGAACAAGGAAGAGCTCGTCGGTGCGGAACAATGGGGAGCGGGTGGTGACATCTACGCCCAAATCGAAGAATGGCGCCTCGATCTCATCCAGAAGACGGGTGTCGCTCCGACAGTGATGGTCCTCGGACGTACGGCGATGCAAAAGCTTCGCAACGATGAGAACATGCGTAAGCTCCTTGACATCCGAAACATGAACTTCGGGGAACTGAAACCAAGTGTGCAAGCGGACGGTACGACGTTCATCGGTCGTCTCGCTGAGTTTGGTCTCGACCTGTACACGTACGATGCGTGGTACAAAGATGAACTCGGCGTCATGAAGCCGTTCGTCCCACAAGACCACGTCCTACTTGGAACACCGAACCTCGGTACGTTCGTCTACGGAGCGGTCACGCAACTCGAAGACAAGACGTTCAAGACATACGAAGGATCACGCGTCCCGAAAATGTGGGCAGATGAAAACGCGGAAGCGGTCATGATGCGCTTGTCGAGTCGCCCGATTCCGAAGCCTAACGACATCGATGCTTGGTTCTCAGCGAAGGTGGTGTAAGCATGACGAAACTCAAATTCACGACAGGAGTTCGCTTCCAAGGGAAACGATATCCAGTCAACGCGGTCGTCGATGGTTTCTCGAAAGAGGAGACGGAAGTGCTCGTCTCAGGTGGACTTGCGTTCGTTGTCGGTCTACCGAACGAATCCGAAGCGAACGACGGTGCAAGTGATTCGGGCAAAGCGTCTGCCTCTCCGGTGGACGAAGAAGCACTTGCGAAAGAACTCGACGCGAACTGGACGCTCAAGGAATTGAAGACTGATGCAGTCCTTCATGAGGTCGACTTAGAAAAAGTGACATCGAAAGAGGCAGCCATCAAGAAAATCATTGAAGAAGGAAAAGCAGACGCGTTCCTTGCAATGCTTGAAGACGAGTAAGGTCGCGTCATGAGTATGTTCAAGGAACAAATCACAGTGGACTTGTTCGGTACCTTCTTCAACGCGGAGGAATTCGCAGACGAAGTGATCATCGGTGTCGATACCCTCCCGGTCGTGTTTGATGAATATGCGTTAGAAAAATACAACTTCAAAGCAGATGGTGAGGGGCTTACACGTGGTGAGCTCCTTTTCTATGCGCCGAGCGTCTTGTTCACGAAACGTCCGTTCCGAGGACAGCGGTTGCTCATCAAGAATGTTAGTTATTCCATCATGGAATTGAGAGAGTCCGCTGGTGTATACACGATTGTGCTCGAAGGGATGATGTCATGAGACCGACCATCAATGTTAACGAGTCCGTTACGGATGAAGTGAAACGGCGACTGGGCGCGTTCGAGAAGAAAGCCCCGCAAGTCGTCGCTTCCGCTTTGAACCGTGCCATGACGAATGTTGCGACGAACATCAGCAAGGAAACGCGGAAGAGCTATCACATCAAGGCAACGGACATCAAAAAGACGATTTCGAAAACACGTGCTACACGTGCCAACATCGATGCCATCGTCGTCAGTCGCGGCAATCTGATTCCGCTCGACCGGTTCAAGGTATCCCCGAGAAAAGTGTCACCGAACCGAAAAACACCAATCAAGGCAGCCGTCAAGAAGACGGGTGCCAAGAAACTGAAAGGCGCTTTCGTCGCTGATGTCCATGGCATCAAGGTCTTCAAGCGGCAAACGGACCGTCGGTTACCGATTGATCGATTGTTCGGTCCGTCGGTGCCGCAGATGCTCGACAACGACGTCAACCGAAGACAAATCAATATTGAAGGACGCAACACCTTCTATCGTCGGTTGGATCACGAAATCGACCGCATCTTGAGCAGGGGGTTACAAGAATGATTCCGATTGGATTACAGACGACGCTAGAAGACCGATTACGGATGTTGTTCGCGAATAAGCAGTTTCCGACACCGAGCGGCGAGACGGCACCCGTCACCATTCACAAGCAACGCTTGCCAGAGAAGACGAGTGAGGAAGATTCGCCGTTCCCATTCATCATCGTCAAGATGATCGAGGGAAGTGGGCAGACGGAACAGATTCAACCGATGTCGAAAATCGGTCTGATCGTCGGAACGTTCGATGCGTTCGAGGTATCAGGCATCTCGAGCAACAACGGGTACATCGATCTCGTTCAGATCATGAACGACATTGAAGAGGATTTGATCAAACGTCCCATCATCGATGGCAAGTATGAACTGGAATTACCTCTGAAATGGCGGATCAATGAAGAAGACACCGACCCGTATTTCATCGGCGTCCTTGAATTAGACTTTGCAACACCAAATCACACGAGAACGGATGTGGAATCTCTCTTATGAGTACACGAAAAGACAAACAAGTCGATGTCGAGCAAGTCGACGTCGCACCAGTGGATGTACCGGAAGTGCGACAACAAGTGGTCACGTCGATCTATGTCGGTCCCAGTTTGAAGAACCTTCAAAAATACGCCGTCTTCCAAAACGGATTACCACCTTACGTCGAGGAACACATCTCAAAATGTCCAGCGATCCGCGGAATGTTGATTCCAGTCGACCAACTGGCGGCATCCGAGCAATCAGCGAAAGAATTAGGTTCTAAAGAAGCCGTCCTATCGCAAGCCATTTTAGAATACGCAGGGAGTGAACAATAATGCCTTACGAACACGGAATTAACCTACTGGAAAACCCGACGTCCGTTACGCCACCGATCACAGCGGATTCAAGTATCCAAGTCGTCATCGGTACGGCACCGGTCCACTTGACAGCGGATCCGACGGCAGCCGTCAACAAACCTATCCTAGCGTATACGCGGAGTGCCGCAGTCGATATGCTCGGCTACAGCGATAACTTCAGCGCGTTTACATTATGTGAAGCCATCTATGCGTCGTTCCAAGTCGCGTCCGTCGCACCTGTCGTCTTCATTAACGTCTTGGACCCAGCAGTCCATAAAGTCAATGTCCCGTCGCATCCGCTGACGCTCGTCGCGGGGAAAGGTGTCGTCAATGTCGATGGCGTCCTATTGAGTTCGGTCGTCGTCAAACAGAACACGACGACGCTGGTCAAGAACGTTGACTACATCATTGCCTTCAATCAAGACGGTAAACCAGTATTGACGCTCCTTAGTACGGTTGTCCCAGTGAATGCCGCCTTGACGCTTACCTTCGACAAATTAGATCCGTCACTTGTCACGAAAACGGACATTATCGGCGGATATGACGCCATCACGAAAAAATATAAGGGTGCTGAATTGATTCGCTCGGTCTATCCGATGTTCAATGTGTTGCCTGGATTGATCCTTGCACCGGGTTGGAGTCACATCCCGGAGGTCGGCATCATCCTCGATGCGAAAGCGAAAAGCATCAACGGTACGTTCAAGGCGATGGCGGTCAGTGACTTGAACAGCGATACCGTCAAGTCGTACGAAGACGTATCGGCATGGAAAGAGACGAACGGCTATACGAGTGAATACACGATTGCTTGTTGGCCAATGGTCAAGATCGGTGACCGGAAACTCCATTTCTCGAGTGTTTACGCAGCGACGATTGCATCGGTCGATGCGCGGAACGATTCCGTCCCATTCGAATCACCATCGAACGAACGATTCCCAATCACGGCAGCAGTCCGGAAAGATGGCGTCGAAGTCTACCTCGATCAGTTGGAAGCGAACCATCTCAACGGAAGTGGGATTGTCACAGCGTTGAACTGGAATGGCTGGAAGACATGGGGGAACAACACCGCGGCATATCCGAACACGACCGACCCAAAAGACCGTTTCATCACGATCCGTCGCATGTTCAACTGGTGGGGCAACACGTTCATCTTGACGTACTTCCAGAAAGTCGATGATCCGACGAACTTCCGTCTTATCGAATCGATCGTCGACAGCGAGAACCTCCGAGCGAACGGCTATGTCGCACGTGGTCAAATCGCGGGTGCGGTCATGGAGTTCCGTGAAGAACTCAACCCGGTCACGAATATCCTGAACGGCAAGATCGTCTTCATCCAACGTTTCGCAGCATACTCACCAGCGGAACAAATCACGAACATCCTAGAGTTCGATCCGACGATCTTGACTAACGCATTATTTGGAGGAGGGCAATAATGAGTAATCCAATCCCTGAAAAAATTGTCAACTATAACGTCTATGACGATACGAACAAACTGGTCGCCGTCACAGGCGAAGTGACGTTACCAAACCTTGAACCGCTCACGGAGACTGTTTCCGGAGCGGGTATTCTCGGGGAGTACGACAGTGTCTCCATCGGACATTTCGGTCCGATGTCCATCGAACTGCAGTTCCGCGCATTGCTTGATAAATCATTCGACTTGCAACGCAACAAGAACCGCTCGATTGTCCTGCGAGCAGCGCAACAAAGTTATGACCTTGCATCAGGTGTCGTATCCTTCCGCGGTCTAAAAATCACACTGAAAGGTCAACCGAAGGGACTGAATCCAGGGAAGATCGGCGTCAACGTCCAGACGGAAACGACGAGCGTTCTTGAAGTCATCTACATGAAAGTCGAACTAGACGGTAAAGTCTTACTCGAGCTCGACAAAATCAACTTCATCTACAAGCTCAATGGGGAAGACCAACTCGGCGGCATGAAGAAACTGATCTAAAAACTAACCAAACAGAGGAGAATGATTTGCGATGAAAGATACTACTACGTTAGAAACACCAGTCGATGCAACACAGGAGCCAATCGAAAAGAAGGAAGGCGTCATCGTCTTCAAAAAACCGTACAACTTCGAAGGAAAGACGTATGCATCCATCGATTTGTCTGGCATCGAAGACCTGACAGGAGAGGATCTACTAGAAGCGGATCGTGTGTACTCTGCTGGGGGCAACATGTCACCAATCCCAGAACTCTCGATGGGATATGCCTTCGCCATTGCGGCGAACGTATTGAAACAACCAACACAGTTTTTCGACAAGCTCCCAGCAAAAGAAGCGATCATCGTCAAGAATACGGTGATCACTTTTTTGAACGCCTAGGCATCATTGAAACACAGAACTATCGACACTACATCAAGGTGACTGGACGGATCGTACGTAAAGTATGCATCCGTCTTTCGTCTGCCTCGCATACGAGTGTCGATTATTTTTTGAAGTTGCGCTTGTACGAGTTGAGTGACTTTGTGACAGACATGAAAGAGGTGAGCAAGGATGGCTAGTCCACGGGTATATGAGATTGCGTTCCATTTAGCGGGTCAGGTCAATTCCTCGATGCGTGCCGCTTTCAGTTCTGCGCAGAGACAGATTTCGAAGCTGGAAGAAAAGACGGAAGATGCGCGTGACAAGATGGCGAAGATGTCTGTGACGACATTAAAAGCAGTCAGTGCCGTTTCTGCGATCACGAACGCGCTTGGTGGCGTCACCGCTATGACAGCGCCCGTCGTCGCAGGTGTCGGTGCGGTCGGTGCATCCTTTGCGTCAGCGGGAGCTGGAGCAGCGGCATATGGTGTCGTCGCGGCGGCTGCACTACGAAAGGTGTTTGACGCAGCGGACGAAGTGAAGAAAGCAGAAGACAAGATCGCGGATGCCGATACAGCTGAAGAGCGAAAGAAAGCCCAGCAAGAACTAGCGGCCGTCTATGCGGACATGAGTAAGGCGCAACAAGGTGCGCTGAAGAACCTGCAGAACTTCAAGAAGTACTGGAAGGGATTCGTCACCAGTTTCGAAGAGCCAATCTTTAAAGGATTCGCCACGTCACTCTCGATTGCCAAGCAAGGACTCGAGTTGATGAAGCCGACGATTCACAACGTCAGCGGTGCGGTGAATGGATTGCTGAAAGATATGCAGAACGATCTCGGTTCGAAGGATATGAAAAGCATCTTCAATTGGATTTCAGATAGTGCAGCGGGTTCGCTCGTAGCGCTGATGAAGACGATCGGTCATACGACAAAAGGCTTGTTCAGCCTCTTGCAGGCGTTCACACCGATCACAGCATCCGTCGAAAGTGGGATGGTCGGAGCGGCACGTGGCTTTTCGCAATGGGCAGCCAGTCTCTCGAAATCAGAAGGTTTCAAGACGTTCATCGAATACGCGAAACAGAATACACCGACTTTCCTGAGTCTACTCGGGAATCTAGGCGGTATTTTAGGTGGTGTGATCAAACAGGTCGCGCCATTAGGTCCAGCGGTCTTGACCGGACTCGACGCGCTCACCGGATTGATCAGTAAAGCTTTGAACGCAGGGATTGCCATCAAGAGCTTTGCACAAATCATCCAAGAGATGGTCACTGGTTCGACTGGACAGTTCGATTCCTTGCGGTCTCGCGTGTCAAGTGTCCTCCAAAATATCGCTCCGACCTTCCGCGCACTTGGTGCCCAGGCGTTGAGCGCGTTTCGAAGTATTGCGTCGGTTGCGACGCAAGCCTTTATGACGCTGTATACATTTTGGCAGAATAACGGTCCGATGATCGTCTCGGCTGTTTCGAATGTGTTTAAAACAGTTGGTGCAGTCATTGGCGGAATCATTGGCGTCGTGCGTACGATTTTAACGGTTCTGAAGCCGATTTTTGTACAAATCGGGACGTTCATTATGGGAATTGCTCGGCAAATTATCTCATTCTGGGCGACGGACGGTGCGCAAATTGTTCAAGCGGTCCAAAATGTGTTTTCCGGAATTTCAAAAATCATTCAATTTTTGGCACCGGTAATTGTCCCGATTCTGATGTCGATCTGGAAAAACGTCCAAGGCGTCATCCAGGGCGCGATAAATATGATCATGGGAATTGTACGGATTTTTGCTGGGTTGTTTACGGGTGATTTTTCGAAAATGTGGCAAGGCGTCAAGCAACTCTTCTTCGGAGCGATTCAGTTCGTCTGGAACTACGTCAATTTGATGTTTCTCGGACGAATCATTGGTGGAGTCAAGGCGATGGGTCTCGGAATGGTCACAAGCGTCAAGGCATTGTGGGTTTCGATTAAATCGTGGTTCACCCGAGGAATTGATGACGCTTATCTACTGGTCAGTGGATGGGGTTCAAAAATCGGACAAGCCTTGGTTCGTTTGAAGACGGGTGCTGTCTCGCAGATTTCCGGCATGTGGTCTGGAATAAAGTCCTTCTTTTCCGCTGGTGCGACTGGAGCGTATAACTTCGTGCTGGGAATGTTCGTCAAGACGATCATACGGTTCCAGAATGCGCGATCGAGTATCGTTGGCATCGTCCTTCAACTCTGGAATTCAGTGAAATCTTTCTTCTTGTCCGGAGCAAGTGCGGCTTATGGTTATGCAATGAGTCTTGTGACGAGAGCGTTACAAATTTTCCGTAGTTTGAAATCGAATGCAGTTAATATAATCATGCAGCTATGGAGTTCTGTGAAGTCTTATTTCTTATCAGGAGCGAATGCAGCCTACGGATATGCTTCCGGTCTTGTCTCGAAAGCACTTAGAATCTTCGGGAATCTGAAATCAAACGCGACAACGATCATCTCAAATTTATGGTCCGCTATTAAATCGGCATTTTCATCAGGTGTGACGAGTGCTCAAAATTTCGTGACCAATATGGGTTCGCGAATTGCAAGTGGATTCCGCAGTGCAAAAGAATCGGCGGTTTCGATTGCCAGATCGATGTGGAATGGTGTCAAAAAGATTTTCGATGACATCGTTTCCGGGGCACGTGCTTTACCTGGGAAAATGGGTGAAGGAATCCGAAACATGGCAAGCAAAGCGCAATCTGGGATTACATCGCTTGGCAACAAATTGCTAAAAGGAATCGGAAAAGTGGTCAATGGCGTCATCAAAGGTCTGAACTGGGCACTCGGAAAAGTGGGTGTCGATATCACGCTCGAACAGTGGCCCGTTCCGCAATACGCTAGAGGAACGAAAGGACACCCAGGTGGTCCAGCAATCCTCGGCGATGGACGTGGAACAAACGCAGGTCCCGAATTGTATCGCACACCAAGTGGCTTTGTCGGGATGAGTCCAGCACGCGACACGTTGATGAACCTTCCGAAAGGTACGCAAGTCATCAATGCCCGTGATACACGGATGCTGATGGAGCGGTACAACATACCTGCCTACAAAAACGGTACGGTGACGGATGCGTTGAAAACAGCAGGCAGTTACGTCAAGGATAAGGCGACAACAGCGAAAGATTACGCGATGGACAAGGCTGGAAAAGCGAAGGACATTGCGTTTGATGTCTACGATTACGTTTCGAATCCATCTAAACTGCTATCGAAAGCATTAGAAGTGTTCGGTGTCGGTGTACCAACCTTACCGAAAAATTTAAGTGCTATCGCAAGTGGCGCGTTCTCGATGATCAAAAAACATGCAACGAAGTACCTTAAAGGAAAACTACCGGACATGTCTGCATCGAGTCTCGGTGCAGCCTTCAACGGGCAAGGTGCCGAAATGGCGAGAAAAGCCATCTCACAAGCGTTGATGATGACGAGTAAACCGCTTAGCTTGCTTGGTCCGATGATGACGATCGCGCAAAAGGAATCTGGATTCAATCCGAACGCGATCAATGATTGGGACATCAACGCCCAGCGTGGTGATCCGTCCGTCGGACTCTTCCAGATCATCAACTCGACGTTCCAGCGCTGGAAGTACCCGGGTCACAATAACCGGAGAAACCCGCTCGATTCCGCTCTTGCCGCAATCCGCTACATGGATGGTCGGTATGGTGGAATCATGAATCATCCGGGTATTCGGAGCATGATGCGTGGTGGTGCTTACTTACCGTATAAAAACGGTGGCATCATCAATCGCCCACACATGGGGCTCGTCGGTGAAGCTGGTCCGGAAGCCATCATCCCGCTGTCACCAAGTAAGCGAGGACGAGCGGCACACCTGCTGTCGACGATCGGTTCACGACTCGGCATGAAAAAGGAACAAGGCATCAACCCGTTGCGGAGCTTGTTCACGTCAGATGCTTCACCAGTCTCGAATGGTTCGATGAGTACCTCCGCTCAGTTCGTCTACTCGCCTGTCTATCACATCAAAGGCAATGTCGATGAAGAGATGCTCAGACGGATCGATGAAGAAAAAGAAGCAGATTTAGAAGCGAAGTTCATGCGCTGGTTACGCCAACATGAATCAGATCGGAACCGGACACGGTTTGCATAAGGAGGTGCAGGGATGAAAACCTATGTCACGTTGTCGGGCGATACGTTTGATCGGATCGCCCTACGCGAACTTGGAAGTGAATATTTGTTCCCGGAGATTGTAGCGAGTAATCCGCGGCATCGTCTGACCCTCATCTTTTCAGCGGGTGTGTCGTTGCAAATCCCGGAACCACCACAAGAAATGATCTACACAGATGAACCCGAATGGCTCGAAGGCGATGGGGATGCCGAAATGACGGAACCATCACTCGGGGCAGGTGCATACGGATGAGCAGCGTCGGGAGAAGAATTCGACCAGATGTCATCTATGACAATGTCAACGTCACGACTGAGATTGAAGACTTCATCGAGTCGTTGTCTTTCAGAGACAACTTATCGGGTGAATCGGATAGTCTCAGCTTGACGCTCAGTGATCGGGAAGGACGCTGGAACAATCAATGGCGTCCGAAAAAAGGTTCGGTCTTGAAGGCGTCCTTGCTCGTTTCGACGGGATGGGACGACTCGAAAGCGAAATCCCGCTTCCTGGGCATCTTTGAAATTGACGAACTCGGTATCAGTGGACCACCGATGACGTCGAACGTCCGCGGCTTGTCAGTTCCTGAAAGTTCTTCTTTGCGGAAATCTGGTAAGTCACGCGCGTGGGAGAAAAGTAGTCTGAAAGCGATAGCGGGAGCCATCGCGAAAGCGAATGGAATGTCTCTCTACTTTTCAGCAGACGAGAACCCGTCGTACGACCGGATTGACCAGGAAGGACAGACGGATCTGGCGTTTCTGATGAAGTTATGCGGAGATGCTGGTCTGTCCCTGAAGGTAGCGAACAAGAAGATCATCATCTTGGATGAGGAACGTTTGGAAAAAGGAACGAGTGTCATGATCATCTCGCGTAAGGATAAAGCAATGAAGTCATATAGTGGTAAAGACGCTTTGACGACGATGTACCGCTCGTGTTCCGTCAAATATACCGACCCCAAAAAGAAGAAGACCTATCGCTATGTTTTCACGCCATCGAAGGCACCCGCGACGTCTCGCGTCCTTTACATCAATGAAGAGGTCAAATCATCAGCGGCAGCGGCGACGCTTGCTCGTAAAAAGCTACGTGAAGCGAATAAGGATGCGATCACCTTTTCTGTCGTATTGGCAGGGTTCTTGAACGTCTTCGCAGGTCAAGTCGTTACGTTGAAAGATTTCGGGTCATTCAATGGCAAGTATCTCGTCACGTCGATGTCCGCAAGCGTAGGCAAGGGAACTGATACCTCACTCGAATTACGCAAATGCTTGGAGGGATATTAATGCGGTTGCTGGATCATGGATATGTTACGGCCATCTATCCGGATCGTGCGACGGTCCGCGTCCGGTTCGAAGACAAAGGGTCAGATGACGTCGTGTCGCGTGAACTCTCGATGCTCGTCCGTGGTGCGCAAAAGGATAAAGACATCTGGTATCCGGACATCGATGAACTCGTTTTGTGTTGCTTTTTAGAAGGGACATCCAAGCGAGGGTACGTGTTAGGGAGTGCCTATAACGAGGTAGATCTACCACCGACGAAGGTCAAGACGAAACGACATCTGCAGTTCAAGGATGGTGCGTTCGTCGAATACGACGAGAAAACCAAAAAGATGACGGTCAACCTACATCCGGATGGCGAATTGATTGTCAATGGCACGATCAAGGCGAATGCCTTCGTCACGAAATGAGTAAGAAGGGGGAATCCGGATGCGGATTGGAAGTTTTGCTGGTGTCGTGTTCGAGGTCTCTTCGAAGAAAGCGTTGACCTTCGACGACTTCTCGCGGTCCAGTAGTGCCCGTTGGGCGGTACATGACATCAATCTTCAGAAGCCACTCCCCGAATTCGTGGGAGCTGGTCAAGAAAGTGTCAGCTTTAAGGTGCTGCTCAAAGGATCGCATGGTGTCAATCCGGAATCGACGATGAAGAAGCTGCGCGCTTTTCGAGATGCAGGCAAGTACTCCTCGTTGATCATCGGAAGCAAACCGGTCACGAGTGGATACTTCTACTTGGAAGATATTCAAGAGACACACCGGAACATCGACAACAGAGGCGTATCGCATACGATCGAAGCGACATTGACCCTGAAGGAATATCCGAAGAATAAGCCAGTCCGGAACAAACCGAAGAAGAAACCGCCTGCGAAAAAACCGACGAAGAAATCAACGACCGGTACCGCTACGGTGAAAGTCGGGATGTTGAACTGTCGGGTCAGTCCGAACTTGAATGCCCGGATTGTCCGCGTCTTGCGGAAGGGCTATTCGTTCAAGGTGTACAAGATCGTATCAGGTAGCGGCATCAAATGGTATTATCTCGGGAACGGTCAGTACGTCTCAGCTGTTTCGACGTATACCAACTTTAAAAAATCGTGATTCGAAGGAGGGAAGGCATGGACACCTACAGCGTATCGTCATCCGTCGATGGTGCGATTGATTATGGCGCGACGGGCACGTTCGCTACGTTGCAAAGTATCGCGTTCCTCTTATCTACGCTGGTCGATTCTTGTCCTATGCACCGCGAATTCGGATTGGATCCACCAATCGATGATCCGACGTCGTATGCGAGGGCATCTCTATCAGCGCAAATCATCGAGAAAATCGAACGGTCGATTCCAGAGGTCGATGTAGTAGATGTCTTGATTGAAGACAAACCATTAGAAGGCAAGCTATCCGCAACGGTGAAGGTGGTGATTACAAATGACAGCGAGGTTTAACCTGCCAGAAATTGAGTACATCTCGAGTGACGTCGAAGAATTAGAGAACTTAGGTGTCTCGACGTTCGAAGGACTGATCGGAACGACGTTGAATGAAGCCGATCCGCGCCGGAAGTTATTGCAATCGGTCGCACTTGTCGCCTCGATGCTTGCGAATAACATCGATTTCACCGGTAAACAGACCCGCCTGACCTATGCACAAGATGATTACCTTGATCACATCGGTTCGGAACGTGAGGTACCGCGACTGGAAGCGCAAGCGGCAGAAGCTACTTTCCGGTTCGAGGTGACGAATACGGTACCATTCACGATTTTTCAAGGATTTTTGATCGGGGCAGGAGACGTACAGTTCGAGATTAAGACCGATACGCTCGTTCCGGCGAATATCGGACAAATCGATATTGTCGGTCGTTGTGTCGAGAGTGGTTTATTAGGTAACGGTTACCTACCAGGTCAAATCAATCAATTGATTGAACCGGTACCGCACGTCGCAGCTGTCTCTAACGTGACGGAGAGCTTCGGTGGGACAGACCGAGAAGAGGACGACCCGTATGCAGAACGGATTTGGTTATCACCAGAAGGGTTCTCGACGGCAGGTCCTGAACTAGCGTATATCTATCATGCCAAATCCGCGCATCAAGGCATCATCGATGTCGCAACGGTCACCCCATCACAAGGACGTGTCGTTTTGTATGTCTTGATGGAACAAGGTGCACTCCCGTCAACGGAAGTCCTACAAAAGGTCAGTGAGACATGCAACGACAAATCGATTCGTCCGCTAACGGACTACGTGACGGTCGCCGCTGCCGTTCGGGTTCCCTATGACTTGTCGGTATCTTATTACCTGCCAGAAAGCGCACGTTCCTTGCAATCGTATTATCAACAACAGGTGACGGACGCAATCCATGAATACCATCTCTGGCAGCGTTCGAAGATGGGACGGGGCGTAGATCCCGGTGAACTGTATGCACGCATCCAACAGGCAGGCGCGAAACGCGTCATCGTCGAGCCGAACCAGTTCATCGCCTTAGCGAAACATCAGGTCGCGTTCGAACGGACGATCAACGTCACGTTTGGAGGGTTCGTCAGTGATTGATCTCAATAATTTTTCACTCAATGACATCCTGCCAGCATCGATTAAGAATAACGAAGAAAACCATGCGCTTGCCGAAGCCATCACATTGATGTTGCAGCAGGTATTTGATGAGACATCGATACTGGATCCACGGATGCCGCTTGCTGAACGCTTACTGGATATCGTCGCTAAAGAAAATCACGTCGATTATTACGACGAGACTCTATCGCCGGATCAAAAACGACAACTGATCCGGAACTCATGGCGAATCCACCGCCGGAAGGGAACAGTCGCCGCCATCGAAGAAGTAGTATCGATTCTCTTGGATCGTGCCCAAATCGTCGAGTGGTTTGATTATGACGGAGAACCCTACTTCTTCAAGATCGAGATTGATGGGCCGCTACGGAGCGAGAAAGACTTGCCTGTCGTTTTCCGTGCAGTCAACGCCAACAAACGGTTTAGTTCTCGTCTCGAAGCCATCTGGTTCAAGCGTGGTGAAGGGATTTATTACCGCGTCATCTATAAAAACGGTAAGATTCATATCCATCCGGTCATCGCTGTCCGCTGCGGGATTCGAATGCCCGGACGCTCAACGCTCGTCCTCTCACGAGCAGTCAGCTCGTACAAAAACGGAACGGGTGCGATTCGGATCAGCGGCAGTATCTTCTCCGGAGAAAAAGAAAATCACGTAAACGTCGGTCGAAAAAACGACACGACGCTTTTTGTCGTGGAAGAACGGAGTCTTGGAACCGCATCGGTGCCGCAAGTGGCAAATGAATTGCTGAACGGATTTACGGGAACGGCGACCCAAGAAGAGGTGGGGTGGCAATCCGCACAACAAGCCGGAACGGCGAGTCCACCGAAGACATCCTACCAGTCGAGTAACGACGGCGTGCTGGAAGACGCCTTGAACCGGACGCAAAGTACGTATAAAGGTGGATTGTCCACGTTGTCGTTCTCAGGCGTCACGTATACAACGAAAGGAGAAAACGGATGAGTATTCTTCAACCGATTGCAGTCAACGATCTCGCTAAGACGATTGATACGAATTGCGTGTCAGCAGACTTCACGATTGGCGCGACGACCTATCCGGCAAAAGTTCGAAGATCAATTGTTTCCGGTGATACCGTGATCAAGCATGTCTACTTGACGACGCGATCACCAATTGGACTGGTGTCGCGCGTTCGATTATTTAACGAAGCTGGGCAAGTATATGCTCAAATCAACCCGAACGTGCAACACGAAGCCCTCAAAGGAAGATTGTTCGAGTTTAAATTCAAATTGGAGGTGACGTAAAACATGTCACAATTACATCGCAGTCGTTTTTATGAACCAACCGAATGGGAAGACCGGGTCCTAGACGATCAGAACGGATCTGTCCTCGTACAAGGGACGCCGATTGACGAAGAAAACATGAACAACTTAGAAGCGGGCGTCTTGATTGGTCATTATGATATCGGTCTGCTCGCCATGATTGCAACTCAAATCGCTACGTCGAACGAATTCGAATTACAGAAGTTGAAGAAGCAGAAGTTCTTGCAAGGAAAAGCGACAATCACGAATACAACGGTAGACAATGGCTATTACCGTTCAGCTGATCCGGTCGTCATGGTCGCCTTGACCGGGTTCCCACAAGCCAATGCACCGGACTATGAAGTCATCGTGACACCGAACGATCCAGCAGATGCTGGGACGTTGAGCGTTATCGAGAAAACGCAGAACGGGTTCAAGGTCATGTCGACTAGCACGTCTAAATCGATTTCGTTTACCTGGACCTTGCTCAACCCACAAATTTCATGAGTGATTGGAGGAACAAATAATGATTATTCAAAAAGTGGCAGCCGGTGAAACGGTTGCCTTTTCGCTCCGGAACGGCGTCTTACGTTTTGAGGATCAAGTAGAAATTGATTTGGCATCACGTCAAGGGGATATCGATCGTACGATTGATGTCTGTCTCGATAACAGCCTAGAGACGATGCGCGAAGGACTAGGCGCTTGGTATGTCGCGACAATCATCGTACCAGCGCGTCAACAGGAATACATCGAAACGGACGAGGGGGGCGAAGTAGTCGACCTACCACTCGACATGCAAAAGGTCATCCTGAACTTATGGCCACTCCCGCAAGTGTATCTCGAGCGAAAGCGTGCGGAACAAGAATCGGAGCAAGAAACATCACAAAATGAAGTCGTGGAGGTCGTAGAATAATGCCATTCGTACTCTCAGTAAAAGACACGTATCGTCAAGCAGTAGAAGCCGCGTCCGGCGGTCGAAATACCGTCATATATGACGACAAAGGCAATCCATCCATCATGGTGTTCGTACCACGTTTCAATTTAGCGGACGTCATCGACGGCGCACCAGCATCCCCACACCCGGCGTTCATCGTCAATGGTGTCGTCAAGGACGGGATTTGGATTTCTAAGTATCAGAACATCATTCATGATGGACGAGCGTACAGTCTCCCTGGCATGAACCCAGCCACTAATCTAAACATCGATGCAGCTTCAGCAGCTTGCAAAGCAAAAGGAACAGGCTGGCACTTGATGACAAATGCCGAATGGGCGGCCATCGCACTATGGTGTAAGAAAAATGGATTTTTGCCACGAGGAAACAATGCTTTTGGTAAAGATCATGCATCAACTCATGAATCTGGTCGACTCGTGAATCCGAGCACACCGGATAAGGTGTTAACCGGATCTGGTCCTGTAGCGTGGTCTCATGATGGTACAACATCTGGAATTTACGATTTAAACGGAAATGTAAGTGAATTTGTTGATGGTCTTCGACTCGTAAACGGAAAAATTTGGACGCACAAAGACAATGATTTTGGAACGGATCCGAATAGCTTAGCAACATGGGTTGATACTGGCGTATTTATTGACAGTACATTACCCGGAAGTGCGGATACAACTGCTACAAGAGCGCCTGGATCTATTCAATTTGCAGCAGATCGAACAAATTCAATGTCGACACTTGGTGATTTAGATAATGTCTACGTCTATAACTTCCAGACGTTTGAATTAATGCCATCAAAAAGTGGTTACACTGTTCCGGAATTATTAAAATACTTGGCAGTCGCTCCGACTGCAGGATCTCATGGTTTAGATACCTTAGAAGTTCGTAACTATGGGACAAGAATCGCATTTCGTGGTGGTGACTGGTCTAGTGGTTCAGCAACTGGACTGTTTTTCTTAAATGTTGCGCGTCCTCGTACACAGCTATCTTCAACAGCTGGATTCCGGTCTGCATTCATTGGTTGATTTTTGTTAGTGAGTAGTAGATAACCAGTCAAGCGTAAAGGGCGATATCCATTAGGTATCGCTCTTTTGTATTGGTGGTAACGCACGGACTTTATTATAAAAATGAAGAGTTGAGGTGAAGGACATTGAGGACACATCATTTAATTGAAGGTGCTTTTGCGGTGCTAGGTACTGTAGTAACAGCATTGTTTGGAGGTTGGGACGCTGCATTGAAGATTCTAGTATTTTTAATGATTGTCGATTATGTAACGGGATTTTTAGCAGCGTATAAGTACAAACGTGTGAACAGTGATGTCATGTTCTGGGGTGGCATTCGAAAGGGCGTCGTGTTTATCGTCGTCATCATTGCGGTCTTACTCGATGAATTGATCAATGGTGGACTGCCGATTGTCCGGACGCTAGCTTTGTATTATTACATCGCACGAGAAGGACTATCTGTTGCGGAAAATCTAGGTCTCTTGAACGTACCGATGCCGCAACAAATGATTGATGCATTGACACAGCTTCAAGGAGAAAAGGAACCACGCACTGTCGACACGATCATTGAGACAGCAGCCACACAAGAAGAACAGGTCACTCCGATTTCAAGTGAAGTGAGTATTGCAGAAGTGAAGTCGGATGTTCATCACGATGAAAATCAAAAGGAGGCAAAATAATGTATTACGACAAACGAAACCGCACGACCCTAGCTGAACTTGCACCAAACACACGCGCCCTAGCCATGAAATGGTACGAATACCTGGTCAAAAATGGTATCGAGATCCTGGTATATGATGCACGACGTACTCTCAAAGAACAACAGGACAATGTTGACTCGGGCGCGTCACAGACAATGTATTCTTATCATTTGGTCGGACAAGCACTCGACTTCGTACCAGCTGACAAGAGCGGTAAAGTCTACTGGAGTGGCTACGGGCGTGCTGACATCAAAAAAGCCATCAAGGAAGCGCAACGTCTCGGCTTCACGTGGGGCGGGGACTGGGATTCGGACGGCAACCAACGCGACGAGACCTTCATCGATTCCCCGCATCTGCAGTATGAGTACAAAGGATACGGTACGGACAAAATGCTCGGAACTGCTCCAGCAGCTAAATCAAAACCGGCACACGGAGACGGAAAAGCCATCGTCCCATTCCCGGGCAAACCGTTGTATATCGGAGCAAAAGGAATGAAACAGAAAGACGTCGAGCGGATCCAACGCGCAGTAGGTGCGTTGGTCACAGGTAAGTACGATAAACAGACAGAAACGAAAGTCAGCGCATATCAGAAGCGAAAGAAACTCGACACAGATGGCGTTGTTGGACTAGCTACTTGGAACACACTTTTCTGAAAGTAAAAGGGAAAGTAAGAGTGTATGAAAAAAACAAGCTCACCAATTTAGGTGGGCTTGTTTTCTATTTCGGATTTTATGAGTTCGAAGTCTACCCATGTTTCGATATATTCCGTTTCAAACCCTTTTGTACGAAGTTGTTTAAGGCTTAAAGCCATTCTATATACCAATGTATGGACTTGATAAAATTGATCAGTATACATGATGGTAAGTATTAAACACGGGCGCTTCATCGACTTTCTTTGATGAATCCAGTTACTTTTTATATAAATATTACTTAATAGTACAAAATAAGAAGGGATTAGTAGGTCTACTGTTTCTTCACTTTTAATTATTGGTATATATCTGACATAAGGTTTTACTGTTATAATTTGATTTTCAATTGATTGGTTACTGTTGTAACCTTGATAATCTTGATAAAAAAAGAACCGAAACTCATCACTTTCTAGCTGTCCTTTTTCTGGATCTAGAACTTTTAACTTTATTTTGTCAAAAGAGTATTCAGTAATTGAGTCACGCCCACCTTCTAATACATAATTATATTTAACATCAAGCGCAAACATCTTTCCTGTATTAATCAAAGGTAGAGGATAAGAACTGAATTTTTCCTTTAATCTCAATTCTTTTACCGGTGTTTGTTCTTTTTCAACGTTATTATTTATTAATGTTGAATCTATTTTTTTCCAATCACTATTCATTTTTATTACTTCAGTTTGTATGAAGGTATTCAAAGGAACTAGTCGAGGTAAATCGATTTTTTCTTGTTGAATAATTTGTTGCTCTAATTGCTTAGAACTAACACTCGCTGATTTTCGTGCTGCAACTGCTGCCCATACAGCACCTATTGCAGAAGATATCTCAATTCCGCCTTTAATCCATTCATTCATTTTCAATACTCCTTAATATGTCATTCTTTAAAAATAAAGAATAATTTAGGAGATTACAACACTTTTTAATTTGGGTGAATATGGATAATTGATGATATGATTAAGACTCCCCATAAGGGAATCCAGGGAGAGGTCGGGCGAAGTCGAGAGGGTGTAGCGACTGGAATTCGCGAAAGGGGACCTCACCTTTCCCGTTTATTATTCAAAAACGAAGGTAACTTGCTCACTTGTAACGATATCTCGATTATTCGGAAGGATGACATTGATTTTTTTCATGCATGAAGTTTTGAGTAGAAGATCAACTTGACTACCTGTCGTGAGTGTATCGACGACGCGCTTTATTTCAGTAACATCCCCAGTGATCGCTAGCTGATTTTCTCCAAGTAGTAAAATCTTCATTTTCTCTTTGCCTCCCGTTCCCACGACGAGCAGCTGCGCAATTACATAAATTTATGGGTATTTACCACCTATAGAAAACTTAGAAACACAATGAGGTGTGCAATTTTAAATTGCACACCTCATTGCACACTTATAGTAAAAACGTGCGATTGCACACCTGATTTCACACTAGCAATACATTTAAAAGTGACATGGAATCAATCATATTTGAGAACAGTTTCGTGTAACTTCCTATTATATAGTAGGCAATTAGAGTTTCCCCGTCTCGTCGACGAACATGATGTATTTCTTCGGGGCAGGGGTTGAGTTCTTAGGAAATCCTTTGACATCAACGCCTTTGACGTTCGATTGTACCCGTTTGTTCAAATGAATCTCCTCCAATTGCACGATAATTACACAGTCTTTTAAAAAGAAATGCTCTTGATGCCACTTTACACGCTAGGCGGCTGAAAAGCTATAGCCCGACAAGTGGAAACATAAGAAACATTTCCTCATAGATAAGGTGTTCGACTTAAGGAAGATAATTCCTGTTTTTTTTATCTTTATTCTTCACCGTTCATTAATCGATCAATATAACGAACTGATTTAATCGTTTCGTTAAAACGTTTCAGACTCGTTTTTGGCTGAAAGGCTTGGACGGAAATTTGCTTCAGTTGATCAACTGCACTTTCAACCATGCTCGGTCGTAAGTAAGGACTATCTTGAGCATTCGTTTGCCACTCAGCTATCAATTGATCAGCTCGTTCAACGAACGGCACGACGTCTCGATTGAAGTCATATTCGGTTCCGGCACGTCCTTCTTGATAAATTCGTTCAATCTCTTGTAATAACGGTTCAATTGTCATTGGTTTTTAACTACTCCTCTCGGCCGATACGGTACAATCACATATCATGGTACAATAAACGCGATAGGAGGGGAATCGTTTTGAATTACCCGAATGGGAAAAAATTTCAAAAGCCGCTCGAGTCGCATGGAACCCGAATTAAGAAGGCGCGATCAACCGATTCAACCTTTTCAAACCGAGGAATGACGCTCGAAAAATTATTGAATGAAAGTAATACGTTTTACCTAACCCATAATCGGGCAATCATTCACAAGAAACCCACTCCGTTACAAATCGTCCAAGTCGATTATCCGAAACGGTCGGCTGCTGTCGTTAAGGAAGCCTATTTCAAGCAACCGTCGACGACGGATTATAATGGTGTGTATCGTGGAAAATATATTGATTTCGAAGCGAAGGAGACGACGAATAAAACCTCCTTCCCAATAAAAAATTTTCACCCCCATCAAATCGCACACATGCGTCAATGTGTCGAACATGGAGGAATTTGTTTTGTCATCATTCGGTTCAGTCTGTATAATGTGCAATATGTGCTTTCAGTCGAGCACGTGTTCCCCTGGTGGGATCAGTTAGAAAGCGGACGGAAATCGATTCCGCTGACAGCAATCGAACAAGACGGTATTAAGGTCGAGACTGGAGCGTACCCTGCCATCGATTATTTAAAGGCAGTGGACGAACTATATTTCAATTCAGACACTTTTTGATTGAAGGAGAAGGATAGCATATGGAAAGAAGTCGTGTCGCACGTCGTGAAGAGACGAAGTCATCTGAGAAAAAGATGAAACGGACGAAACGTCCTCAAAAGAAGAAGTCAGGTGGAGGTTCCGGTGGGAAAGGTCCACTTTGGAAAAAAATATTGTTGATTGCTACCGGATTATTCATCGTGATGATGTTAGTCGGAGGTGGATTTGCAGCTTACGCGATCGCGACGGCACCTGAGCTCGATGAGACAGAACTTCGAGATGCGCTACCGCTCAAAATTTACGCAAGCAACAAGGAAGAGATTACAAAAGGCGGAACGAGTCGAGAGTATGTCTCAATCGATGAAGTACCAGAAGTCGTCAAAGACGCATTCATCTCGATTGAGGACCGTCGTTTCTATCAACACAACGGGATTGATATCCGTCGTCTTGGCGGAGCAATCATTGCAAACGTGACAGATGGATTCGGATCAGAAGGGGCTTCGACGATCACGCAACAGGTCGTCAAACAGTCGTTCCTCAGCTTTGATAAAACGATTACGCGGAAAGTGCAGGAGCAATGGCTCGCGATTCGTTTAGAGCAGGACTATACAAAAGATCAAATTTTAGAGATGTATTTGAACAAAAACTATTATGGTCAAAACTCGTTTGGAATCCAGACGGCTTCAAAGGCTTACTTCAACAAGTCTGTTGATAAGTTGAATTATGCGGAAGCCGCGATGCTTGCAGGACTTCCGCAACGTCCGACCGCTTACGATCCAATCAAAGGAGACCCTAAGCTAACGAAATGGCGTCAGACGCAAGTTCTCAATGCGATGCAAACGACAGGCGTCATTACAGAAGCACAACGCGATAAAGCAGTAAAACAACCGATTTCAAAATTAATCAATCCGGCACCGAAGTCAACGAAGGATGAGTCCTACGATAGTGTCATCTTCGACATGGTGTCTAAAGAGTTAGAAGATGATTTTGGTCTTGAAGGTAAAGATATCTATGGTCAAGGGTTAAAGATCTATACATCGATTGATAAACCGATGCACGACTATATGAATGAAGCAATTAAGAAAGACCAAATCGTCCAATTACCGGAATACGCTGAAACGGCTGCGACAGCAGTCAATACGCAATCAGGAGAAATCCTTGCGGTCGTCGATGGTAAAAATCCAGGTAAGGGAACAGCGCGACGAAACTTTGCGAATGAACCGCATCAACCGGGTTCATCTGCAAAACCATTCTTTGCCTATGGACCAGCAATCGAGAACGATAAATGGTCGACTGCGAAACAATTGACGGATAAACCAACAGAAGTCAACGGTAAAGAGATTGGAAACTACTACGATGGATACCGTGGCACGAACACGATTCGTCACTGGTTGAAAATCTCAGCAAACACACCAGCCATTCAAACGTTCCAAGAAATCGGTGGTGATTCAGTCGAAGCATTCGCTGAAAAATCTGGTTTGAAAATGAAAGATGATGAGTCGATTTCTCCAGCGTATGCGATTGGTGGAATGAAACACGGTTTCAATACGACGCAGATGGCTGGAGCTTATGCAACACTTGGTAACGGTGGCGATTATATCAAACCACACGTCATCAAATCGATTGAGTACAGTGATGGATCAAAAATCAAATCACCAATCAAATCGAAAAAAGCGATGGAAGACTATACAGCTTATATGTTGACGGACATGCTTCGTGATGTCTTAAAACCAGGCGGTACGTTCCCAAGTGCTGGATTGTCATTTGATGCAGCCGGTAAGACCGGAACGACGAATGCCTATAAAGATGTTTGGTTTGCAGGATATACGTCTGATGTCTCAATCAGTGTTTGGACAGGAACAACGAAATCTGGAAACAACAACGGATCTGGACTCAGTGGTCCGTATAACAGTACGATGGCACAGCAAATCTGGAAAGATTTCATTACAAAAACGCGCGATCGTACACCCGCACCATTCGAACAACCAAGTTCTGTCCTTAGTATCGGAAATGAATTGTACGTGAAAGGGACGAAGGAACCTGTCGTTGAAAAAAAGACAGTACCCGCTCCGACTGGATTACAAGCATCTTACGATGAAGACACAAAGAGCGGTGAACTGACTTGGAACTACAATGATGCTGCGCTTCGTGCCAATGGCTATGATGATGTATCGTTCGAAGTGACGATGACAGATGCTGACGGCGAAACATCAACGATTGGTACGAGTACGACGAATCGAATCGCTATCAATGGATTGAAGCCAGGGCGATCGACGTTCCAAGTCGTAGCAAAAGCTTCTGGAGAAGAATCAGGTCCGGTCTCGACAACGGTCACGGTCACGGATCCTGAAGCAGAAGAACCGACAACGGATGAACCGACAACGGACGAACCAGCGACGGATGAACCAGCGACGGATGAGCCAACAACGGACGAACCAGCGACGGACGAGCCAGCGACGGATGAACCGACGACGGACGAGCCGGCAACGGACGAACCGACAACGGACGAACCGGCAACGGACGAACCGACAACGGACGAACCGACGACGGATGAGCCGGTAACAGACGAACCGACGACGGACGAACCAGCAACAGATGAACCGAATTCAAATGATGGCGCAAACGCGCAAAACAATTCGAATGGTTCGACGGAACGAAATAACAACAATAATTCGAATGATAGTGGAGATGACTCTGAAGAGTAATGAAAGATCATCACCTGTAAAGCAGACAAGACCAAAGACGAGTAGATCGTTCTTTGGTCTTGCCTCTTTTTTTGTATAATGAGAAGTGGAAGGAAGTGAAGGCATGCAAGCGAAACAAACGCTCGTTGCATTTCTCGAAGAACTGAAACAGGACCGCTCGTTCATGGAGCGGATTACGTATATGAAAACGATGGAAGCGACAGCTGGACGCTACGTCGATTTTCCAGAACAACTACCGGAACGTTTGCGGCAAGCGCTACGTACACGTGGAATAAACCAGTTATACCGTCATCAAGGGCTAGCGTATGAACGTGTACAAGCGGGAGAGTCGACGGTCATCGTCACGCCGACCGCTTCAGGAAAGACCTATTGTTTTAACTTACCGGTCTTATCACATTTGCTAGAGCATCCGAACGCGCGAGCGTTGTATCTTTACCCGACAAAAGCTCTCGCACAAGATCAAAATAGTGAGTTACTGGAACTGATTGATCAATTAGAAGCGCCAATCCGTTGTTTTACCTATGATGGCGACACATCTCCCACGATTCGGACAAAAGTGCGAAAAGCAGGAAACATCGTCATTACGAATCCAGACATGTTGCATTCCGGGATTTTGCCACACCACACCAAATGGATCGAACTATTTGAGAACTTGAAATACATTGTCATCGATGAGTTACACACGTACCGTGGAGTGTTTGGTAGTCATGTCGCGAATGTGATTCGTCGGCTCCGACGGATTTGTCGTTATTACGGCAGTGACCCGGTCTTTATCATGACGAGTGCGACGATTGCCAATCCAAAGGAGTTAGCAGAGCGGTTAACAGAAAAATCAGTCGGTCTGATTGATGACAACGGTGCACCGACTGGTCGTAAACATTTTCTCGTTTATCAACCGCCGATCGTCAATGCACAACTCGGGATACGACGTTCAGCGACACTCGAGACGAAACAATTAGCGATGCGTTTCATCAAAAAAAAGTTCCAAACAATCGTCTTTGCACGGTCACGCGTCCGCGTCGAAGTCTTACTGACGTATTTGCGAAGCATCTACCCACATGAACTCGGTCCACGATCAATCGAAGGATATCGAGGAGGCTATTTGCCAAGTGAACGTCGCGATATCGAACGTCGGTTACGCCAAGGAGAGATCACGGGTATCGTCTCGACGAATGCTCTCGAACTTGGTGTTGATATTGGTCAACTGCAAGTCTGTATCATGAACGGTTATCCGGGAACGATTGCTTCACTCTGGCAACAAGCAGGACGAGCGGGGCGCCGCCAAGATGATGCGTTGATCATTCTTGTCGCTTCTTCCGGGATGCTCGATCAATACGTCGCAGAACGTCCAGAACTGTTCTTGAACCAGTCACCCGAAGCAGCACGACTTGACCCGGATAACCTGATCATTGCTGTCGATCACGTCAAATGTGCAGCGTTCGAACTCCCCTTTACAAAAGGAGAATCATTCGGGTCGCTTGAGACGGAGGATATCCTTGAATACTTAGTCGAGGAACGCGTCTTGCACGAACGAGGCGATCGCTTTTATTGGATGAACGATGCGTTCCCAGCACACGGGATTTCGCTTCGATCGAGTGATCAAGAGAACGTCATCATCGTCGATCAGACCGAAGTACCGAATCGGGTCATCGGTGAGATGGATACGTTCAGTGCAATGACGTTGTTGCATGACGAGGCGATCTATTTGCATGGAGCCGATCAATATCAAGTCGAACATTTGGATTTTGAAGAGAAAAAAGCCTTCGTCCGTGCTGTAGACGTCGATTATTATACAGATGCTAATTTTTCAGTCGACCTTTCCGTACTCGAAGAAGATGAACGATACGCAGATGGAGAATATAGTGTTGCCCGTGGCGATGTCAGCGTTCGTGGGATGGCGACGATGTTCAAGAAAATTAAGTTCGGCACTCATGAGAATATCGGATCGGGTCCGATTCACCTACCGGAACGAGAAATTCATACAACGGGTGTCTGGTTCACTTTACCCGATCATGCACGCTCCTCGACGGAACTCGAGCAAGTGTTAGAGGGCGTCGCGAATAGTCTACGGCGTGTCGCACCGCTTTATTTGATGTGTGATGCTAGTGATGTCTTCGTCGTGCCGCAAGTCAAAGCGACACACACACAACAACCGACGGTCTACTTGTATGATCGTTACCCTGGTGGTGTTGGACTTGCGCAGTCGATCTACAAGCAACGCGGTGTCATGTTACGTGCAGCACGGGATTCGATCGTCACGTGTCCTTGTCAGGACGGCTGTCCTGCTTGTATCGGTATGGTAGGTGTCGCAGATGAGAAAGAACGAACGATTCAGCTATTAGCAGAAATGGAGAAGGAACTATCATGAAAAATCGTCTTAGACGAATGCTGAAATCTACATCAGACGTCGCACCAGATGCTCCAGCGTCCTCCACTTCTGAGGCGGAAACAGCGCAGACACCAGTTAGCTGGAACGACGAGCAGCAGGCTTGGATTGATCGAGGGGCCGACATCTTGACGTTTGAAGAAGAGTGGATCGTCAGGATTGACAAGCGATATGCATTAACAGATCGGCATGGAGACCGAAGCTTTGCTGAAGTGTATGAGTCCTTACAACTGCCGCATCCACCGCTTGCGCTAGATGTCCCGCTCGAGCAGGTCATCTTCTTCGATACGGAGACGACAGGATTGCGGGGAACCGGAACGACGATCTTTTTGCTTGGGTTTGCTCGCTTTGAGCAGGGCGGGTTACTGATGCGGCAGTATTTCTTACCACATCCACACTTTGAAGCTGCCTTTTATCATCACTTTCTGCACGATATCGGAGATGATGTCCGGTTCGTAACTTACAACGGTAAAAGTTTTGACTGGCCGCAAATCAAAACACGACATGTCTTCGTACGAGAACGCGTTCCGCGATTACCAAAAGTCGGTCATCTCGATTTACTGCATGTTGCACGGCGAATCTTCAAGGGGATGTACGACTCCTATCGATTGACAGCGATGGAAGAACGAATCGGGTTCGAACGAGAAGGAGACTTACCTGGATTTTTAGCGCCGATGCATTACTTCCAGTACGTCGAACACCAGCATCCCGATATCATGACAGGCGTCTTGCAACATCATCTTGATGACTGTCTGACACTCGTTGGGCTCTATGATGCGTGCAACCGACTCGTCACGCATCGGGCAGAGGCACCTTCACCGATTCAAGAAAACATCGCGATTTGGTTAGCGGATCTTGGAATCCACGAAGGATCCCATGCTCATTTTCGACAGGTCAAAGAGTTGTCGCCAGAAGGATGGCTACGCCAAGGCTATTTGCATAAAAAAATGAAGAACTATGAACAAGCTCGAGATTGTTTCTTAAAGAGTGATAGTTACTTGGGATACATCGAACTCGCGAAGTGGGCGGAGCACATTGCAAAAGATCCGGTGCTTGCTTATGATTATACTGAACGAGCACGACACCAAGTCGAACGTCATCATTGGTTAATTACTAAAAAAGAACGAATCTTAGCAGAGCTTGATCATCGAGGACGTCGGTTGAAAAGGAAGTGTGACGTGTGAAAGTTGTTGCCATCACAGGATACAAGCCAAATGAACTAGGCATCTTCGATCAAAAACATCCCGGTATCCGTGTCTTAAAGGCAGCATACCGAGAGCGGATGATTCGTTTGATTGAAGATCGTGGAACGGAGTGGTTCATTACGAGTGCGTCACCGGGTTGCGAAATCTGGGCATGCGAAGTCATACTGGAATTGAAGGAAGAGTATCCAGATATTCGTCTAGGCATTCTCTTGCCATTCCTAGAACAGGAGGCTCGCTGGAAAGAACCTGTTCAAGCACAGTACCTTTCAATCCTTGAACAAGCTGACTTTGTGGAAGCAATTAGTCAGAAACCGTACACGGATCCATCACAGTTACGCAATAAAACGGAATTCATGATTCAAAAAAGCCAAGGGTTGTTATCGGTTTTTGATGAAGAACATGGAGGATCAGCGAAATTTTTAGTAGAGCGTGCTAGAATGGAAATGGAACAATCCGATTATCAGTTGTTTTTGATTACACAAGATGATTTATCTTGGCTCGAACAAGAATTACAACACAATGACCAGTGGGAGTGAAGAGGATGTATAAGCCATTGTTGACAGCGGACGATATTTATAAAAAAGAATTCAAGACCGGCCTCCGTGGCTATGTCATCGAGGATGTCGATGGATACTTGGATCAAATCATTAAAGATTACGAAGGATTCGAACGTGAAATCGAGCGTCTGAAGAAAGAGAATGAGACGTTGAAACAAGCACCTGTTCAACCGGAAAAGCGGGAGGAACGCCGTGTCGAACAAGCGGAGCCACAAGTCTCTAGTTCATCCAACTATGACATGTTGCGTCGCATCTCAAATCTCGAGAAGGCGGTTTTCGGACGTCCGCATCAAGACTAATGAATCAAAAAGATATTTCTGCCGATCGGTCAGGAATATCTTTTTTGATTGCCTTCTTTTTGAAAGAATCATCATCTGAAGGGAAACGGTGTTAAGATAACTAATAATACATACTACAAAGGATGATGAACCATGTTACAAGTCATGACAGCTTCGGTTCCGGAACTACCACGCCGCCGTTTCTTCGGAAATAAACAAGTGAATACGACGACGTACGAAACAGATGCGCTCTGTAATGAAATCCGTCATGTATGTCGTTTTGATTGGATGTTATTTGAACGCATTCGCCTAACTGACGCGATTACCATTCCTTTTGCTTTAGTTGGACCAAAAGGACTGTTTCTCTTGTTGCAAAACGATGCTGCTGTAGAATGGATGACAGAGGAATCGTGCTACGTGATGGATCCTGTCCATGGAAAAAGACTGTTTACGCCTCATCCGATTAGTCAATCGAAGCGAATCGTCCAAGCTGTTCGTAAAGCATTGAAGGAGCAAGGTGTGATCATTCCGATTCATGCTATGACACTTTTCCCGAAGGCACCACAGATGCGGACGGAACGCATTAAATTTCCGACGGGGCATACGTTCAAAGATGTACGAGCATTCATCGTGTCAAAGAAATCTTCACCCGTTCAGGAACAAGAACGAAAGCAAGTTGCATTTTATCTTGCCCAGCACCAAGAATAAAAAAAGACAGTGAAGGCGATTCGCTTCACTGTCTTTTTGGTGATATTTAACGTCTCGGTCGTGTCGCAAGAATTTCCTCAGCTTGTGCTAGATCTTCTTTTAAGACATAGACCGCAACGCGATCATCCAAGTCTTTGCTGAAACGTCGGAATAAAAACGAAGTCTTAATACCACGTTCGACACGAATGTCTAGTTCAGCTGCCTCGAGTCGAGCAGCGTCCTTCAATAGATCTTCCCCTTTTTCACCGAAAGCCTCTCCAAGAAGTGACCAGCGAAGATTTTCTTTTGTTCGTCTGCTGACGATGACAAGAAACGCAATAATGAGAAGAATGATTAAAGCTGTGCGGATCAGTTGTATATCCATTTAGATGTTCACCTCATCTACTATCATACCGAGTTATCGCGCATAAAGTAAACGTTCAACATACCGAGCGAATGATTTACTTTTTAAGCCTTGTTGGCGATAAGCGATATAACCGTCAGGGCGAATCAAGTATAATCCGGACTGTTTGATACCGAAGCGTCGTGCCAGTTCACCGCCTTGATCGACGACACCATCTTCTTTTAAGGATTGGTGAATCGGAACTGTTTCAAAGAGATCGGGATAGGTATAGGCGAGTTCCTTGAATGGTTCAAGAAGATTATCGGATGCGTTCTTCGGTAAGAACAATAGTAATAAGAAGTTCCGGTCCGCACGACGTAACAAGAGCTCGTTTTTTTTCGTTCGCGGATGAACGACTTCACTATAAGGCATCGGTTCACCTGGTTTTGGCGTCAATGGACTGAAGTGTCCTTGTGTGACAAATGTTGAGCTCGCTGGGTAGTGACTGTTAAGCTGAGCGATTCGATTCGTCACGAAATGATGCAGTGGTGCGATTTTGAGGCTATTTCGAATGACTTTTTCCTGTAACGGTAATAAAAAAGGAATATTGATTTGCAAGAGTTCCGTCGCAAGGTTCGTTGATCTCAGAATGCCTTGTGCCGCTTCTCGGCGTTCGACGCTATAAGAATCGAGTAACGGAAAGCTCGCCTTGAACTGATGGACACACCAAAGTTTCCATGCGAGATTCATCGCATCGGCAATACCGGTATTCATTCCTTGACCACCGACGGGTGAATTGATGTGAGCCGCATCCCCAATCAAATAGATGCGATGATGTCCGAACTTCTCGATGATCCGATTATGAACGCGGAACATCGAGTACCAGTGGACTTTTTTAAGCTTAAACGGGACTTTAGCTCGATTTTGTAAAAAATCATCAATGGCATTATGATCCGTCGGAACAGGTCCGCTTGTTAGATTGCCGGTGATGCGAAACAGATTCGATTGAAGAGGAAACGATTCGATGACGCCATGATCAGAGAAGAAAATGTGTACTTCCTCAGAAGAAAGAGGCCAATCGACCTCAATGTCGGCGAGCGCCCACGATTCTTTAAACGACTTACCGCTAAATGGAAGTCCGAGTTCTCGACGGACGAAACTGTTTGCACCATCTGCTCCGATGATGAAAGAGGCATCGACTGTCTCCGTTGCCCCTTTATGTTGTAATGAAGCAGTGACGAAGGTTGGGAATTGGGCGAATCCCGTTAATTCCGTTTCTCGTTCTACTGTATGACCGTAAGTGGCAAGACGTGCTTCGAGAATCCGTTCCGTCTCACTTTGAGGCAACAGCGTAACGAACGGAAAGGGTGTGTTTAAATCAGTAAAATCAAGTTTTGCCTGCCATGCACCATTGACATAGAGGTTTCCCTGATTGATTTTAATCGCATTTTCCATTAATTCTTCTGCCACACCAAGTCTTGCGAACAATTCAAGGGAACGTGCTTGAATACCGATCGCTTTGGAGACGACAGATGGTCCACTTGCACGTTCGACGATGCGGAAAGATAATCCGTAGCGAGAGAGTGCGAGTGCGAGTGTTAAACCGGTTGGTCCGGCGCCGATAATGAGGACATCTAATTTTTTATTCACGGATAACCCCCCTTAATTTACATCTTAGCCAAAACTCGTTACCATTAAACTATTGATGACACGCTCGACGTGTGAAAGGATGAAACTTGTGAACGAACAACTTTTTACGACAGAACGATTAATTGCGAATTTTAAGGAATATATCCGTCAGAACGAGGCACACCTGACAAAACGACATGCCTTAAACGCCTACTACAAGACGGTAGCAGGATCGATCTTATCAGATCGAATTGCTAAAAATGCGGATCTCATCGTTCGTATGCGCCATCTTGAAGAGGCCTATCAACACGTTGCACAAGAAGGGCGATGAAACAGGTGAACTTAGCCGATATCCGAAAGCAATATGTAGATTCTGAAGAACGTTTACCTCGTCATGCGGCAGCCGTACTCGTTCCGTTGGTCGAACAGGATGGCGAAGTCTATTTGTTATTTCAAGTACGAGCCAAGACACTGCGTTCACAGCCAGGTGAAATCGCCTTTCCTGGTGGGCGAATCGACTTGGGCGAATCCCCCAAAGCAGCAGCTATCCGCGAGACGGTCGAAGAATTAAATGTCAAAGCTTCAGAAGTTGAACTAATTGGGACGCTAGAACCCCTTGTGACACCGAACCGGTCGATCATTTACCCGTATCTCGGCATCCTCCACGCGACGGATTTTACCCCTTCACCAGCAGAAGTCGATCATGTCTTTCTCGTATCGTTAAACGAGTTAATGACTTCAAAACCAATCAAAGGGGATATGGAGTGGCGGATCCGACCTGGAAAAGAGGTCCCAACAGAACGAATGGCGAATCGGGAAGCATACTTGGATCGAACGTATACGGTCACGGAGCATTTTTATGAGCATGGGGACTATCTGATTTGGGGACTTACGGCTAAAATATTGCGCCAGTTCTTGGCGCAATTAACGCGTGACTAGCTTTTTCGGTCGTTATTTTATATGATTAACTGTAATTGAACGTGTCAGGAGATGAGTCAGATGGAAGAAACAGAAGAGTTATTCGATTATATCGTTGGCGATATGGTAAAAACAAAAGATGGCTGGGTTGCGGAAGTGACAGCTGTATTGACAAATACGGTCGTTGGTGATGTATCTCACACGAAAAACTTTGAGTCACTTGGTTTGGAGTTCGAAAAACAAGTGTTATTAAAGTCAGAAATTGAACTATTAGAACGTAAAACAAAATAATGCATGAGAGCACACCAGTTGATACGGTGTGCTTTTTTCATGTTCATTCAGATAGGTGAATAATAATAAACTGTTACTTTAGACGAGTGAAGCAAGAATTGGACGAAATGACTGAAAACATCGAAAAGATACATTTATTACAGAAGAGTAACAAAGAATAAATCGTAACAGAATGGTTACAAAATATAAAAACGTTGCTACACAACGGATGAGAGCGTTTTTTGTAAGCGTGTAACCATTTCGTTACTTTTTGACAGATATATTTCAATTCATAGTGTTCGCTTTTCAAACTATTTGTCACCGTGATACGTTGTCCGGGTCGTAAAACGGCGAGAAAGGTTGGCATCAACATGAAACGAACATCATTCCTTTTATCCCTTTGTATAGCGGGATTCATATTTATTCTTTTGCCGCAACATGAAGCGTCAGCCGCACAAATCGGGATCGGTACGGAGAAAACGATCGTCCAAAATCCATTAGAGATGAAACGTCAAGCTGCTCAAGAGAAGCGTGAACAAGCAGAGGCACGAAAACAGGCACGCTTACAAGCAGAGCAGAAAGCTAAAACAGAGCAGAGAGCTAAATTGGATGCTAAAAAGAAAGCGCAGCAAGCTACGAAACAAAGTCATGTGCAAGCACAGAGTAATTCTTCCTCGAAACGGACGGAAACGTTTGAGACGACAGCATATACGACAAATCCAGAAAACAATGGTAGTCGCTTGTATAATGGTCGTGCATTAACGGCATCGGGTTATGACGTCACGAATACGATTACATACGAAGGACGTCGAATCGTAGCAGTCGATCCATCAGTCGTTCCACTTGGAACTAAGGTACATGTAGAAGGTTTCGGAGATGCGATTGCCCTCGATACGGGTGGTGCAATTCGTGGGAAAATCATGGATCTTTTAGTAGGTTCTAAACAAGAAGCGTTAGAATGGGGTCGCCGACATGTAACGGTGACGTTCGAATAAAAGCATCATACAGTCAGACGGTGGATATTCTCCACCGTCCTTTTTGTTATTGCGATGATTTATCTACTCAAGGAAAGATTTATAAAAACAGGGGAACAAATGAACGGAATAGGTTTTAGAACCCCAGAGAAAGGGGAATTTTACAAAGATAATAAACAGGGGAAACGAGGGATGATACGTGATTGAATTTAAGGATGTCGGCAAAACGTATGCAGACGGGACAAAGGCAGTACAACACGTCAACTTTACTGTTGATCGAGGTGAGATTTTTTGCTTGATTGGTCCTTCAGGTTGCGGTAAAACGACGACGATGAAAATGGTTAATCGATTGATTGATCACTCGGAGGGACAAATTTGGATTGATGGTGAACCGATCATGTCAATTAATGAACATGAACTCCGGCGTCGAATTGGATACGTCTTGCAACAGATTGCTCTTTTTCCACACATGACGATTGAGGAAAATGTCAGCGTCGTACCCGAATTATTGAAGTGGGATAAAGAAAAAGTGTCGCGACGGGTCGATGAATTATTCCGATTGACTGGATTAAATACATCACTTAAAAAGAAATACCCAAGTGAACTTTCTGGTGGACAACAACAACGTGTCGGCGTCATGCGCGCACTCGCAGCAGAACAAGATGTCATCTTGATGGATGAACCGTTCTCTGCGCTTGATCCCATTTCACGTGAACAATTGCAAAATGATTTGTTGCATCTAAACGAAGAACTAGGCAAAACAATCTTGTTCGTTACACACGATATGAACGAAGCATTAAAACTGGGCAGTCGCATTTGTCTGATGAACGCTGGGGAGATTGCTTTCATTGGTACGAAAGAAGAAGTACTAGCTAGTAACGATCCATTCGTTCAAGAGTTCATGCGTCAAGTTAGGGGGAGTGTCGAATGAATGGATTGATCGAAACGTACCAAGACCGGAAGACGGAATTGCTTCAAGCGTTAATCGAGCATATTCAATTATCGGTCATTTCCTTGCTGATCGCATGTGTCATCGCTATTCCGCTCGGGATTTACTTATCACGTAACAAACGTCTGAGTGAGTGGTCAATTGGTGTAACCTCTGTCATCCAGACGATTCCATCTCTCGCATTACTCGGTCTGATGATCCCGCTCGTTGGAATCGGTACAGTCCCGTCCATTATTGCACTGGTCTTATATTCCTTGTTACCAATCGTTCGTAATACCTACACGGGTCTTGCCGAAGTCGATCCTTCGATCAAGGAAGCAGCACGAGCGTGTGGAATGACTCCGATGCAGAGCCTTTGGAAAGTCGAACTCCCGTTGGCTTTGCCTGTCATGATGGCCGGGATTCGGACCGCCATGGTACTGATCATTGGTACGGCAACGATCGCTGCCTTGATTGGTGCAGGAGGATTAGGATCCATCATTCTCCTCGGGATTGACCGCAATGATAATTATCTACTGTTGCTTGGTGCGATTCCAGCAGCACTCCTTGCCCTGTTATTTGACGGATTGTTACGTCAAACGGAAGTCGCGACACGTAAACGACAAACAGCACGTCTCGTGACAGCAGTCGTCTTGATGGTCGCAATCGTCGCCGCTCCATTCGCGTTCGGGCGTAGTGAACGACCGGATCTCGTCGTTGCCGGAAAACTAGGCGTAGAACCAGAAATTTTAATGAATATGTATAAGGTTGTCATTGAAGATGAAACGGATTTGACGGTACAAGTCAAACCGAACTTCGGGAAGACGACCTTCGTCTATAAGGCACTCGAATCAGGTGATATCGATGCGTATCCAGAGTTTACAGGAACGGTGCTCGCTAGTTTGACGAATGAAAAACCGAAGTCGAATGATGCAAAAGAAGTGTATGAACAGGCAAAAGCCGGTCTTGAAAAACAAGATTTAGCCTTGCTACCACCGATGAACTATAACAATACCTATGCTGTAGCTGTTCCAAAGAAATTAGCAGACCGTTACGATTTGAAGACGATCTCTGATTTAAAACAGGTCGCGAATCAGTTGACGGCTGGATTCACGTTAGAATTTAAGGACCGACAGGATGGGTATAAAGGGATTCAAGATAAATATGACGTTAATTTCCAGAAAGTGGTCACGATGGAACCAAAATTGCGCTATAAAGCAATCGAGTCAGGTGAGATCGATGTCATTGATGCTTACTCGACAGATCCGGAGATTGCGAAATACGACATGGTCGTCTTAAAAGACGATCAGCAACTATTCCCTCCATATGAAGGAGCTCCTCTTCTGCGACAAGAGACGATCGAGGAGTATCCAGAAGTAAAACAAGCACTTGAGCAATTATCAGGTAAAATTTCAGATGAAGAGATGTCTAAGATGAATGAAGCGGTCGCATACGGTGGGAAGACAGCAAATGAGGTCGCCCGTGATTACCTGAAGAAAGAAGGCATCATTCAATGAAACTGTTACTGATCAGCAATCCTACAGCCGGAACGAATGGTACAGGATTACTTGGAGAAGTCATTGAACCGTTAAGTACCTTATTCGATGAAATCGTCATAAAAAATACGAAGCAAGCAGGGGATGCGATGCACTTCGCGGAAGATTCGTCCGCGTTTGACGCCGTCGTTGTCATCGGTGGAGATGGGACTGTCTTTGAAACGATCAACGGCGTCGCAAAACTAGACGATCGACCCATTCTTGGCATCATTCCTGGAGGGACATGCAATGATTTCGCACGAACGCTTGGCTTACCGATGGCGCCACGCCTTGCTGCGGAAGCGATTGCGATGCAACATGTTGTCCAAGTCGATCTTGGACAAGTCGAAGATAGCTATTTTTTGAATTTCCTTGGTGTTGGTCTTGTCGCAGAAGCATCCATTGGTATCGATACAGAGGAAAAAGCACGTCTTGGTAAGATGGGTTATTATCTATCGACTATCCGTTCGAGTCTAGAAGCAAAACCATTCGAATATGAATTGATCCTAGACGAAGGGCGTCATATGACCGGTGAAGCGGTACTAATTCTTGCAGCAAATGGAGAATCGCTCGGTGGAATCGAAACAAACTTGTCCGATGGAGCGTATAACGATGGGAAACTTGATTTAGTCATCGTCGATGAAGTGAACTTGACGACCATTCGCGATGTAATCCTTCAAAAAATTGGTCTTGCTAATGATCCTTCCTTTACGCACATCTTGACGAGCGGTTTTCAGTTAAAAACGAAAGATGCAAAAGTCATCGATACAGATGGTGAAAAAGCCATCCATACGCCAGTTACAGTCAAAGTATTACCAGAATATCTCCAAATGTATGGAGGCACACTATAATAAAGTGAGATTGAAGAGAAAGTCGTAAAATCATACGATTTTCTCTTTTTTTATGTTTGTTCAATACATGTATGCGGTTATGCTTTGACGCTTTAAAGAAAATATTTGATAAAGGATGACTTTCACGGATTCTTTCTGTACAATGAAAAAGTATTTTGAAAAGGAGGTGGAGCACCATGAAAGGAAACGCATGGGCTTCAAAAGTTGGGTTTATTTTAGCAGCAGCGGGATCCGCCATTGGTCTGGGGGCCATCTGGAAATTTCCGTACACGACTGGGACGAACGGAGGAGGCGCCTTTTTACTCTTATTCCTCGTGTTTACCTTATTACTTGGACTGCCTGTCTTGATTGCCGAATTTTTAATCGGTCGAACGAGCGGGAAAACGGCACTCCGGGCATTCTCGGCGCTTGGTCATAAGAAGTTTACGTTCATTGGTGTCCTTGGTGTCATCGCATGTTTCTTGTTGCTCTCTTTCTACAGCGTAATCGGCGGATGGGTCTTGATTTATACGATCCTTGGTTTTACCGGTCGCTTAACGACGATGGACAGTGGGGCGCTTGGTGAACTGTTTGGTACGATTTCAGCCTCACCAGTGTATGTCATTTCAGGACAATTAATATTCCTCGCATTGACGTGCTGGATCGTATTACGTGGTGTTCAATCTGGTATTGAAAAAATGAGTAAAATCATGATGCCCTTATTATTCGTTTGTTTCATTGTTCTCGTAGTCCGCTCTTTGACACTCGATGGTGCAATGGAAGGTGTTAAGTTCTTCATACAACCTGATTTCTCGGTCTTGAATCGAACATCGGTGCTCAGTGCACTCGGTCAAGCGTTCTTTTCACTATCACTTGGTGTATCAGCGATGCTGACATACGCTTCCTATATGAAGGAACGTGGAGAAATCAATCGTTCTGCAGCATGGATCGTCGCGATGAACGTCGCCGTCTCATTACTGGCAGGATTTGCGATTTTCCCAGCGGTTTTTGCTTCGGGGCTTGATCCGGCAGAAGGACCGGCGTTACTCTTTATCGTCTTACCAACTGTCTTCAGTCAAATCCAGTTTGGCTCAGTCTTCTTGACATTGTTCTTCCTTTTATTCGCTTTCGCATCGATCACCTCATCGATTGCCATGCTTGAAGTCGTTGTTGCTTCCTTAACCGATCGTAAAGAAAATGCGACGATGCATGATAAAAAACGAACAACATGGCTAGCGACACTAGCCATCGCAATCGTCGGCATTCCATCTGCCCTCTCGTTCGGAATCTTAGGTGATGCTCAATTCATGGGAAAAACATTCTTTGACAGTGTTGATTTTCTTGTCTCGAATATTTTGATGCCAATCGGTGCTTTATTGATCTCGATATTTGCTGGCTATAAACTAGATCGAGCTCTTGTCGAACAGGAACTCGTAACGAGTCCAATGATGAAAAAAATGGTTCCGATCTGGCGACTTAGTGTATGTTACTTGAGTCCGGTCGCGATTCTCGTTATTCTTGTCTGGCCATTGTTCGGATAACAAATGAAATATTCTTGATAAGGTAGTCGACTAGCATTGTCGACTACCTTATTTGTTGTGAGATGATATCAAGAAGGAAAGAACGAATAGTTCATTCTTCAGTCTGATGTTATTCGTTAAAAAGTATGGTGAAATATGAATACATGAGGCATAACATTTCGCAAAAACGGGAAACTTTTTGTTAGACCATACGTAATGTTAAAATAAAGACACGTAAACCTGATAGAAGAATCAGCACGAAGGAAGAGGGGATGACATGAAGTCTTCATGGTGGATATTTGGTTCCATCGGTATGATGTTCGTATTTCTACAATTAGCCGATACGTTCAACTTCTCGGGAATCTTCATCGCTCTTGGGTTGTGGTTCATTTGGAGCGGTTACCGGACTAAACCAGGTCGACGATATCGGACAGAACGGAAGTCGACTGAAATCAAGCGAAAAAATGTGAAAAAGAAATTACTTCTTGACGATGAAGAGGAGTTCGTCGGAAGTGTCATTTTAAAACCAGAACGGGCAACGCGTCGTTTTGAAGAGACAGATGATTTGGAGCTTCAAGTATTACAGCGGACAATTGAAGAAGGATTTACGAAAATTCAGACGTACGATCAAATCGTTCCGTCCATTCGAGATAGTGAAATCAGAAGTGAGATGCGAATCGTCTCGCGTGAAGCGCATGTGTTGTTCGAGGAGTTATATGAAAGTCCACGCGACGTCAAAAAAGTTCGAGACTTCTTTACATTCTACCTGGATTCCTTATTGTCGATTTCAGAAAAATATGCCGATTTGGAACGCCGTGGTGCACAAGTTCAATTGGATACGAAAAATCAATTGATTTCGAACTTGAAAATGATTGGTCAAAAGTTGAAACAGCAACAAACCTTGTTACTTGAAGGAGATACCGTTGATTTAGAACGGGAACTTTTGACAATTGAAAAAGTATTGTCGCAAGAGACTGAACAACGAAAACAGGAGGAGAGTTACCGACATGACCCATTCTGATAAAGATACGTGGCAACAATGGCCTGATGAGCAAGATCAACCGACGATTTCTGATCCGTCGGTCGACCTGAATGTAGCAGAGACACCACCAAAAATGCCGGCACGACCGGTCGAAGAGATGATCCCTTCAGATGTTCCGTCAGAACAACGACAAAAGATTGAACGCTTGCTTCAGGTGATTGATCTTCAAAAAACGGATGCTGTCATGCAGTTTGGCGCGCCTGTGCAACGTGAGTTATCCCAATTCTCTGATCAAGTCTTAAGTGAAGTGAAGATGAAGGATGGCGGTGAAGCGGGAAAATTGTTGAGTGATTTAATGCAACGTGTCCGCCAAATGGATCCAGACACACTCCAAGAAAAAAAGAGTTTCTGGTCGAACGTACCGGTCATTGGTCGGGCGAAGAAAAAAGCGGAGACGTACTTCTTACAATACGAGAAGATGAGTGCGTATTTGGAAGAAGTCGTACACAATTTAGATCGTTCGAAGTTCGGGTTGATGAAGGACATCACATTACTTGATCAAATGTACCAAAAAAATAAGCGTTATTTCGAAGAATTGAACGTTTATATTGCAGCCGGTGAAACGAAAATTGCCCACGTTCGTCAACATGAGATTGAACCGTTACGAACAGAAGTGGAAGTATCGCGGGATCAGACGAAATTACAAGAGTTGAATGACTTGATTCAATTAACCGATCGTTTTGAAAAGAAAATCCATGATTTAAAATTGTCACGGACGATCAGTTTGCAAATGGCGCCGCAAATTCGAGTCATCCAGCAAAACAATCAAATTTTAGCGGAAAAAATCGAATCAGCCGTCGTCAATACGATTCCACTGTGGAAGAACCAAGTAGTCCTATCCTTGAGCTTGTCGCGTCAAAAGGCAGCTCTTGAAATGCAAAAGGATGTCACTAATACGACGAACCAGTTACTGGAGCAAAATTCGAAGTTACTGAAGGAATCGTCGATCGAGATTGCTGAAGAAAATGAAAAAGGTATCGTATCTGTTGAGTCATTAAAGGTTGCGCATCAAAACTTGATCGAGACACTTGACGAGACATTACGCATCCAACAAGAAGGAAAACAGAAGCGTCGTGACGCGGAGCATGAACTAGAGCGAATGGAGAACGAACTGAAACAAAAAGTCATCGAAGTCGCTTCAAAAAGCAGAGAACTACCGAATCGACCATACTAAGGAACACGATTTTTCGTGTTCCTTTCCTTCATGAAAGGAAGGATTAGGAATGAAAAGCGAAGAGAAGCAGTTAAAATGGGATACGACGTGGTTATTATTTGCACGGATGATGGCAGATCGTCATTCTAAATGTGCATCGAAATCTGTTGCATGTGTTATCGTCAAAGATGAGAAGCCAATTTCAATTGGAATAAACGGAACACCAAGCCAACATGTGAATTGTAACGAAATCTACTTAAAGCAAGATGGCATTCTCTATACATCACGACCTGATCATCCAATTGTTGAAGAGTCGCTGGAACGAGATGGCGTTTCGTTTTATCGTTGTGAAAATCAAGAGGAACATCATGAGTGGTCGAAGCAACATGAAATTCATGCTGAAATCAATGCACTCGGTAAACTAGCAGCCGACTCGACAAGTGCGCGTCATGCGACAGCTTATGTCACACATAGTCCATGTCACGCATGCAGTTTAGCACTGATTGCCTCCAAAATCGATCGTGTCGTCTATTCGACAGGATATGAATATGGGGACGGATTGAATCTGATGCGACAAAGCGGAATCGAAGTCATCCACTTGCCACTAGCGAACGAATATTTTCTTGAAAAAATTTAACGAAAAAGGGTTGTAAACGCTTCCATTGCATTGTATGATGAAATCAAGCATTGCCATGGTAATTATTCACTCTTCCATTCGGACTGATTTTCAATCGAAAATCGGTCCACTTTTTTTTAGAAAAGAATTGACAGAGCTTGAATAGTTTGTCATGATGACTATAGAATATGACGAAGCGGAACGCCGCATTTTCATACAAAGCCAATCAAGGAGCTGGAATGCCAGGTCGTTGAATAAAAAATCCTGACTCGTATGAGTCAGGATTTTTTTGTTATGGATGAACAAGCATCGCTTCCTTCAGACGCTTAGCACGGATTGCACATTTTGTGGCGACCGCGCCTGCGAGGATCGTCAAGAACCGTTGACACAGAATGTCTGGTTGAGACTGATGTAAAAATAACTGATGTAATAGTCGGTTAAAGGCGGCGTCAAGAGAAGATAAATGCCTTTTGATAGTCGAAGGTGACATATCTTGAATTTCTTCTGCTTGATAGCCGGCATCACTTTGAAACGCAGAGAGGATGAGTAATTCTGTTTGCACATCAGCTAATGGTAGTCCCTGTTCTTGAACAAGGTGACAAGCCTGGCGCAATTCTTGGATCAACAACTGTTCTAATGCATATGACGTCTGCGTTTGATACGGATCGTACAATTGAACAGCTTGTCGAATTTGATCGCGTGTTACGATTTCTGTTGCATTCCATTGATCGAGTGTGGCAACAGCTTCACTGTATAAATGAGTAAGTGGTCGAATCATCTTTTCTCCTCCTTTAGGCATTAAAGTAGACTTCCAGTTTCATCATAATTCATTTAGAAAACGCTTACAATATCTGTTTAATAGTAGTCGTGATGAAATCGTGTCTGCTATGATATGAATGAAGAAAAAGGAGTGAGATGATGTGATTCAATTATTTAAGGCACTTCCAGAAGTGACGATGCCTCCTTATGAAAATGATGCTTTTTCTATCAACTATTCGGATCAACCGATTGGACTTTCGATTGATACACTTGCACCCGGTGAACGAATTGAAGAAGTCTTACTCGTTGCCTCTGGTGAAATCCGTACTGGTCAAACCGGGCGAGAATGGTTACAATTCACGTTCAACTCACCAGCAGGATCTTGTAAGGGAAAACAATGGATCAATCAAGGGACAGCAGAAGAAGCACTTCGTCCGTATCTCGAGACACGAATCGTTCGAGTCGAGGCAAAGGTAGAGGAGTATCCGCCGCAATCCGGTAATAAATCGTTGACGGTTCAACGCGTCACACCGATTCATGATGCCTCACCGACGCAGTTCTTACCACAGCTACCTGCAGATGAGTTGCTTGAAGCATATCGTGATCAATTGCTCGGATTAGTCGGTCAACTCGATTCCCCGTATCAAGAGATTGCGCTTTCGATATTGCGGCAGTACTGGACGGACTTTTCAACACGACCGGCTGCTCTTTTTCATCATCATGCCTATATTGGTGGACTACTCAAACATACAGCTTGTATGATGACGATTGGTCGCGGAATCTGCGATAGTGAACAACCCTATTTGACGCTACTCAAATGTATCCAAGAAGCAGAAGCTGATCATAAGAATGAACTATTCCAAGCAAATGAACGTGAGATGCGCCAATTTTCTTGGGATGACAGTTTTGATGCACTCTATCAAGCGGCAAAAGGGATCGCGCTGTTAGATCAACGTCCGAATCCGAACGAATTGTTACTCGGTATTTTGTTGCATGACATCGGAAAACTATGGGAGTATACACATGCAGGGGCTTCGGCAGATCGTTTTTCGAGACTGTTGCAGGTGACGGAAGAAGAGGAAGAACTAGCAGGCATTGCACTTGATCCGGACGGTATATTGATTGGTCATATGCCCTACGGATGTTTCGTACTCGAGCAAACGCTCCGAGAAGAAGACATTCGATTACCGCGTGCGGTCTACCATCGTCTCATGCATATGGTATTATCACATCACGGGAAACGTGAGTGGGGATCAAGCGTGACACCACAAACGACAGATGCTTGGTATCTCCATGCAATTGATCTGCTCGATGCACGAAAAGAAAAATGGCGTCAGCAACAAGGACGCTAAGGAGTGAAATCATGCAAGACAAAATACGTACGACCATCATTACTGGTTTTTTAGGTGCCGGTAAAACCACGTTACTCAATCACCTCGTCTCTCAACCGACTGAGAAGTTTGCCTTACTCGTCAACGAAGTCGGTTCCGTTCATATTGATGAAGCGTTGATCGAACGTAGTGACGAAGAGATGATTGAGCTAACGAATGGTTGCATTTGTTGTTCGATTCGAGGCGATTTACGGGATGCACTACTTCGGATTGCGAAACGGCGTCGAGATGGCGAATTATCATTTGATCGATTATTGATTGAGACGACAGGTGTTGCCGATCCAGGACCGATTCTGCAGACGTTTTATTTTGAACCAGCCGTTGAACAGTTCTATCAGATTTCAAGTGTCGTTACGGTTATCGATGCGTACCATTTAGAACGTCAACTGACGTTCCAGGAAAATGTGAAACAAATCGGATTTGCCGATGTTCTTCTCTTGAACAAAATCGATTTAGTCGATGCGTCGGATCGCGAAACATTGACTGCTTTGCTACGCGAACGTAATCCCTCAGCAGCTATCATCGAGACGGAACTAGGACAAGTGGAATCCGATCAATTGTTCGAAACGTTCCACTTTCCAAAAGAAGAACAAGTACGGCTCAGTCAGCAAACAGATCAAGTCCATCAGTCAGTCGATGATTTCACGGCACTGACGATTGTCGAAGAACGACCGTTGAATCGAAATCGGTTTGGAATGGTACTGCGTGAAGTTTTAGAAGCGTATGCGGAGGATCTCTATCGGTATAAAGGGATCATTCATTTTTCAGATACGGAACGAAAAGTCATTCTACAAGGAACGGGAATGATTTACGGAACAGCCATCCGAGAACCGTTCAGCGAACAACCAAAGACGACGCTCGTCTTCATTGGGAAAGGGCTGGATGAACAGGCGATACGAAAAGGAATCGAGGCGGCAATTGAACATGGTTGAACTTTATTTTGACGGTACGGTCCGTCCTTCAAACGACGAAGCGGCGGTTGGACTCTTTAGTAAAAACTCCGAAGGCGAAGTCACGGAGAAAATGTATCAAATCCAAGCGATTAATAATCATGAAGCAGAATTCATCGCTTTTGCGAAAGCAGTCGAGTGGGCACATGAACTCATCGCGCAAGGAGAGAGCGTCATATCGTTTCGGACCGATTCAGAAGCGGTTGCACTTGCAGTCGAACGTGAATTCGTCAAGAACAAACGAACACAGACAATCTTTGATCCTGCCTTTGAGCGCTATCAACTCTTACCGCTTGCATTCGTGAAGTGGATTCCAAGATCCGAGAACAAGGCAGATCGTGTAGCACGCGAGGCGTTACGCTTGTATGAAGTTTGATGTACAGTGAACCACCCCTACCATCACGGCAGGGGTGGTTGTTCATGTTCAATTCGTTCAATGAGGATTTGATCGACGCGACGTCCGTCTAAGTCAACGACCTCAAATCGGTACGGACCAATCTCGACAGTACTACCGCGAGAAGGTACATCACCTAGCGTATACAAAATTAAACCGGCAACCGTATGATAGGCGTTTAACTGTTCACCGGGTAAATCGTCTGTATAACCAAGCGTTCGCTTTAAATCATCGATGTGCAGTAATCCATCAGCAAGAAAGGAACCATCCTTACGCATGACGAGTTCCGGTTCTTCTTCGACGCTCGAAATCTCACCGACGAATGCCTCGAGGATATCGAATAACGTGATCATACCGAGAAAACCACCATACTCATCTAAGACGAAAGCGATTGATACCGTCTCTTTTCGCATCCGCTCGAGCAAGACCGTTGCTTTCAATTGACGAGGCACGATCAGCGGGGATTGAATCAGTCGTTCAAGCTCTTGAACAGGTTGTTCCGTTGATAGGACTTCTTTAGCATCGATGAAGCCGACGAAGTGATCCAAATCACCATGACCAACAGGTAAGTTACGATGTCGCGCTTCTTTTAGTTCGCGCAAGATCGTATCAGGTTCATCGGCTAAGTCAATCCATTCGGTAACCGTTCGTGGCTCCATCAGTTCGTAAGCGTATAAATCGTGGAAATCAAAGACACGAGAGACTTGTTCGGCTTCTGATCGATTAAACGTGCCTTCTTGAGTACCACGAATCAGTAATTGGCGGACTTCATCTTCTGTTTCGTCTTCCGTTTGTAATCGATCGAGACCAATCAAGCGGAAGATGGAGCTAGTTGATTTACTAAGGACCCAGATGAATGGTCGAAGGATGATCGAGAAAAAGCGCATCGGTGGGGCGAGCCACATCGTGACCCTTTCAGGACTGACGAGTGCAATCCGTTTTGGAACAAGTTCACCAATGACGAGCGAGATATAAGTGATGACCGTCACGACCAGAATATAGCCGATCGTACTAGCGTAAGGAGCGAGAAATCCGAATTGTGCGAGCCAATTGATGACTGGGCCTGAGAGAGCAGCACCACCAAAAGCACCGTTAATGATTCCAATCAACGTGATGCCGACTTGTACGGTCGACAGCAGATCGGTTGGTCGATCGAGCAGTTCTAACGCAACATGGGCTGACTTTTTACCATCATTCGCTGCTTTTTCTAATTTCGACCGTTTTGAAGACAACAAAGCGAGTTCGGTCATTGCGAACACGCCGTTTGCTAGAATTAATAGTAAAACAATCATTAAATTGATCAACCACATGAAATCTTCACTCCTTTTTTCGATAATAAACTATTCCCCAAAACTGTCTCTCTCATTCCCATTCTATCTGCTTTTGCGGTAAACTATAGGAGAAGTAATCAAAAGGGGGAATTTGTTTATGGAATACCGTCTAGAACGTGACACGATGGGGGAAATTCGTGTACCGGAAGCGCAAGAATGGGGCGCTCAAACACAACGTAGTTTGGAAAACTTTAAAATCGGAACCGAAAAGATGCCGATTGAAGTCATTCGTGCCTTCGCAGTCCTGAAAAAAGGAGCAGCACTCGCGAACCGTGACTTAGGTGTACTCGAGGCGGAAAAAGCCGGGGTTATCGCTGAAGTCTGTGACGAAATCATCGCGGGGAAATTCGATGATGAGTTTCCGCTTGTCGTTTGGCAAACGGGATCAGGGACACAATCTAATATGAACGTCAATGAAGTGATCGCTCGGGTCGCGACACGAAAACTAAAAGAACAAGGTAGTGAAACGACGATCCATCCGAATGATGACGTCAACAAATCACAAAGTTCAAACGATACATATCCGACAGCGATGCATTTAGCAGCGAAGACGGTATTACTTGAATCATTGTTCCCAGCGATCGATGCGCTTCACGCGACACTGGATGAAAAAGCGAAAGCCTTTGCGGATATCGTCAAGATTGGACGGACGCACTTACAAGATGCAACTCCTATTACACTCGGGCAAGAAATCAGTGGATGGGTACGAATGCTTGAACTCTCAAAGCAGATGGTCGAACGGACGCTTGATCCATTAACAGAACTCGCAATCGGCGGTACAGCAGTTGGGACTGGTATCAATGCACATCCCGAGTTCGGTGATTTGGCAGCGAAAAAGATGAGCGAAGAAACGGGCTATGCGTTTACGAGTGCGGAAAATAAATTCCACGCCTTAACGAGCCACGATCAACTTGTCTTTACGCATGGTGCCGTCAAAGCACTAGCGATGGATGCGATGAAGATCGCAAACGATGTTCGCTGGCTCGCATCAGGTCCGCGAGCGGGAATTGGTGAGATCACGATTCCAGAAAACGAACCAGGTAGTTCAATCATGCCAGGGAAAGTCAACCCGACGCAAAGTGAAGCGTTGACGATGGTCGCAGCACAAGTTCTCGGTAACGATGCAACGATTGGTTTCGCTGCGAGCCAAGGGAACTTTGAACTAAACGTCTTCAAACCGGTCATCATGTATAACTTCATCCAGTCGGTTCGTTTACTGACAGACGCCCTGCATTCCTTTAATGACCATTGTGCAATCGGAATTGAGCCAGAGCAATCGGTCATCGCTGAAAACGTCGAACGTTCGCTTATGCTCGTCACAGCACTTAACCCGCACATCGGGTATGAAAATGCAGCGAAAATTGCGAAAGCAGCCCATCAGTCGGGCTCGACATTAAAAGAGGCGGCACTTGCAACGGGTTTACTAACAGAAGAGCAATATGATCAATGGATCGTACCAGCAGACATGGTCCGTCCAAATCTAAAAGCGTGAGTTGAAAAAGCGGGGGAATGCCCTCGCTTTCTCTTTATCCGAGGAATGTTCTTCGGATGTATAGAAAGAGAGGGGATTTTCATGGAACGGGGTCGAAAGCGGACAGAAAAGCAACTTCAACAAACCATTATCATGGTGGAGACGTTACTTCGGATGTCGACCGTACCGCGGACAGAATTACTAGCATTAGCAAGCTGGATGGAAGGACTCGGTAGAGAAGAACTCTTCAAAGGACTTGCCGATCAAGTGAGTCGAGAAAAAGCTACTTGGGAGCAAATGAATGCGGTCATTTCGCAGCCGATCGTCAAAGAATTACTACAACCGATCGTTGATCAGTTGTCGGAACGCTCACGCGCGAATCGAATTCGAAAGGAATTAGTCGTCACCGTGACAAGACGTTTCCTTGAGAATATCAAATGGAAGAAGTCGCTCGAACAGGCACGCTATATGTCACGTTTTTTCAGTTCGATTGAAGACACCTTATCGATTTCTCATGATATTGCGATGGACGCTGTCATCATCGACCATGCTTGTATCATAGATTCGTTAGAATTGTTCCGAAAGTTCATCAAGCAAATGGAATCTGCATTCGTTCCAGTCATCATCGTCGGTCCGAATCGGTCGGAAATTCGTCAGGTTAGCTATGAGATGGGGGCAGATGACTACTGGGATGAAACGGTGACGAATGAGGAACGGCATGTTCGTCTAGCAAGACTTTTACGAAAACTACGAATTGTATCATCGACGATCTTAGTGGATGAGCTGACGGGCGCGTATAACCGTAAATATCTTCAAAATGCTTTTGACCGTCGCTTAGCACGTCTCGAACGTGAACAGCGGACATTCGGACTAGCGATTTTTGACATCGATCATTTTAAGCGCATCAATGATTTACATGGACATCCAACAGGGGACTTAGTCCTCTCAGAACTAGCTACCGTCGTGCAACAAGCGGCTCGCTTGGATGACGAATTCATTCGTTTCGGTGGTGAGGAATTCATTTTGTTGTTTTCGGCAGAAACCTTATCTCAAGCCGTTATGAGTATGAATAAAATTCGCGAGCGTGTCGAGCGTCATATTTTTGCGAACGGTTTAAAAGTAACGGTTTCGATTGGTCTCTCCTTTTCTTTTGATCTCCACACATCCCTTGCGCAAGCAACAGCGGAGGCAGATGAAGCGCTATATCAAGCGAAACGTAACGGGCGTAATCAGGTGATTTCCTATTCTACAGCAATATCCATTGAAAAATCACCGGTTTATATCCGGGTGGAGGAAGGGCTACTTGAACAGTTACATAAATTCGAACTGCCCGATCATCCGAAATACCAGATTGAAGTGATTTCGTTAGCCGACCAACGAACGACATCATTACAATTGGCGATTCTTTCGCTCGCTGAGTTAGCAACAGAGAACTTTTGGCGATTAGAAGAGTGGAGACAGCAACGAGAGTCGATTATTGATGTTTTAGTTGTCACGGATCAAGAAGACGATCGTCTAGCAGATGCATTATCTCGCGGTGCAACAGACTATATCATGACTGCTAACATAGAGACCGATATGGAGGAATGGATTGCAGAATGGATTATACAAATTCCGTAAAAAACCAGCCACGCTGCTTCCGGATTCGGAGCAAGGTGGCTGGTTTTGTTTACAAATCATATCGACGAATAATGAACGGATAATCGTTTCCCTCGACCGCGTCATAACGGGTTTCAGAAGTGATCTGAAAGGAAGACGGGATTTCAGGATAATGGACATCTCCAGACAGAACCGCATCAATTTCGGTCACATACAGACGTCGGGCAAGAGGAAGCGTTTGGGCGAACAATTCTCCTCCGCCAATCAAAAAGACTTCTTCCTCTGAATCAACGTACGATTGTAAAGCAGATAGATCGTGCCAAATCGTTACGCCTTCTGCTGCAAACGTTTGATCGCGCGTAATGACGATGTTCTCCCGACCTGGCAACGGGCGTCCGATTGATTCGAACGTCTTTCGTCCCATGATGATCGGTTTGCCAATCGTCGTACGCTTGAAGTGTGCCAAATCAGCTGGAAGAAGCCAAGGCATCGCATTGTCACGACCGATGATACGATTTTTCGTATACGCTACGATATGTGTGATCATACGGCGACCACACCTTTAATATGTGGATCTGGATCATAACCTTCAATAATGATGTCTTCGAAGCGGAAGTCTTCAATTCGCTCGACTGTTCGAGCAAATCGTAACGTTGGTAATTTTTTTGGTGTACGCGTCAACTGAAGATTGACTTGTTCGATATGGTTTGAGTAGATGTGAGCGTCACCAAGCGTGTGTACAAAGTCACCGACTTCAAGACCGCAGACATGAGCAATCATATGTGTCAGTAAGGCATAAGATGCAATATTAAATGGGACACCTAGGAAAACATCAGCCGAACGTTGATACAATTGGCACGATAGTTTTCCATCAGCTACATAAAACTGGAATAAGAGATGACATGGAGGTAAAGCCATCTCATCAACTTGTCCAGGGTTCCAAGCACTGACGATCAAGCGACGTGAATCTGGGTTCGTTTTGATTTGTTCGATGACTTGTGCGAGTTGATCGACCGTTGTGCCATCAGGACGCGGGAAAGAGCGCCACTGTGCCCCGTAAACAGGCCCCAAGTCTCCATTCTCATCTGCCCATTCGTTCCAAATACGCACGCCGTTTTCTTGTAGATAACGAATATTCGTATCGCCAGAGATGAACCAGATCAATTCATGGATGATCGACTTCATATGTAACTTTTTCGTCGTAATGAGCGGAAAGCCATCTTGAAGGGAGAAGCGCATTTGATGACCAAATACGCTGAGCGTCCCCGTTCCCGTCCGGTCTTCTTTTTTTGTTCCGTGTTCCAAAATGTGTTCGCAAAGTGCATGATATTGTTCCATCGGATGACAGCTCCTTTTCAAAAAATCCAAATTTCATTGTACCATAAATCAAGATTTTGAGGATGCTGGCAAATGTCTTGCAAACAGATAGCGGAATAAACCAAAGAGAGGAATCGCGTCTAGCCACTGAAATGTCTGCGCATTGCGGAGACGAATTCGGCGCAACAGATAGACTTGTAAAATATAGAATAATAATAGATCGACAGTCATCGTCCGAACGAATTGATTCGTCTCAAAATAGATACGGAAAATACTCCAATCGGAACGCGCGAGGGCAATCCACAGTAATAAGGTCGTCACGACGCTCAGTAAGGCAACGACGGTCGGAATCCAACCTCGACGACGAAAAGGGAGAAATGTTTTTCTTGGAATCGCGAGAGCAACGTAAGGCATCAATACGAAAGCACCTAAGAAAAACGACCCAATGCTTGCAACGAGCGGTCCAGGACGCATGAATCGCTTTTCATCTAAGAATAATAAAAAGAAAGCGAATGGGTAGATACCGAGTAAGGAAAATAAACTTAAAACGGATGTATCAAATTGACTTTGATCAAATCGTAGAAAAGAAATTAAAAAACCTTCAGGGAAAACACGATTATTCCCAAATAACAAAATAAAAACAATAGAAACCGCCCACACTAGGAAGAGCAAATACCGACGATACATTCGTCCACACTCCTTTCTCATACCTTTCTTTCCCATCATCGTGACGTTCATAAACGCATGTATTTCGTATTTCATGATACCAAATAACTTTCGGTTCGTGCTTGAGTGCCACTTATGGACATGATAAGATGACGTTGTGAGAATTGAAAGCGCTTTTAAAATTTGATGCAATCGTTTGCTCAACTTGTGGCACGATTGGTACATAAAAAAGGAGAGTGTGTAGAGGATGGAACGAAAATGGTGGCATGATAGTGTCGTTTATCAAATTTACCCACGTAGTTATAACGATTCGAATGGGGATGGAATCGGAGACTTGAACGGGATCATCGAGAAGCTAGACTATTTAAAGACACTGGGCATCGACGTCATATGGCTGAGTCCTGTCTATGATTCACCAAATGACGATAATGGATACGATATCCGAGATTATGAAGCCATCATGAAGGAATTTGGAACGATGGCTGATTTTGATCGTCTTTTAGATGAGGCACATGCACGAGATATTAAAATCGTCATGGATCTCGTCATCAATCACTCGTCGGATGAACACCAATGGTTCGCTGAATCACGTCAAAGTAAGGACAATCCATATCGGGATTATTACATGTGGCGCCCAGCAAATCCCGACGGTTCTCTACCGAATAACTGGGGTTCGATTTTCTCAGGTCCAGCGTGGGAGTATGATGAAGCAACGAATGAGTATTACTTACACTTGTTCTCGAAGAAACAACCTGATTTAAACTGGGAAAATGAGCAGATGCGCCACGATGTATATGGAATGATTCGCCGTTGGTTGGATCGAGGCATCGATGGTTTCCGGATGGATGTCATCAACTTAATTTCGAAGACGCCTGGATTACCAGATGCAACCGTTCATCCAGGAGCACTGTATGGAGATGGTGGAGAACATTACATCAATGGACCACGCGTCCACGAATTTCTGCATGAGATGAATGAAGCATCGTTTGGAAAGTATGATGTATTGACAGTCGGTGAGATGCCAGGAGCAACAACGGATGATGCGATCCTTTATACGGACCCGGAACGTCAGGAGGTCAACATGGTCTTTACGTTCGAGCATATGGATCTTGATTCTGGACCGAATGGGAAATGGGATGTCATTCCGTTTGATTTGCTCAAACTAAAGCAAAACTTCACTAAATGGCAGACAGCGTTACATGAGACGGGCTGGAATTCTCTTTACTGGAACAACCATGACCAACCACGTGTCGTCAGTCGCTTTGGTAATGACTCGACGTACCGCGTCGAATCAGCGAAAATGCTTGCTACGCTATTGCATCTGTTAAAAGGGACGCCATATATCTATCAAGGCGAAGAAATCGGGATGACGAACGTCGCTTTTGAGGACATTGCTGACTATGAAGATATCGAAATTCGGAACATGTGGAAAGAACGAACGGAACAAGGCGCATCACCGGCTGAATTGTTACGCTCGATTCATATTAAGGGACGTGACAACGCTCGGACACCGATGCAGTGGGATGCGTCGGAGAATGCTGGTTTCTCGACTGGAACACCATGGTTGAAGGTTAATCCGAATTATCCGGAAATCAATGTCGAACAGGCGCTAGCAGATGAGCAATCGATTTTCTATTATTATCAACAATTGATTCGTCTACGACACGATCATGAACTCGTCGTGTATGGACGATACGAACTCATACTCGAAGACCATCCGGAAGTATACGCATACTCACGGACGCTTGAAGGAGAAACATGGTATGTCTATTGTTCGTTTGCAGATCACGATGTAACCATTCCAGTTGCGCACGATACGTCAGATCGTGTCATCGGGAATTATGATGAGGCTGTGGTGTCAGGCGAACTGACACTTCGACCTTACGAAGCCGTCGTTTTTCGAACGTTTGAGGGATAACTCTATAACAGAAAAAAGAGACACTGCTCATGAACGAGCAGTGTCTCTTTTAATAATGGATTGTTATCGCTCGAGTTGAGCAACTTGTTTAACTTGAGCGATAATCGTCTCACGATCTGTCGTTGACGGATTAAGGCGGATGCCGTACAAACGCTCGGGACCGACAGGCTTCTCATGCAATAACTGTCCTTCAATACAAAGGGGTTTCTGACCTTCAATCAACGAAAATTCGACAACGATTTTCATTGATTTCTGAATAGGAAGTTTAAGTGATGTGCTGATTGCTAAGCCATTCGGTGAGACATTATGAATTTTCATTTGTCCGTTCGGTGTACGTTGGTCGTTTTTTAATAAATAAAATTCACCTGTTACTGGCGTTTTCAACGTATAACGAAACGGTTCATTTCGTTTGATTTTCATGCAGGCACCTCCACTCCCATTATCCGACAATTTCGTCAAGTCATCTAGTTATTTTTTATGTTACGCAGCAGCATCTGTCGACTGTTTCGTCGGATGAATGCGTTTTGCCCAATACATGAATGGTGTTGCGAACCAAGCGACTACGAATTTCGCAAGATACGTCGTCACGAAGATTTGCCACCAAATCGAGAACGGCATATCGTGAAAGGCAATCGCACAAAACGTTAACGTATCGAGTAACTGGCTTAAGACGGTTGAACCAGTTGTTCGTAACCACAGTTTCCGTTCGCCTGTCTTCTGACGGATCTTCGAATAGATAAAGACATCGAATAGTTGCGAGACAAGATAAGCGGCAAGACTACCAACCGCAATCCATGGTAAGAGTCCGAACAATAAATGTAAGGAATTGGATGTTTCGAGTGCAGCTTTATCCGCAAGTGGTGTATATAAGAGACTGAACTGCATGAGGACGGTCGTCGTGATGAGGGAGAAGAATCCCATATAGACTCCTTTACGAGCAACCTGTTTTCCGTATTTCTCGTTGAGGATATCTGTCGCAAGATAACAACTACCATAGACGACGTTTCCTAACGTAAAGACGAAACCAAAAATATCGACGGTTTGAGTGACTTGAATGTTTGCAATGATTGTTGCGATGGCAATCCACATCAACAACCCGGTCTTTCCAAAAAGATAATAACTGAAAACCAATAGTCCCATCGTCAAGAAGATAGAAGGGATCCATAACCATTCGTTCATGAGGTGTACTCCTTTCTGTTCATACAGATGAAAATTGTACGCTGAAATCGATCACCTGTCAAAGGCGATGGTGTATTAGAACCCAACAAAAAAGACCATGAGCACATGGTCTTTCAAAAGATTCTTATCCAAGTCGTTGCAAAGAATAACGACGACGTCTTCCTTTGACGTAATAGTTCTCGGTCCACGTAAAATCGTTTGCTTCTAAAATTCGTTTCGCATAAGAAGCGTGTGGTGACTGATTGAGGACACGTGCGCGTACTTCGTGACGTTCTAGTACCTGGGAATGCGCCAATGCTTCAGCGACGGCATGCGTAGCTAAACCTTGACGTGTGTATGGATCAAATACCATGAAGTCCAGTTGGAAGTAGTGACCCATTTTTAAAAGTAAAACCCGTCCAACGATGGTATCCGCTTCAACGATATCAAAGTAATAATCTTCAGGATAACTGTGCTCGACGGAATCAAAAGCCCGCTCTTCTCCAAGCTCATGGTCATACCCTTTGATTTCTTGCGGAGTCAGTCCATATGCTTGCTCGCCATACTTCAAGAAATGGTCATACTCAGCTTGATCGACATGACGTAATGCTCGACGTCTTAATTCCATCACAAAATCCTCCCTCAACGATTGATGCTTCGTTTACATTATAGCGATACCCTCCTTGCAATTGCAAAAATTAACTGGAACCGATCCGCAAGAAGAAATTTAAAAAAAGTCAATTTGTAATCATCTTGTGATTGTTTTAATTGCCTCGGAATATGGTAAAGTAATGATGTAGACAACTGCATACTGGAAGGGGCTGGAAAACGTGTTCACAGAACGTGACGGAATCAAATTGCGTCTAGAGCAAATCGAACGATTGTATTCGGACTTGAATCGTGAAGCGAAACAATTGACGGAACGCTTACGCCAATTAGATGAACAAGGGGACGAAGTTCAACATGATCTTTCCCTTAACAAAGAAGATCGTGATCATTTAAAGTCAAGCATCGATGAGACACTTCAAGCACTTATGAAGCGGACGACAGTAGATGCAAAAGTCGAACAGGAAAAGCAAGAAGACCTGATTTCGAAAAAAGCATTGATTGAAGACATCGAAGGATTATTAAAGAAAAAGAAATAAGCTAGCTCCGGCTGGCTTATTTTTTTATGGAGGAAAGAATTATGAAACCAACGATTGGATTGACGACGTGTCTACGTCCGACCGAAGACGTCCACCATCGTGTGCAGCAGCTGTTAGCGGAGGAGATAATTCATTTTGTCTACATCGCGCGTAAGAAAAAAGGGATTGAACAATTACAGCAAGAGACAGGATTACCGGTGTTAGTCGTCGATAAACAACGACTAGATTTATATCCGCTCGGAGAAAAGACATCTTTCTTTTTTCATCCATCGAGTGCCGTCTTCCGCATTAAACAAATCGACGCAGGTGGAGGAGACCCATTAGTTGCAATCGGTCGTTTATCTGAAGGAATGCGTGTGCTTGACTGTACACTTGGTCTTGGAGCAGATGCGATTGTCATGAGTCATGCTGTTGGTGATTCGGGACAGCTCGTTGGACTTGAGAGTCGAATTGAGACCGCATACGTTGTCAAACAAGGGTTACAGCGCTGGGAAGAATCCTATGCTCCGATCAATCAAGCGATGCGCCGAATTGAAGTTCGAATGGAACACCATTTGGCATTTTTAAAGCAATGTCCTGACGATAGTTTTGATGTCATCTATTTTGATCCGATGTTCGAACGGACGGTATCGGAATCAACCCACCTCGATCCGCTTCGGACGCTTGCGAACTATGAAGCGTTATCTGCTGAAACGATCATGGAAGCAAAACGTGTGGCGAGCCGGCGAATCGTCCTCAAAGCGCATTATGAGAGTCCACTTTTTGATCAATTCAATTTCGAGCGTCAGCGACGTAAAACATCAAAGTTACATTATGGTGTGATTGAACTTTAAGTAAAAAAAGACCTCTGCCGTTTTAGTGGCAGAGGTCTTACTAGTTCTTGATCATTGAACTGCGTCTTTTAATTCATCTTCCATCTCTTCAAACGTTTCCTGAACAGCATTGACTGGTTGTTTCGTCATTAAGCTGACGACAACTGTGAAGATCAAGCTTGTGAAGAATCCAGGAACCATTTCGTAAAGTGTTGTGCTAAGTCCGAGTTGGACCCAGATGATGACGGTCAAGGCACCTGAGATGATACCAGCTAACGCACCTTGTTTCGTCATGCGTTTCCAGTAAAGTGAAAGTAAGATGATCGGACCAAAGGCAGAACCGAATCCAGCCCACGCATAACCGACAAGTGCAAGAATCGTTGCTGAGGGATTCCAAGCGAGTACACTTGCGATGATGGCAACGACAAGAACAGCAATTCGACCTGTCAGGACGAGTTCTTTATCCGATGCATTTTTTTTCAAGAACGTTTTATAAAAGTCCTCTGTCAACGCACTTGATGTGACAAGCAATTGTGACGAAATCGTCGACATGATTGCCGCGAGAATCGCAGCCATCAAGAATCCTGTGATATACGGATGGAACAGAACATCTGAGAAACGGATGAAGACTGTTTCTGGATCACCGAGTCCATTGCCTTGTCCTTCGAAATACGCAATACCGACAAGTCCGGTCACCATTGCACCGATGATTGAGACGAACATCCAACCGATACCGATCCGACGGGCACTTTTTAAATCTTTGACAGAACGAATTGCCATAAAGCGGACAATGATATGTGGTTGACCAAAGTAACCAAGTCCCCAGGCAAGGAATCCAATGATTCCGAGAATCGTTGTCCCTTTAAATGGATCAAACAGCGAAGGGTCTAGGTTCTCAGCGTAATTGTACGCACCATCAACTCCACCGACGTCTGTTAATGCGACGATCGGTACGAGAACGAGTGCGATGAACATGATACAGCCCTGGACGAAATCGGTCCAACTTACTGCGAGAAAACCGCCGAAAAGTGTGTAGGCGATTACGACCGCAATCGTCAAGAGCATACCATAGTGGTAATCAAATCCAAATGAGCTGACGAACAATTTTCCACCAGATACGATTCCGGCTGATGTGTAGAACGTGAAGAAGATGATGATGACGAGTGCTGATACAGTACGAAGCACACGTGATTTGTCTTCAAAACGATTCTCTAAGAAATCAGGAATCGTAATCGAGTCGTTTGCCATTTCCGTATAGAGTCGGAAACGTGGTGCGAGTACAATATAGTTTACGTAACATCCAATCAATAATCCGAGTGCTAGCCAAAGTGCTGATACACCTGTTGCATACATGGCGCCGGGAAGTCCCATGAGCATCCATCCACTCATATCCGATGCACCAGCAGATAGTGCTGTAACACCAGGACCGAGATCGCGTCCGCCTAACATGTAATCTTCTGTATTCGTTGTTCGCTTGTAGGCAAAATAACCGATTGCCAACATGAGAACAAGATACAGGATGATCGAAATCCATTCTTGCGTCATAAAGTTAAATCCTCCAAATGCAATAGTTTTTTTAGCGAATAAGCGTGTAACACCTCGTTCGCCAAATGATATGTTCCCCACCTTACAGGGGATAAAACGACTTTGCAAGTCGCTTCATTTTCTTAAAAAGTGCCGCCACACCTAGTGCCTTAAGGGGTTGGGACGCTTTTAGTCCCTGTTAAAGTTCTACTACTCAAAACTTTCTGAATATTAAATCAAATTAAAAATGACCCTAAGAAATTAGGATCATTTATGTCATGTTAATTGGTCCGAAAACGTTGGTATGCGGTGCTTAAACGGTCTAATGCTTGATCTAATTGTGCACGAGGACATCCGATGTTCAAGCGTTCAAATGTTTCGCCACCTGATCCGAACGAAGAACCATGTGTTAGAGCGATTTTTGCTTCCTTGACAAGCCAATCTGCACGTGACTTACTGTCTAGTTTGAGTGCTTTGAAGTCAATCCATAACAGGAAGGTTGCTTCTGGAATGACGACGTCTAATTCTGGCATCTCTTGGCGAAGCCGACGGATCGCATGGTCACGATTTCCTTCTAAATAAACAAGCAATTGTGAGAGCCACTGTTCACTCATAGCATCACCATATGCTGCTGTGATAGCAGTTGAAGCCAATGCATTGGGATGAACGAAATGGCGTTGCTGGACTTTCTCAATCCTTTGACGAATTGAAAGATCGGGTACGATCAGATAAGAGGCATACAACCCAGGAATATTAAATGTTTTAGATGGAGCACTGACTAAAACCAGTTTTTCATAATCAAAGGCAAGTATAGGTGTATGCACGGAACCTTTATAAACAAGATCGGCATGAATTTCATCAGATACAAGATAAACGTCGTGTTGTTTTGCTAACTCCACGATTTGAGATAACTCTTCTTTCGAAAAGACTTTACCACTTGGATTGTGTGGACTACAGAGAATCATCATCTGTGCCGATTGCATTTGTTGCGCAAGGAGAGCAAAGTCAGTTCGATACGTTTCGCCTTCTAGAAGGAGCGGGTTTTCAACAATCTGTCTTTGATTGGACTCGATGATCTGGTGAAATGGAGGATAGACAGGTGTCTGGATGATGATTTGATCATCTGGTTCAGTCAAGGCAAGCAAAGTATGCGCAAGTCCAGGAACGACGCCGCTTGAGTAAAGAATCGATTCGGTTTTGACGGGAATATCATATCGTTTTTGAAACCAGTGCAGGATAGCTTGCTTTGCTTCATCTTCGAACATCGAATAGCCGAAATGGCCAGTAGCAGCACGTCTCGTTAATCGTTCTGTCAGATGATGTGGCGGACGGACATCCATATCCGCAACCCACATTGGAATCAGTTCATCTGATCCATAAAGCGAATGGAGTCCGTCCCATTTAACGGATCCCGTATTTCGTTTCTCAATTTGTTCATCGAAATTGGTATGTTCCATCAGACTTCACTTCCTGTTCTTTTTAAATTTTTCTACTCCATTTCACCATAGCGGATGAAGAGAGCGTCGGGCAAGTCGGAAAAATAAAGGTTTAACTTTTATTCGATAAGGAAATTACTAAATTCGAACCTACCATAACGGAACGGAGTGATGATCATGTTGCATTCTAAAGTAGTCGTCGGGCGATCGCCTGAAGAATTAGAGGAAAGACTAAACGAATTTTTTGAGAATAATGGTGTTGGGTCAAACGCCATCATCACATTAAAGTTTTCAACATTCGTCGCGTCTAAAGCGGATGAACATTATTCAGTTTTAGTCGTCTATGATAACTCGTTAACGAAAACCACACTGTAAAAAAGTGACAAGAAGTTGAGCGGTAAGCGTATCAACTTCTTGTTTTGTTTTTCTTCATAAGTTATACTAGAATCAGATTTTATAGGCTTCCGTAGGTTAATGGCAGACCTCAGCAATGGTAATGCTGCAGTGCGAGTTCGATTCTCGCCGGAAGCATACACGCGTCTTCCGTCTCAAGTGATATATACTTGAAACGGAAGACTTTTTTTGTGAGTTCGTTATTTTTGATTTGAGGAGTGACCCACATGCATCCAGTCATTCATTCCGTTGGCGATAAAATTAAGCAGGAAAGAAAAAAGCAGAGAATGACACAAAAAGATCTCTGTGAAGGAATTTGTAGTCAAGCTGAGATTAGTAAAATTGAAAACGGTCGGAATTCTCCGACGATCGATTTGCTCCAGCAGATTTGTCGAAGACTACGCATACCGATTTCATTGTTTTTTGAAGATGAAATTGTCTCACAAAAATTGAATGAGATTGATCAAAAAATGTTGCATCATATGAGAGAGAAAACTTACTCGGCTATGGAAAAGGATTTAGATAAATATGCGAAATCAAATACAGCGTTTGAAGTTCAAGTGTTAATTCGGTATCATCAAAAACTATTATTGCATGAAAAAGGAAACATCGATTTTAGAACTTGCATTTCTGCGCTATTAAAACTAGTAGCTGAAGAAAATTTAGTCGAAAAATCATTCCTTCTTTATACTAGAATTCAAATGGCAATCGCAGTTTTATATACGAATCATATGGATTACGCACGTTCTCACCAAATATACGAAGAATTATTGAAACTACCTTATCGAACGCGCGAGTATAAAAAAATTAAAATGAAAACAATGTATAACTATTTACGGAACATCTATAGATTAAAGCGATTCGAAGAAGGATTACAAAAAGTTGAACAAGTGATTGAAGAGGCTAAAGAACTACAAGACTTAACATATCTCGGACATTTTTATTATCAAAAAGGGTTCTTTTTAGAATCGTTAAATGCTTCGGAGAAAAGTATTAAGGAAGCCTATACAATTGCTTACTCGTTTTTCACTGCGACTAATAATCATGCATACCGAAAAATTCTTGAAACACATTTATCAGATCTGTTGCTATTTCCTATTGATGAAAGTGAGTGAAAAATGATGAAGATGAATGATTTGACTTCATCGATTGGTACAAAGATCAAACAACTACGCATTGAAAAGCAGATGACTCAAAAAGAACTATGTGAAGGTGTTTGTAGTCAAGCTGAAATTAGTAAAATTGAGAATAGTCTCAACTCACCAACTGTAGAATTATTACAGCAAATTGCCAAGCGACTAAATACGCCAATAGCGCTCTTGCTTGAAAATCCTCAATTGAAAGAAGAGATAGATTTTTTTGATAAGACAGTTTCAGATTTACTTCGAGAAAAAAAGTATGCTCAGGTCACTAAACTGCTCTCAAAGTATGACTATAATAATGAAAATTTAAACTTAATCATATTAAGCGCTTATTTTCAAATCATCGTGGACATGAAACAAGAACGATTTGATTTTCGGACTGCTGCTTCTTTATTAAGTAACATCATTCAAGAGTACGATGTTTGGAACGAATCCATCTCTTTATTCATTCGGATTAAAACAGCAATTGCTAATTTATATGCTGAGCATGAGTTGTATCATTTTACAACCAGTATTTATTTAGAAATCGAAACGTTATTAGAGAAACTCGAAAGTTCGACATATGTAATTTCATTAATAAAGGTTTATTTTAACCATGCTCAAATTCTTTTATATCAAGATTTATTTGAAGAAGCGATTGTGTTTATTCAAAAAGGAATCAACTTATGCTTAAACTCTCAACAAACCTTTCTTTTAGGACATTTATATTTTCAACTAGGTAACTATCAAGAAGCCGTCGGAAACGCCTTATTTCAAAAAACGTATACAGTTGCCTATACATTGTTGCATGCATTTGAGTTTCAAACGACGAAACAATTGGTTGTTGACTTAAAGCGAAAATATTTGTTATTTACTTTTGATTCTACTGAATCTACTAATGCATTTAAAGAGTGATACAAAACATACGATGACGTTTTAAGGTGTTTGGAGGGTTTGATAAGGATGGTTACTTCTAATCCGATTGGAGAAAACGTAAGACGATTTCGGGTTCAAAAAGGATACTCTCAAAAAGAACTATGTGCCGATTTATGTAGTCAGGCAGAAATCAGTAAAATCGAAAATGGCTTAAATTCACCGACTGTTAATTTGTTGCAGCAACTGGCTACAAGGTTACAAGTTCCTATTTCTTTATTGTTTCAAGAACATACAGATGAAGAGCAGTTCTTTCAGCTTGATCGATTCTTATCCGATTTGCTTCGTGAAGAGAAATATGAAGAGGCAATGAAACGTATTAATCAGATAGAAGTGAATGAAATCATCGAAGTAGACATTTTAAAGAGTTATATTAGGACAATCATTGATTTAAAACAAAAACGGATTGATTTTCGAACAGCTGCCAGTTTGCTCAGTCATCTTCTAATCGAAAAAGAAGTGTGGTCGCATTCCATTCAATTATTTATTCGCATCAAAATGGCGATTGCTAATATGTATTCAGAAGAAGATCAGTTTCATTTAACTGAATCTGTTTATCAAGAGCTAGAAACAGAAATTGAACTTCTGCAATCATTGACACATCTAAATTCTTTGTTGAAAATTTATTTCAATCATTGTCAGATTCTTGAGTACCAAGGGAAGTCTGAGGAGAGTATCGTCATCGCGAAGAAAGGGTACGAATTATGTCTGGAGCAAAATCATACATTTCTATTCGGGCATTTTTATTATCAACTTGCCCACTATGATGAGTTATCAGGTAAAGACGTTACGTCTCTTAAAAAGCAATATTCAGTCGCCTATACATTATTTCATGCGTTTGAACATGATGTTCGGAAAAAAATGATCTTTCGTATGAAGGAAAACTTTTTATTATTTACATTTGACAACTAAAGAATATGATTTTAGGGCCTTCTTGTTGATCAAGAAGGTTTTTTCATGATAATACAATTGAATTGATGAATTGAGGTGAATAAGATGAAGCGCGAATATGTCATTGGAGAAAAGTTGAAGTTTTTTCGACAATTGAATGGCTTATCGCAAAAAGAGATGAGTACAGGAATTTGTAGTCAAGCTGAAATCAGTAAAGTCGAAAATGGGAAGAACTCACCTACTATTGACTTGCTACAACAAGTTGCAAAACGATTAAAAGTTCCGTTATCGATGCTGTTTCAAGATCATCTTCGAAAAGGTTCGAATCAAGATTCTCTACAATTATGGACAAAAGCTGTCGATGCAAAAAAAATACCTTGCCGGTCTAGAAATCACCGAACAAGGTATTCAAGAAAGCTTACAGATTGAAGATGGTCATTTTTTAGGTCATTTTTACTATCAAAGAGGGTACTTTACAAAAAAATGAATGGTGAACTTTCTACTATTCAGCGTGATTTTACGATGGCTTATTCCTTGTTTCATGCGTTTGATATGCCACTTCATGAGCAACTTCTTCTTGAAGAACACGCGCAGTATATACTGTTTCGTGCTTAAAACGATTGACCGAATTGTCGACACTCCTCAAGTGCTCGGTCAATGAGTTCTGTTGCACGTTCAGGATATTGTTGATGTCCTTCTAATATGACAGTCGATACATCATTAATTCCGAAGAATGCTAATAAGTCTAGCATATAGCGCACAGCATGTTCGCTTGACGCTTTTTCTTTAGTTGAATAATCACCGCCACGTGAGTGAATCAATAACACTTTTTTGTCTTCTACTAAACCGATTGATCCCTCAGCTGTATAACGGAACGTCTGCCCAGCTTGAGCGAGATAATCCATATAATTGTGAAGCGGTGCCGGAACCGTTAAGTTCCACATCGGAAATGAAAAGACGACCTTATCGGCATCTAAGAATCCAGTTAGGTATTCTTGAAGTCGTTGCGCATGTGTCGCATCCTCCCCGGTTAATTCTTCTCCTTTAAAAAGACGACCTGCTGCGCTGGCAAGTTTCAAATCAAAGAAGGGAAGGCGTTCCTCAAATAAATTTAAAACCGTGATCTTGTCATCAGGATGAGTTTCACGATAAGCATTCAAGAAGGCATCGTTTAATTCAGAACTAATGCCTTTTTTTTGATGCGTACTATCGTTGGCTTCGATGAATAGTAAGTGTGACATCTTAATCGCTCCTTTCTATGTCTTTCTATTCCCGTTCTGCGCAAAATCATGACTTCCCATTATTTTATTATTTTTAGAAAATTAAGGTTTTAATTTGGTTCCGATAAGGAAAATAAACGTCAGGAACCAGAAAGAGGGGATGGCGGTGAATACACAGCGACGTTCTTCCAATAGTCTGCAATATCATCGAGAAATTCGAGCAAATTACCAGTTGTTCGGGATGATCATTTTTGTATTGACGAGTTGTGGTGCCGTTTTATATATTGTGGCAAACGTCTTCAGTCGCTCTGGTTTGGATGGAGACGATTGGATACGTGCGATCGTCATTGCGAGTGCCGGCGTACTGCAATATTTTATCGGTAAAAGTACGTTGTCGGATCGGTTGAAGCCACATATGATGTCGATTGTTTTTTTATTGATTCCATATATTTATTATCCGTTCATTGATCGAGGTGGTCAGTCTGTTTGGGCATGCGCGCTACTTTTTATTTTAGCGTCTCTCGTTGTCATCAATCGAACGATGCTGTTGTACGCTACGAGCATTACCACGATTTCTCTGCTGTATATTTGGTATCAAACACCCTCACTCGAAAACGTTACGATGTTTGCATCCGATCACATCGCGCGAATCGGACTCATCTTGATTGCGACAATCATTAGTTTGTTGATTCATAATCAGTACGTCACTCGTCTTGAACGAAATATCGATTACTTAGCCCGTTTACAAGAACAAGCCTTTACGGATCCCGTGACAGGATTATCAAACCGTTCTTCTTTTGTCATCGAAGTGGATAAACAAAAACAAGAAGATGATTTGATTTGTCTGATTGATCTCGATGATTTTAAGACGGTTAATGATGCATTCGGTTATCGAACAGGTGACCGTACCTTACACATCATTGGTCGTCGATTGATGAACCGTTTTCCGGATTGTACGATTGCGAAAGCGAGTGGAAGCGCCTTTTTGCTCCATGCACCAAAGCATTACGATGCTCGAACCCTTTGTGACGATATTTTATCAAGCGTTTCGGAACGTGTCCAAATTGATTTTAAACAAATTAATGTCACCGCAAGCATCGGTGTTTCATATATGAATGACGCAACGACGGACCATGTCATCAATGATGCTGAAATTGCCTTGTTCACGGCTAAATCAAATCGGAAAAATACTTATGCGATTACCGATTTGGCGACTCAAAATGAACGGAAACGAGCGCTTCAGTTAACGCGTGATTTATATGATGCAGAATTAGATCGTGATTTCTTTATTTTATTTCAGCCACAAGTCAATTCAAAAACGCGCCAGATTACCGGAGTAGAAGCTTTAATTCGGTGGAATCACCCGGAATATGGTCTTGTTCCTCCAACTGAGTTCATCCCGCTCGCCGAACGGACTCGTTTCATTGAGACACTAGGAGGTTGGGTCATGCGTCAAGCATGTTTTCAAGGAAAAGCATGGTTGGAAGAGGGCAAAGAACCTATAACGATTTCAGTGAATGTCTCGCCATGGGAATTACGCCAACTAGATTTTACGGATCGTGTATTAGCGATCCTTAAACAGTCAGGCTTTCCTCCGTCATTACTCGAAATCGAGATGACGGAGCATATTTTCGTTGAAGGTACGGATCAAATCATCGAGACGCTGAATGCGTTACATTTATATGGTATTCGGATTGCGCTTGATGACTTTGGAACGGGCTTCTCATCTATGCAATCTTTAGTGGAATTGCCATTTGATCAGTTAAAGATTCCAAAAGAAATCGTTCAAGAAGCGATCCACTCTGAAAAGAAGCGAGCGATGATTGAAACGATCATTCAATTAGGGAAACGATTAGATATGACAATCGTAGCCGAAGGTATTGAATTAAAAGAAGAGGCAGCGTTGCTTGAACGTTTAGGATGTCATACATTGCAAGGGTATCTCTTTCATCGACCGTTACAACCGCGTCAATTAGAAAATTTTTTAACGATGTATCGGGAAGGATAATGATGTATTGAAAAAAATGCAAACAGGCGATGGACGTGGTCCACCGCCTGTTTGCATGAGACGTATCATAAATACCGGGCAAAACGGCGTTCGAGTATCTCTTGGATGACTGCGATACAGGAACAAATGCCCCAATAGATAAAAGCAACGACAAAATAAACAGTCATGTAGTCGAATTCTCGTCCACCAACAATTTTTGCCTTTTGGAAAATCTCAGGGACAGTGATCATAGCAGCAAGCGATGAGGCTTTGACAAGATCAAGCAAGACATTTGACAGTGGTGGGATGGCAATACGAATCGCTTGCGGCAAAATGATCCCAACAAACGTCCGGTACCTGGATAAACCAAGTGACGCTGCAGCCTCTTCCTGACCACGATCAATCGATAGTAACGAAGAACGAATGATCTCTGCCATGTACGCCGCACTATTCAAACTAAAACCAGTAATCGCAGCCGTCAACGCGTCAAGTTGAATATTGATGACCGGAAGTCCGAAATACAACATGAACAGCAAAACGAGAATCGGTACACCACGCATGAAAGAGATGTAAGCACTGGCTCCAATGCGTAATAGTCGAAGATGGGACAGACGACAGAGGGCAAGAATCAACCCAATTCCAAGTCCGATGGCCATGCTGAGCAAGGAGATCCATAGTGTCTGTCCGAGTCCACTTAAAATGTAAGGAAACGATTCGACTGCTAATTCCGGATTGAAGACGGACCGCCAATCAATCGATGACATCGTCAGTTCACATCGACAATCGTCGTTTTGACGTCAGGCATTTGGGATACATCTTTTCCTGCGTAGAATTGCTTCGAAATGTCTTTCAAAGTGCCATCTTCCTTCATTTTGTCGAGTTGTTCGTTAATATTGGATTGGAGTTCTTTATTATCCAAATCCATGATCAAACCGACTTGACTTGGATTATAAGCAATATCAGGATGGATCGTAATATCGAAGTCCTTGAAGAAATCGACAGCGAGCGTTTGCAAGTAATAGTCATTTAAGATGACGTCTGTACGACCATTCGAGACATCCCGTAAATATTGATCGTTCGTCGCATTATCGTATGTGACTTCTTTCGCGCCATATTTTTTAGCGATTTGCATATACGTCGTTGTAGCTTCGCCGGCAGCTTTTTTGCCTTTTAAGTCTTCGAGAGACTTGATTCCAGACAAATCACTTTTTCGAACGATTGCCGTTCCATACGTGTATTTATATGGTTTTGAGAAAGCGAACTTTTCTTTACGGTCATCTGTGATCGTAATATCGTTAGCGGCAAGGTCTACTTGACCTGTATTGACGCTAGTTAACATGCCATCAAATGACATCTCTTTGAATTTTACTTTTAAATCAAGACGTTTTGCGACTTCTTTGACGACTTCGACGTCAAAGCCCGTCAATTCATTACTTTTCTCATCATGATAAGATGTCGGGTATAGTGTGCCAGCAGTTGCAACGACGATCGTTCCTTCTTTTTGAATCTTGTCATATGCGGTTGCTTTTTCTTCCTGCTGACCGCACGCGCTTAATAGGATCGAGCTTCCTGCAATCAAGAGACCCGTAAGTTGCATTGTTTTTTTCATCGTATTATTCCTCTCTCTGTTTCCATGATCAGTAACTCTGTTCATAGATAAAAATACCACGGAATCACATGTTCGGGCAAAGTAATACGTGCAGGAAGTGTAGAATTCGAAAAAAAAAAATAATGAATGAATATCCACATATATGTAAGCGTTAACAATGTTGATATTTGGTAATTCTACTCTGTGGTAGTGACGAATGGTTCTGATTATGCATAGTAGCGAATAAACATAAAAAGGTGTAAAGTATAATTTAACTGAATATACAGAAAATTAAGAAGGCAAGGAGAGTGCTACTATGACATTTCATCAATACCCTGAACAGCAGGGATTATACGACCCTCGTATGGAACATGATGCGTGCGGGATCGGCGTTTACGCACATCAAACAGGACGAGCGAGTCATGAAATCGTTGAGAACGCATTGGCCATGCTTTGTCAAATGGAGCACCGTGGTGGGCAAGGGAGCGATGCGAAGACTGGAGATGGAGCAGGAATTTTGACGCAATTACCGGATCGACTATTTCGTGAGACGGTTCGTCAGATTACGTTCCCGAAAAAAGGAGATTATGGTGTATTCATGATGTTCTTACCACGAGAAGAACGGGAACGCCAACGACTTGAACGTACTTTAGAGTCCATCATTTTGACGGAAGGACAGGACGTTTTAGGATGGCGAACCGTACCTGTTCAGTCCGAAGTGCTTGGGTCTGGTGCCCGTAGAACGGAGCCGGTCATTCGCCAATGTTTCATTGGTGCGCAAGCGATGGAAGGATTGACATTCGAACGGACGCTCTTTTTAATTCGACGGGCGTTTGAACGTGAGTCAGAGCAACTCGGGCTAGAGCAATACGTTTTGAGTAGTTCGAGTGAAACGATCGTTTACAAAGGACTCGTGACGACGGATCAACTCCGTGCGTATTTCGATGATTTACGAGATGAACGCTATCAGTCAGGATTCGGGATCGTACATTCGCGTTTCAGTACGAATACGTTTCCTAGTTGGAAACGCGCCCATCCAAACCGTTATCTGATCCATAACGGTGAAATCAATACGTTACAAGGTAACATCCGAGCGATGCGTGGACGGGAACATCGTCTTGCTGAGACGACTTATGGTAATCGGGCAGAGGAAGTCTTACCAATTCTAGACGAGACGGGCAGTGATTCTTCTATGCTTGATAATGCCTTTGAATTTCTGCATTTATCGGGATTATCACTTGCTGAAACGGCATTGATGCTCGTACCCGAACCATTTGAACATAGCGAGATTCGACCAGCGAAGCGCGCATACTATGAGTACCATAGCAGCATGATGGAACCGTGGGATGGGCCGTCTGCAATCGTCTTTACGAATGGAAAACAGATTGGAGCGACACTCGACCGGAACGGGTTGCGCCCAGCGCGGTATGTCCAGTTACGGGACGGTCACTTCATGCTGTCTTCAGAGGCTGGGGTCTTACCGCTTCGTGAACAAGATATTCTTTACAAAAAACGGTTAGCTCCAGGCGAACTCCTTTTACTCGATTTTGCATCTGGTCAGTTGATTGCAGATGAAGAAATCAAGCGGGAACTGGCGACACGTCACCCGTACGCGGAGTGGCTTGCGCAAGAAGTCGTCACTCTTTCGAGTAATGACTTTAAAGAAACAATCGTTGATCTTGGCACAAAACAGCGTCATTTCGGTTACACGCGTGAAGATATTGATCAATACTTGATTCCGCTTGTCGAAGAACAAAAGGATCCGCTAGGTGCGATGGGAACAGATATCCCATTAGCTGTTTTAAGTGAACGCCCTCAATCCTTATTCCGCTATTTCAAGCAGTTGTTTGCACAAGTGACGAATCCACCGATCGACGCATTACGAGAAGACATCGTCACCTCGACGCTGACATGGCTTGGTCGCCAAGGCGAATTACTGACACCTAATCGAACGAACTGTCGTCGTGTTCGTTTAGAAACACCGATTCTACGTCCAGACGAAGCGCATGCCTTAAAACAATGCGGACTCAAGCAGAAAACGATCTCGACGACGTTCACGAACTCGCTTGAAGAAGCGCTCGACATGGTCGTCGATGAGGCTGTGACTGCGGCACGAAGTGGTTATGAATTACTGACGTTATCAGATCGTCTCGTCCGACCAGGAACCTTACCGATGCCAATTCTATTAGCGGTGAGCGCGATTCATCATGCTTTGATTCGGAAGGGATTACGAACGAATCTCAGCTTGATCATCGAAGGTGGAGAAGTACGTGAAGTTCACCATGTGGCGACATTGATTGGATACGGCGCTGATGCGATCTATCCGTATCTTGCGTATGCGACGATTGATGATGCCATCGGGAATCGACTCCCAGATGTAAATAAACGTTACCAAAAAGCTGTCACGGAAGGCGTCGTTAAAGTCATGTCGAAGATGGGCATTTCGACGGTCTTTAGTTATCGAGGAGCACAAATTTTTGAAGCAGTCGGAATTGATCGCACGGTCATCGAGCAGCACTTCACAGGTACGGTGTCCCAACTGAGTGGCATGACAATTGATTTGATGGAAGAAGAAGTCCGCCGGGCGCAACAGATCGCTGACGAACGGATTCATCTAGAGTCAGGGAGTGTCTTCCGGTATCGTCAAGCCGGGGAACACCATGCTTTTAATCCGGCAACGATTCATCTATTACAGCATGCCTGTCGAACGAATGATTACCGTCTCTATCAAAAGTATTCACAACGAATCGCGGAAGAACCGGCAACGGTTCTGCGTCACCTGTTGACGTTCAAGGAGACGACGGCAATTTCGATTGATGAAGTTGAGCCTGTCAGCGAAATCGTTAAGTATTTTAAGACGGGTGCGATGTCATATGGCTCACTCTCAAAAGAAGCGCACGAGACGCTTGCGATCGCGATGAACCGTTTAGGAGGTAAGAGCAATAGCGGTGAAGGCGGCGAAGAAGAGGAACGGTACGAACGGGATGAGAATGGCGACTTCCGAATGAGTCGAATCAAGCAGATTGCATCTGGTCGTTTCGGGGTGACAAGTCATTACCTCGTTCATGCGGATGAATTACAAATCAAGGTGGCACAGGGGGCAAAACCTGGAGAAGGCGGACAATTACCAGGTGAAAAAGTCTATCCGTGGATTGCGCGTGTACGTGCATCAACACCTGGTGTTGGATTGATTTCTCCACCACCCCATCATGATATCTATTCGATTGAAGATTTGGCGCAGTTGATCCATGACTTGAAACGCGCAAATGATCAAGCTCGGATTAGCGTCAAACTTGTCGCAAAAGGTGGCGTTGGTACGATTGCGGCTGGAGTAGCGAAGGGACTTGCCGATGTCATCGTTATCAGTGGTCATGACGGCGGAACAGGTGCTTCTCCAAAAACGAGCATTCAACACGCCGGTCTACCTTGGGAACTAGGACTTGCAGAGACGCATCAAACGTTGACATTAAACGGCTTACGAGAACGTGTCGTACTCGAGACGGACGGAAAACTGTTAACCGGCCGTGATGTCATCTTAGCCGCGATGTTAGGCGCGAACGAATATGGCTTTGCGACAGCACCGCTCATTGCCGTCGGATGTATCATGATGCGTGCCTGCCATCTTGATACATGTCCGGTTGGTGTTGCGACACAAGATCCAGAGCTCCGAAAGAAATTCACGGGATCTGCCGATGACGTCGTCCATTTCATGACGTTCATTGCCGAGGAAGTGCGCGAACATTTAGCGAAGCTTGGTGTGCGTCGTCTGCAGGACCTTGTCGGACGGACGGATTTACTGCAACCATCGGAACGACAACGGACGCACTGGAAAGCGAAGAGTCTCGATTTCTCACGCCTTCTCGTCCATGTCTCACATGGTCCGGCAGAACAACAACAGCATCATGTCGATCGTTCCTTCGACGCGCGTGAAGTTGCTCCTTATTTAGAAGCAGCAGATTTTACTCATCAACAGACGATTCGATTAACTGTTCAAAATACGGATCGTGCGATTGGAACACAAACAGGTGCGATGCTGACCCGACGCTTTGGGGCGCTCGGTCTGCCGACGGATCGTCTGAAACTCGAATTGACTGGTTCTGCCGGTCAGAGTCTAGCGGCGTATCTACCGCGTGGAATGACGATTGATGTCACGGGAGAAGCGAACGATTACGTCGGAAAAGGATTGTCTGGTGGGATCGTAGCCGTTCATCCTTCGCGTTTGATTCCATTCGTCTCGTCCGATCAGTCGATTATCGGGAACGTTGCGCTCTACGGGGCGACAAGTGGTGAGCTCTATGTCAATGGACAGGCGGGTGAGCGCTTTGCTGTACGAAACAGTGGAGCCGTTGCCGTCGTCGAAGGGATCGGAAATCACGGTCTTGAGTATATGACAGGCGGATCGGTCGTTGTTCTTGGAGATGTTGGGAAAAACTTCGCAGCCGGGATGTCCGGTGGCGTCGCGTATGTGTTGCCGCGTAATCCTGAACAATTTTTACAACGTGTCAACCGTGAACTCGTTACGACGGGACCTGTTACGAATGTTGAAGAGATTGCACGATTGAAGACGTTCATTGAGCGTCATGTCGCACGGACTGGAAGTGAACAAGGCGATGCGATTCTTGCAAACTGGGATCATGTCATCCATTCGTTCATCCGTGTCATCCCATCGACTTATGAAAAAGTCACGACGCTGATGGCAGACTTTGCACAACAGGGACACAATACCGAAGAAGCGATGTTGCTCGCATTCGAGACACATTTAGGGCGAAGAACAGGAGGGGTACGATGAAACGACGCGATCAATTCATGACAGTCGCCCGTTCAAGCGGGACTGAACGACAACCAAGCGAACGGATCGGTGATTTTAACGAATATAAAACCGCTTTGACAGAAGCGGAAGCAAGTCAACAAGCAAGTCGTTGTATGGACTGCGGTACCCCGTTTTGTCATGTCGGGGAAGTGTTTGATCAAGTGAAGATCGGGTGTCCGGTTTACAACTTGATTCCAGAGTGGAACTTACTTGTTGAAGAAGGACGTTTTCAGGAAGCGCTCGATCGATTGCTCGAGACGAACAATTTTCCGGAGTTCACGGGTCGCGTCTGCCCGGCTCCGTGTGAAGGATCGTGTACGTTATCAATTCATGAGCCGGCAGTTGCGATCAAAGATATCGAACGAACAATCATCGACATCGGCTTTGAAAAAGGATGGGTCGTGCCTCGAATCCCAACGGTTCGTTCGACACGTTCGATTGCCATCGTCGGATCTGGTCCTGCCGGTCTTGCGGCTGCCGACCAATTAAATCAAGCCGGTCACCAGGTCACGGTCTTTGAACGGGAAGATCGTGTTGGTGGACTCTTGACGTACGGTATACCAGCGATGAAACTTGATAAGGAAGTCGTCCAGCGTCGTGTCGATTTACTTGAAGCAGAAGGAATCAACTTCCGGACGAACGTCACGATTGGTTCCGACATCACACTCGAGACTCTTGAAGCAGAGTATGACGCGGTCATCTTGTGCGTCGGTGCGACGGAACCCCGTAAATTAACAGAGGCGCCAACGCGTGGTGTAGGTTATGCGATGGATTATCTGACCGGAGTGACGCGTCACGTGCTCTCGCAAGAACCATTATCTCCTAATCACGATGCAAAAGATAAAGATATTCTCGTCATTGGTGGCGGCGATACAGGAGCGGACTGTGTGGCAACTGCGCTTCGCCAACGCTGTCGCTCCGTCGTCCAATTCGGTAAACATGAACAACCGGGCACGACACGTGCAACAGGAAACATGTGGCCGGATACACCGTTACTCTACTCCATTGATTATGGCTATGCGGAAGCATTGCAACAGTTCGGACGGGATCCGCGTGAATACTTGATTGCTATCAAACGTTTTACGACAAGTGAATCTGGACAAGTCACCGGTGTTTGGACGATTCAGACGACGAAAACAACAAATGAATCAGGTGAAGTGATCTTTGAGGAAATCGAAGGGAGCGACCGGTACTTCCCCGTCGATCAAGTCTGGATTGCGATTGGGTTCAGTGGTGTCGAAGAGAATGTACTTGAACATTTAGCGGTCGCATCGGAACGCGGGAAAATTAAGACGACGCGTTACGCGACGAACCGTCCAGGCGTATTTGCTGCAGGTGATGCAAGACGGGGGCAATCACTCATCGTTTGGGCGATTCGCGAGGGACGTGAAGTCGCAGAAGCCGTCGGACAGTATTTAAGAACAATGCAACAAACTGGTTGAATTATACAGTCTGGATTTTCTGGTAGCTTCAGAAATCCAGGCTTTTTTGTATTTGTCTAACTTAAGTGTCAATTCAAAAATAACTATTGACGTCGTTTAGGAATGAAACACCGAAAATATTTCTGTTATTCTTATAAAATGAAGAGGAGGAGTGACAGATGGATTCAGAAATCATCTATTTCGTATGCGAGAGTGGTATGGCGAGTAGTATCATGGGGGCTACGATTTTGAGAAAGCGCTTACGTGAACGTGGTATCTCAGCGTACGTCAAAACATGTCGAATCAATGAACTCCCTGACCAGGCATGTTTCATTGTCGGAGAAACACAGCTAATTCATCGTCACGTCTGGAAAGTCCAATGTCACGTCCATCCAGTTGACCGAATTCTTGATCCGGTTGCATACGATGTCGTCCTCGAATCTTGGCAGAAAAGAGTGAGGCAAAATGACTGAGTTCACACCACGAGAACACGATATCTTATTTTTCCTACTGACACGTGAGGAACCCGTTCAAATACAAGAAATTGCTGAAACCCTTGAAACCTCGGAACGTACGATTCAGCGGGAACGGGATCGTCTTGTTCAGTCTTTAGAAGGGCATGACTTACGTCTGACATACGTCCGTGGCAGAGGATTGTTGATTGAGGGAACGGATGAAGCGAAACACGAATTGCGTGAACAATTATTGTTGTCACATAAACAATTACCGACTGCCGAGGATCGACAAGTCGAACTGGCATATCGTTTACTGCAAGAGAACGAAATGGTCAAATTACAAGCAATTGCACATGCGATGTATGTAGCACCGAGTACGGTCAGTCAAGATTTGGAGCGAATCGATGATTGGTTTCTCCAATACAATCTTGAAATCAAGCGTAAAAAAGGAATTGGTGCAGAAGTCATTGGCGAAGAGATCAATAAACGCCGTTTGTTGATTTCTTTAATCTTTACACAATGGGATGTTCTCGCTTTTTATCGGTTATTACAAGGAGACATTGATCAGTTACCTCATTTATTACGAATGAATCGAACTTCTTGGCTCGAGATGATCAATCAGGCGTACGCAGTTATCGCACCGTTGACAGAAGAGGGACGATTGAATGACCGACAAATCATGCGTGCGACACTCAGCTTAGCCTTACAAGCGCTGCGCAAAGATCAGTTTCCGATGACTTACGAACTAAAGGCGTATCCGGTCGAGATTCTCAATTGGGTCGAACGGGTCGAACAGCGATTGCCGGACCCGTTGTCGATCGCTGAACGTCAATGGTTATCGGAAGAGTTACGAACGTTCTTTCAATCGGATGAGGGCGATACAGAAGAACTCGTTACCCGACTGCGTGTCAAACGGTTGATTGAGCAAGTATCTCTTTTGTACGGAACGAACTTTACGAAGGATCAGGCGTTAGAGCGGGGACTTGTTTCGCATATTCAATCCTATACACGTCAAAACAGCGTGAATCCATCGTATGTCATTAAACAAATCGAACGGGAATATCCCCGTTTGTTTGATGCGGTCAAGCAGGCAGCGCTATCGATTTTCACAGACGTTACATTCGAAGACGTGGATTTAGCATTTTGGGTCATGCACTTCGGTGCCGTGCTGAGTAAACCAACACCTAAACTACCTTATCGTGTTCTTGTCGTCTGCTCTGCTGGACTCGGTTCTTCAAAGTTATTGATGAATCGCTTGCGTCAAGAATTCACTGAACTTGAGCATATCGATAATTCATCCTTATTTGGGATTGAACGCTTACCGATTGAATCGTATGACTTCGTCTTATCGACCGTACCGTTACCCGATATCCGTCCACCACACCTACTCGTCAACCCACTGCTTCCGCAAGACGAGGTCGAGCGGATTCGCAAGCTGATTCTCGCTTTACCGAAATCTTTTCAACCAGCACCACGACAGACGAAATCGGAATGGCTCGATCTTGAACAGCTGCAACGTCTCGTTACGTCAGCGATTCAAGTGACGAACGGCTTCAAGATGGACCGCTTGGAACGTGTCGGCGAAGGGATTGAATCGTTATTGTTTGAAATCAGTACGCGTATGGTCGAGCAAGGGATAGCGAAGTCTGCTGTAGCCCTATCTACACAATTGTTACGCCGTCATGAGATGTCGGGTCTTGGTATTCCAGGTACTCGGCTGGCCTTATTCCATGGTCGAGATGCGACAATCCAACAGGGCGGCTTTCTGATCTTTGAACTGCCTGAGCCCATCGATTTACTTGGGATGGATCAACAGTTGCAATCCGTCGAACGGCTGCTCGTTCTCGTCGCACCGGAAGAGACATCAAACGAGTTGCTCGAATTACTTAGTTCGATCAGTGCTGCAATCATTGAAAGTCCCGAGCAAATGGATCAATTCGAATTTGGTGAAGAACCAATGATTCGCTCACTTCTGAATCAAACGTTTCGAACCGTCATCGATCAAGTTCTTGGTCATGCTTAACATACATCCTTGTCACTCGATTCTTGATGTGACAAGGATTTTTTTAGGTGTGGCAAGCTTCTTTTCCATCTGTCCAACTTCTTGGACAAAGACTGAACTAGGAAAGATTGAGTAAGCGCTTGCAGTGCTCTTACAATAAGGGCATAGCAACGCAATCATCCTATCAACTCATACACGAAATGGAGGCTAACGCAATGGCGACAGCTCAAAATGGGGCACGGGGCATCCGTGTTCAAGTACAACGGTTCGGAAGCTTTTTAAGTGGCATGGTCATGCCGAACATCGGTGCATTCATCGCCTGGGGGATCATCACAGCACTTTTCATCCCGACCGGATGGGCACCGAATAAAGAGCTCGGTGAACTCGTCGGTCCAACGATTACGTATCTTTTACCGTTACTGATCGGGTACACGGGTGGGAAACTAATGCATGACGTCAGAGGAGGCGTCGTCGGGACGCTTGCGACGATGGGAGTCATCGTCGGAACAGAGATTCCGATGTTCCTCGGTGCCATGATCATGGGACCACTTGGTGGATATGTCATCAAAAAGTTTGATCAACTGATCGAAGGAAAAGTCAAACCGGGTCTTGAGATGCTCGTCAATAACTTCTCAGTCGGGATTATCGGTGGTTTATTGATGCTCGGTGGATTCAAAGTATTTGGACCACTCATGACAGGTCTTGACGACATCATGGCAGCAGCAGTTGGTGCGATCGTCAGCGCACACTTGCTACCACTAGCCAGCTTGTTCATCGAACCAGCAAAAATTTTATTCTTAAACAATGCAATCAACCACGGTATCTTAAGCCCACTTGGTCTTGACCAAGTAAACGAAGCCGGAAAATCAGTCCTATTCTTACTTGAAGCAAACCCAGGTCCTGGTCTTGGTCTATTGCTCGCGTATTCGTTCTTCGGATCGGGTGCAGCAAAGAAAACAGCACCAGGTGCAGCATTTATTCAATTCATCGGTGGGATTCACGAAATTTACTTCCCCTATGTCTTGATGAAACCAGTCTTACTACTTGCGATGATCGCCGGCGGAATGAGCGGTATTCTCACATTCGTTCTGTTTGATGTCGGATTAGTCGCACCTGCTTCACCAGGTAGCATCATCGCCGTTCTTGCGATGGCATCACGTGGTTCTTATGTCGGATTGATCGCTGGTGTGCTAGTCTCAGCAACCGTGACATTCTTCGTCTCGACCGTTCTTCTGAAAACGAGTAAAGCAAAAGAAACATCGCTTGAAGAAGCGAGCGCGAACGTCAGTGCGATGAAAGGAAAACAATCGATTGCTTCGACCCTCGTATCAGCTGATGCGAAACCACTTGCGGAAGTCGAACATATCATTTTCGCTTGTGACGCGGGTATGGGTTCGAGTGCGATGGGAGCATCTGTCCTTCGCAATAAAATCAACAAGGCGGGGTTACCAATCAAGGTGACGAATACGTCAATCAGTCAGTTGCCGCAAAACGCGGAACTGATCATCACGCACCGTGATTTGACGGAGCGGGCGATGGAGCAAGTACCAACTGCAGAACATCGATCAGTCGATAACTTCTTAAATGCCGGGTATTACGATCAACTCGTGCACGAGATCGAAACAGCACGCAACAAGATTTCTTAAAAAAAGATAGAGATACTTCAAGGAGGAATAAACATGACAACGACTATGAACCTTTCACCGGAACTTGTATTACTCGACCAACAATTTACAGATGAGACGGCAGCCATTACGGCTGCCGGTCAATTACTCGTCGATCACGGATATGTCGAAGCCGGATACATTGACTCGATGCATGAGCGTCATGCCTTATCAACGGTCTACATCGGCAACCATGTTGCGATTCCACACGGAACAGAGACAGCAAAATCACAAGTCAAAAAAACAGGACTATCGATTCTGCAAGTACCACAAGGCGTAACTTTTGGTACGGAACAAGCACGACTCGTCATCGGGATTGCAGGTGTTGGTGATGAACATCTTGAGTTGCTATCAAACATCGCAGTCATTTGCTCTGACGAAGAAAACGTGGAACGTATCGTAGCAGCGACATCAAAAGAAGAAATCATTGCTTTGTTAACAGCGGAGGTGTAAGCATGAAAGCCATTCATTTTGGTGCTGGAAACATCGGGCGCGGATTTATCGGCTTACAACTCGTTAAGACGGGCTACGAAGTCTGTTTCGTTGATGTCAATACGACGGTCGTTGATGCGTTAAAAGCAAGAAATACCTATGAGGTCGGTTATGCTTCAGAACAAGGAGGACGTGAACGGGTCGATGGTGTCACAGCACTCAACAGCATATCAGAACCGGATCAGGTCATCGCAGCGATTCGCGAGGCAGACGTCATTACGACAGCCGTCGGTCCTAGTTTGTTATCAAAAGTCGCTCCATTAATTGCAGAAGGATTAAGCCAACGCGGTTCGCAGACGCCCGTCTACATCATCGCTTGCGAGAATATGATTGGTGGATCAAAACATTTACAAGGGGAAGTCGCAAAACACCATCCGATTGCGGATAACTGGTATTTCCCGAATGCAGCGGTGGACCGGATCGTACCACTACAGCATCATGAAGATCCGCTGTACGTCGAAGTCGAAGAGTTCTTCGAATGGGTGATTGAGACGACGGGACTTCCGGAAGCGTATCCACGGATCGAGGGCGTAACCTATGTCGAGAACATTGAACCGTTCATCGAGCGGAAGCTCTTCACTGTCAATACGGGACATGCGATTGCTTCATATCTCGGAGCACTGTTCCAGAAAGAGACGATTGCCGAAAGTTTAACGGATCCACGCATCCGTCGTGGCGTCCAGACAGCACTATACGAGACAGGGTGGTTGTTACTTGAAAAGTATGGGTTCAACCCAGTCGATCATAGCGCTTATATCCAAAAGAATATGAAACGCTTTGAGAATCCACGGATTCACGATGAAATCATTCGCGTTGCCCGCTCGCCGATTCGGAAACTGAGTCCAAGCGACCGACTCGTCAAACCTGCGAAGGAATTAATGGAGCGTGGAATCGAAGCAGACGGATTAGCACGAGGTATTGCAGCTGCACTGACCTATTTCGATCCAAATGATTCAGAATCTTCAGAATTAAATGCGTATATTACGAAAAATGGAATTGAAGACGCCTTGAACGTATATCTCCAATTATCGGCAACGGATCCACTCGGATCTCGAATCGTCGAACATTATGAAGCAATGCAACAACAAGTCAATTCGATCGCATGAGCTTATTGCATATTGAACACCTTTCACGTCCTGTGGAAGGTGTTTTTAGTTTTATTTAAAGAGGAATTTAATATTAAGTTCCATGAGTTTTTGAAAATCTTTTATCACAAGTTGATTACAATTTGTATATTAAATTTGGAATATTCGAAAACGAATATTTTACGTTCGGAATACATTGTACGCTATATAAACGGAACATCTCTATTCCGATTTTTCAGGTAAGAGAAGGTGAAGAAATGTTAAATTACAAAGTGAACGTATATAGATTAAATGGAGCACGACCAAAGACAACAAAAGGAACAGGACCAAAGCACTTGATTTATTCGAGTCAATTTTTATCGCGAACGCCCGTCCACTTATTACATCAGCTTGTATTGAACCGCTTATTGGTAGAACAGGAAAAAAACTTGGACTTAACGTATACGATTGAAGTAAATGCGGTACTTGATCAATTCGTAATTGACGTTCGTGTCTTTTCGACAGGTACAGTCAGTGTCCAAGTCGAGCGTGACTTGATTGAAATCATTGAGCGTGAAGAAGTGCGTCACATCCCAGCACTTGAAATCGGGAAACCAGACTTTGCTGAATTCGCCCATATTGTCTTAAAGGTCAAAGACGGTGGATCACGTCTTTCGCAAGAAGATACACAACGCATCTTCAATGAGTCAGGTGTTCGAGGGCGGATCATTCTTCATAAGGAACGGATTGATAGCCACGAACCGTCACATTCAATTCAATTACTGATTGGTGGAGCGGAGAAGTGTTTGTACAGTCTATCTCAGTACCAACTTGATCCGCTGTTTCGAAAACATGGCTTGACGATTCAATCGTTAAATCTATTACCATTTGATTTATTCATGATTCGCGACAAAATCGCGATGCTGTCTTCAGCAGATGCTTCGCAACTGTGGATTGATGACATCACGACATCTAAAAACGGACGATCGCACCAGATTTGTTTTAATGACGGAAATGAATGTATGACGGTCATCTGTGATCTGCATGGGTCGATTCGTTCGTACAAATGTTCATAATGGTTTAACTCTTCTCTGAATCGGCTACATTCTTAACAGAGGTGCTAATGAAGGGGAGTCGAACAATCATGTTATCCAAACAACAAACTGAAGAATTCAAACAACGTTTATTAAAAGAAAAAGAGAAGACAACATCAAACATCGAACAACGCGATACCGATTACGATGAAGGCGAATTGTCGAGTTACGATAATCATCCTGCTGATTCAGGTGACGAATTGTTCTTACGAGAACGTGATCAAGCGATCACAGACATGCAAGAGGATATGCTATCAGACGTCGATCGCGCTTTAAAAGCGATTGAAGACGGAACGTACGGAATTTGTAAAGTCTGTGGAAAAGAGATCGAAATCGAACGTCTTGATATCATTCCAGAAACGTTATTATGTATCGAGCATGCTAAAGAAGAAGCAGAACAAAATGAAAATGATCCAAATTCGCGACCAAGCGAAGAAGACGTTCTTGATCCATCGGTCACAGCACGTGGAAAAGACATCGATGGCGATACGGACGGTTTCTCGAAAGTGAGTGATTTTGGTAGTTCTGATACGCCATCTGATCAAGAAGATGGGATTGACCCAACGCGATCTTGAATGTAAAGCATCTCCTGAAAACGGAGATGTTTTTTTTTTTCGGAAAAAACCACGAATATTTACCGGAATTTTTTGACTTTTCATATAATTTTGGTACGATGGTATCGAGAGGGCTGTTTTAGCCTGTTTTAAAATGTAAGCGCATACAAGCAACCGTCTCACTGCTTGACCATTTTAGTTGAGGGAGGAAATAACGCATGATTTATGACATTCCGAACAAGCAAGGGTCAAAAGTACAGTACAAGGAACGGTATGAAAACTACATTAATGGAAAGTGGACGGCACCTGTCGGGGGAGAATATTTTGATAATGTCACACCTGTCACCGGTAAGGTTTTGTGTCAAGTCGCTCGTTCTACTAAGGAAGACATTGAACTCGCTCTTGACGCAGCACATGCCGCAAAAGAAGCATGGGGAAAAACGTCTGTAACGGAACGCTCAAACATTTTAAATAAAATCGCCAACCGAATGGAAGAAAATCTCGAGATGCTCGCGTATGCGGAAACACTTGAGAACGGGAAAGCGGTCCGTGAGACGCTCAACGCGGATTTACCGCTCGCGATTGACCACTTCCGCTATTTCGCTGGAGTCATTCGTGCTCAAGAAGGTTCGGTTGGAGAACTCGACCAAGACACGGTTGCATATCACTTCCATGAGCCGCTTGGCGTCGTCGGTCAAATCATCCCGTGGAACTTCCCGCTCTTGATGGCTGTCTGGAAACTAGCGCCAGCACTCGCAGCAGGAAACTGCGTTGTCTTAAAACCGGCAGAACAAACACCAGCGAGCATCATGGTACTCGTTGAACTCATTGAGGATTTACTACCAGCGGGTGTTCTTAACATCGTCAACGGCTTTGGTCTCGAAGCAGGGAAACCACTCGCGTCGAGCAAACGGATCGCAAAAATCGCCTTTACGGGTGAGACGACGACAGGACGCTTGATCATGCAGTATGCTTCGCAAAACTTGATTCCGGTCACACTCGAGCTCGGTGGGAAATCCCCGAATATCTTCTTCGAGGATATCATGCAGGCGGATGATGCTTTCTTCGATAAAGCGATCGAAGGATTGCTGATGTTCGCATTGAACCAAGGAGAAGTGTGTACATGTCCTTCGCGTGCCTTGATTCAAGAGTCAATTTATGAGCCGTTCATGGAACGTGTTCTTGAACGCGTCAAAGCCATTAAAATCGGAAATCCACTTGATGCGGACGTCATGATGGGTGCTCAAGCTTCGAACGAGCAGATGGAGAAAATTCTTTCGTATCTCGAAATCGGTAAGTCTGAAGGTGCTGAGTGTCTCGTCGGTGGAGAACGGAATATGCTCGAAGGCGATCTCGCAGAAGGCTATTACATCCAACCAACGATTTTCAAAGGTCACAACAAGATGCGGATCTTCCAAGAAGAAATTTTTGGACCGGTTCTGTCGGTCACGACATTCAAGACGGAAGAAGAAGCGCTTGAGATTGCGAATGATACGCTGTATGGTCTTGGAGCCGGCGTCTGGACGCGTGACATGAACCGTGCTTACCGGTTTGGTCGTGCGATTGAAGCAGGGCGCGTCTGGACGAACTGTTATCACCAATACCCAGCTCACGCAGCGTTCGGCGGTTACAAAATGTCAGGTATCGGACGTGAAAACCATAAAATGATGCTCAACCATTATCAACGGACGAAAAACCTACTCGTTAGCTACAATCCGAATAAACTCGGTTTCTTCTAAGTCGGAAAGGACGTGGATGCAAATGGTGGAACGTGTTCAGGCGACGGCAGCTTGTCTTGAATTGATCGACCAGTTGAGAGAAAAACACGGTCCGTTGATGTTTCATCAATCTGGTGGTTGTTGCGATGGCAGTTCCCCGATGTGTTTTGCGCAAGGGGATCTATTCCTTGGAGATCAGGATAAAAAGCTTGGAGAGATTGGTGGCTGTCCATTTTACATTCACGAAGATCAGTATGAATACTGGAAACATACCCAGCTCATCATTGACGTCGTGAATGGTCGAGGTGGAATGTTCTCACTTGAAGGTGTTGAAGGAAAACGTTTTTTGACACGTTCCCGTGCGTTCACGCAGGAGGAGTATGCTGAGCTGTCAGCGTCGAGTTAATGACTGATAAAGCACGATTTCATCTATGCGACACGTAAGATCCTGTCGCTCGTATGGAATCGTGTTTTTTGTTTGTATCGTAATATACTAGCGGGATAAAAGTTGGTAATGGGGAACAAGAACGGTATAATAAACACATATTTGGACGGAAACATATATTAACATTACGAACTATAGGAGGTCACCATGAAATATCCATTTTTAGGTTGGACAGGTCAAACGATCGGAGTGACGGCGCCCTCCTCTGGACTTCGCGAACAGCAACAGGAATGGGTCGAACGAGCAGTTGAACAGGTACAAGCACGACAAATGAACGTTCGTTTAGGCGAAACGATTTGGTCACATCAACACGCTGAAAGTGCGCCGGTCAAGCAACGAGCTGAGGAATTAAATCGCATGATGATGGACGAGACGATTGATGCCGTCATCCCGCCATTCGGTGGAGAACGTGCGATTGATCTTTTACCTGAATTGACGCCAACTGCTTATCAAACAAAGTGGCTGCTTGGCTATTCAGACATCAGTACGTTATTGCTCGGTCTGACGCTTCAAACAGGAATCGCGACAGCACACGGACCGAATTTCGTTGAATTTCGGAGCGAAGCATGGGATGAGACGACAAGTGCATGGCGACGGGTTTTAGCGACGGCATCAGGTGGAACCGTTACGCAATGGGCTTCTGATCGTTATCAAACAGAATGGACAGACGAAGAACGTTTAGATGGTTCTTTATTTCAGCTGACGGAACCAACGGAATGGAAGGCGCTTGATGAGCGTACAGAAGTGACAGGAAGATTACTTGGTGGTTGTCTAGAGACGATTCGTCATTTGATCGGAACGCCTTATGGGGATGTCGATCGTTTCCAGCGAGACGAGGTAAACGGGGAACCGATTCTCTGGTACTTTGAGGTGTCAGAAGCTAGTTCTGCAGAGGTGCACCGCACATTACGACAAATGGCATACGCTGGTTGGTTCAATCATGCGTCTGGCTTTTTATTTGGTCGAACATCTGCGCGGATTACAGAAGATTTGACATGGCTACATGTCTATCAAGATTTAGCTGACGAAACGGGTTTACCGGTCTTATATGATCTCGATATCGGGCATCAACCACCGCAATTGACCTTGGTCAATGGAGCCACAGGTACAGTACACATTCAAGGTAAAGATTCACGAATTGATATTACGTTTAATTAAAAAGGAGAGCACGCAATGGCACGTCGTAAGTTTCAAGCACTAGGCGTTTATAAACGGGTCCATATTAATCCGGAGACACGACGAATGACGTTACCGGAACCTTTTTACGATGCACTACGATTAGAAGATGAGTTGTTGATCGCACAAGTCGGAGATGTTCTTGTCATGCGTCGTCCTGGTGAGGTCGTCGAGACAGAGACCGAACTGTTGAGTGAACTCGTGGGAGATGGATTTACGGGAACAGAGCTCGTACAAGAGTTTGCTTACCGCCGCCAACAACAGGAACAACGATTACGTCAACAAGTCTTGCAGGATGAAGAGGACGACCATGCTGCTCAATTGAAAATCGAGTTATAACTGAAAGAGGGAGTGGAGCAGATGCGTCGGAGAACAAAAATTGGTCTAGGGGTTATCGGATCTGGATTAGTGGCAGCGAGTTATTATTTTTATGAAATGGCGATTGCTACGAATCCAAAATCCTTTTTATCGAATAATCGAGACTTAAGTGACGAGATGGTCCGATTGATGCAACCTGGTCAGACATGGATCAAAGAACAACCACTTGAGCGAATCGAGATTGAAGCAAAAGATGGATTAACATTACGTGGACATTTTCTTCCGGCAGTTGTTCCGTCCGATCGGATCGTCATTCTCGTACACGGATATGGAGGCGTCGGAACGGATTTAGCGGGATTCGCTTACTTGTACCATCAAGCCGGTTTTCACGTCATGATGCCTGACAACCGCGGACACGGGATGAGTGACGGTCACTATATCGGATTCGGATGGCATGATCGGGAAGACTGCCTCAGCTGGTCGAATTACCTCATTGAACGGATTGGACAGGATACAAAATTGTTCCTGCACGGCGTTTCGATGGGAGGCGCGACTGTTTTAATGACGAGCGGCGAACAATTGCCGGCACAAATCAAAGGAATCATTTCCGATTGTGCGTATACGTCTGTCAATGCCGTCCTTGCCTATCAGATGAAACGGATGTATCGACTACCACACTTCCCATTTTTAGGAATGACGAGTGTGTTGACAAAGTTAAAGGCGGGATATACGTTCCGAGAAGCATCTGCTTTAAAACAAGTTAAAAAAGCACAGGTACCGATTCTCTTCATTCACGGTGGAGCGGATACGTTCGTGCCGACCGAGATGGTATATGAATTATATGAAGCATGTCCGACGGAAAAAGAGCTCGTTGTGATTCCAAATGCCGCGCATGCGATGGCTTATTTCGAAGATCCTGCATTATACGACGAGGTCGTCGAGAAGTTTGTACGAGCCATCTTGCGAAATGATTGACAACTCAGTTCACTATCCGCTATATTAATATCGTAAATCAACGTCGTCGTGGCGGAACTGGTAGACGCGCTAGACTCAGAATCTAGTGGTGGCAACACCGTGGAGGTTCAAGTCCTCTCGGCGGCATAAATGATTGAAGGAGGCAATCCCATTAAGGGATTGCCTCCTTTTTTTGGCTGAATAGAAAACGATTACATCGAATAAAAATTCAGAAAAGTTTATCTTTTTAGAATTTTTCTGGTAAAATACGTTTTAAAGAGGGTACTCTTCAGGGAAAGTACTAAGTGGAGACAACATTCTTTAAGACATAGGAGAGGGGAAACAAACATGAAAAAAGGGAGTATCTTGCTAGCGCTCTTAATGAGCTGTATTCTCGTGCTGGGTGCATGTAGTATCGGTTCAAAAGAAGAAGAGTCATCAGAAGGAAAGACGTATAAGGTCGGTATCGACGTTACGTATCCACCGTTCGAGTATAAAGATGGGGACACGTACAAAGGAATTGATATTGATCTCATGAAAGCGATCGCCAAAGATCAGAACTTCAAGATTCAATTCGAAGCGATGGACTTTAGCGGTATCATTCCGGCTCTACAAGCAAATCAATTAGACGTTGCGATTGCTGGGATGAGTATTACACCTGAACGGAAGAAAGTCGTCACATTCTCAGATCCATATTTCAAAGCTGGTCTTATTCTAGTCGTCAAGGAAGATGAGGACGGTATCAAATCCGTCAACGATTTAAAGGGAAAAAAAGTAGCCGTCAAAAAGGGAACGACGGGTGCAAAATATGCAACGGATAACGCAGACAAACTTGGCTTTACAGTCACGCAGTTCAATGATAGTCCTGCGATGTTCCAAGAAGTGAAGAACGGGAACGCAGCAGCCTTGATCGAAGATTACCCAGTCATCTCATATGCAAACAAACAACAAAATCTTGGATTAAAACTGGTCGGAGATCGTCTCAACGGGGATAACTACGGAATCGCTGTCTTAAAAGGTGAGAACGAAGATCTGATGAAGAAAATCAACAAAGGACTTGCGAACCTGAAAGAAAACGGTGAATACGACAAAATCGTCGACACGTATCTAAAATAAGTCGCAAGGCGATAAGGGAGTGGGATACCAATGGAAGTGGTCAAAACCGCATTTCCATTTTTCTTGGAAGGGCTTCAAGTCACGTTGTATATTTTCATCATCGCCGTCATCGTCGGCTTTTTGATCGGATTAGTCGTCGCTTTGATGCGATTATCTCCATCAAAGATTTTAAACGGAATCGCGATTGTCTATATTGATGTCATTCGCGGAACACCGTTCATCGTCCAGTTATTCTTCATCTATTTTGGACTCAACTCGCTCGAATGGTTATCAATGGATCGGATGTATGCAGGGATACTGACGGTCGCGATCAATGCCGGTGCTTATTTTGCGGAAATCATTCGAGCGGGTATCCAGTCGATTGACAAAGGACAAACAGAAGCGGCCCGTTCACTCGGGATGACAGGACGTCAAACAATGGTACAAATTATCCTGCCGCAAGCATTCCGACGGATGTTACCAACGATTACGAACCAATCGATCATTAGCTTAAAAGATACGTCGTTGCTGTCGATCATCGGTATTGCTGACTTGACACAACAAGGACAAGTCCAGCAGTCAACGACGTTTGAACCATTCATCGTCTGGTCCGTTGTCGGATTGATGTACTTCGTCATCATTTATCTGTTGTCCTTAGTGGCGAAGTTCTTGGAACGGAGGTTTACATTACGATGAGTATTATTGAAGTGAAGAATTTAAAAAAATCATTTGGTTCGAACGAGGTCCTAAAAGACATTAACGTTTCGATTGCCGAAAAAGAAGTCGTCTGTGTCATTGGTCCTTCTGGTTCTGGGAAAAGTACGTTCCTGCGTTGTCTGAATCGTTTAGAGGAGATTACGGGTGGCACGGTCGTCGTCGATGATCATGATATTACGAGTCCTAAAGTCGATATCAATAAGGTCCGTGAAGAGGTCGGGATGGTTTTTCAGCACTTTAATCTTTTCCCGCATAAGACCGTCCTAGAAAACGTCACACTTGCACCGATCAAAGTGCGAAAATCGGATAAAGAACAGGCGAAACAACGAGCACTTGAACTCCTTGACAAAGTCGGATTACGCGAAAAAGCGGATAATTATCCAGGAGAACTGTCTGGGGGTCAAAAACAACGGGTCGCGATTGCTCGAGCGCTCGCGATGAATCCCAAAATCATGTTGTTTGACGAACCTACCTCAGCGCTCGATCCAGAAATGGTAGGCGACGTTCTTGCTGTCATGAAACAACTCGCTCTTGAAGGGATGACGATGGTCGTCGTGACTCACGAGATGGGGTTTGCTCGTGAAGTTGGCGATCGTGTCTTATTCATGGACGGTGGATATATCGTCGAAGAAAATGTGCCACAAGCATTATTTGACGCTCCTCAACATGAGCGTACGCAATCGTTCCTCAGTAAAGTCTTATAATTCAACCGGCGTATCTTAAAAACGGATACGCCGGTTTTTTGGGTAATCATAAATAACTGGGCAAGTGGTCATAAGAAAAACTTATACATTTAAGCACAAGAATTTGGGAATTCGAAATGCACACGTAGGAAAAGAGTAGTAATATAGTAACGAAGGCACTTTCATGGAAGAATGACGCGATCATTCCTTCTCATGACGTTCAGCGCTTTATCTATGCAAGTCCTTTTGAAAGCGCTAACAGGTAGAGGGCTGGAAACACATCTAGTATTCAGTGGATGTGTGGGGAGAAATATAGAAACGGGGGGAACCGTACATGGCAGGCCACGAGCAAGATCAACAAGCATTCTATGGACCAAACCTTGGCTACATCATTGAATTGTACGAGCGTTTTTTAGAAGACAAAACATCCGTTGATGAGGAGACACGTGCTTATTTTGAAGAGCACGGTGCACCAGTGACGGAACCAGTCACATCAATGCAAGTTGAGACGGGAGATTTTGAAAAATATCTTGCGGCGAATCGTTTAGCGGAACAAATTCGTGCAAAAGGACATCTTGCGGCGGACATCTATCCGCTGAAGGACCATCCGCGAGAAACAGGGTTATTCGAATTAAGTCAGTACGGATTGACGGAGGCAGATCTTCGGAAAATGCCAGTCTCACTCGTTTGTCCGGAACCACCACCTAGTGTCCAGGATGCGTTCGAAGGAATCGAGCATTTAAAGGCGCAGTATACAGGTGCAGCAGCTGTTGAGTTCCAGCATGTCGACGATCTTGATGAAAAGAAATGGCTTCGTCAGAAAATCGAACAAGGTGCTCTCACAGCGACGCTTGATGCTGAACAAAAGAAACAATTGTTTAAGCGCTTAGCTGAAACGGATCTATTCGAAAAATACCTGCATAAAACATATGTCGGTCAAAAACGCTTCTCCATCGAAGGGCTTGACGCGATGGTGCCATTGCTTGATACGATCGTCGGACACCTCATTTCAAACGGGTCGGAGACGATCAACATCGGAATGGCGCACCGTGGACGGTTGAACGTGTTAGCGCACGTACTTGGGAAACCATATGAAATGATCTTTGCTGAGTTCCAACATGCACCGAACCACGACCTTGTACCGTCTGAGGGCTCGATCGGCATCACGTACGGTTGGACGGGAGACGTCAAGTATCACCTCGGATTAAACCGGAAACTTGAGCAGGAGACACGCAACGTCCGAATGACGCTTGCGAACAATCCATCGCACCTTGAGTTCGTCGACCCGGTTGTTGAGGGCTTCACACGTGCGGCGCAAGATGACCGGACGCAAAAAGGCGCACCACGTCAAGAACAGGCAGCAGCTGCTGCGATCCTGATCCACGGCGACGCTGCGTTCCCAGGACAAGGAATCGTTGCTGAGACACTGAACTTAGCGAACCTCAAAGGATACAACACGGGTGGAACGATTCATATCATCGCGAACAATACGATCGGCTTTACGACGGAACCGACGGATTCACGTTCAACGCGCTACTCAAGTGACCTAGCTAAGGGTTACGAGATTCCAGTCTTCCATGTCAACGCTGATGAGCCGGAAAGCTGTCTTGCTGTTGCGTTACTCGCGAGTGAGTACCGAGCGACATTCAAGAAGGATGTCATGATCGATTTGATCGGGTACCGCCGTTTCGGTCATAACGAAATGGACGAACCGATGAACACGAACCCGGTCCTATACGATTTGATTCATAAACATGATCCGATTCGTGTCTTGTATGGAAAAACACTTGTCGCGAACGGGGATGCGACAGCTGACGAAATTCAAACGATTGAGACATCAATCAATGATCAGATGAAAGCGGCTCGTGAAAAAGTACCAAACGCGGAGAAAGAGTATGGTGGGGTCATGCCGGACGTCGTCTTTAAAGGCGTTCCGACAATCGAGACGGGGGTCTCGATCGAAACATTAACAGCGTACAATGAAGAATTATTACAGTGGCCGGATGGATTCCAAGTGTTCCATAAACTTGAGAAAGTCTTAAAGCGCCGGACAGATGCGTTCTCGACGAAGAACGGGATTGACTGGGGACATGCCGAAACATTGGCGTTTGCTTCGATTCTCTCAGATGGAACACCAATCCGCTTGAGCGGGCAAGATTCTGAACGAGGTACATTCGCACAACGAAATATCAATCTTCATGATGCCAAAACAGGAGAAGGTTTCTCACCACTCCATGCCTTGTCAACGGCAACAGCCTCGTTCTCAGTCTATAACAGTCCACTCTCCGAAGCAGGCGTACTTGGCTTTGAATACGGCTATAATGTCTTTGCACCAGAAACGCTTGTCTTATGGGAAGCGCAGTACGGCGACTTTGCGAACTCAGGTCAGGTCATCTTCGATCAGTTCATCTCAGCAAGTCGCGCAAAATGGGGGCAAACGTCAGGTCTTGTTATGTTGCTTCCGCACGGCTATGAGGGACAAGGACCAGAACATTCGAGTGGTCGTCTTGAACGCTTCTTGACTTTATCGGGTGAGAAGAACTGGACGGTCGCGAACGTATCAAGTGCGGCGCAATACTTCCACTTGTTACGCCGACAAGCAGCGATTCTCGGTAAAGAGGAAGTTCGTCCACTCGTCGTCATGACACCGAAGAGCCTCTTGCGTCATCCACTTGCGACATCTGATGTCTCTGAGTTGACTGAAGGTAGTTTCCGCCGTGTCATCGAGCAAGCAGGTCTTGGGGAATCACCGGAGCGTGTCAAACGCCTTGTGTTCTGTTCTGGTAAGATGGCAATCGATTTGGCAGAAGCTGTTTCGAAATCAGACGAGAATCTGGATTGGCTACAGATTGTTCGTGTCGAGGAACTGTATCCATTCCCGGCTAAAGCTTTAAAAGAAGTCATCGCACGATACGAATCCGTCGAAGAGATGGTCTGGGTGCAAGAAGAACCGAAAAACATGGGTGCGTGGTCATTTATGGAACCACGTCTTGAGACGGTCGCACCGAACGGCATTCAAACGGTGCGTTACATCGGTCGTCGTCGTCGCTCAAGTACAGCTGAAGGTGACCCATCAGGTCATAAAGTAGAGCAGGCACGCATCATCAATGATGCGTTGACAGCTACTACTGCGACACCAAAAGCACCATCACATGTATCGAATCACACATCATAACTTAAGATAGAATCGAGTCATAGGGGGAGAAAACGATGGAAATCAAAGTACCAGAACTTGCCGAATCAATTACAGAAGGAACGGTGGCGTCTTGGTTAAAACAACCAGGTGATCACGTTGAAAAAGGGGAAGCCATCGTTGAGCTTGAGACAGATAAGGTTAACATCGAAGTACCGTCAGATGAGGCTGGTACGTTGACGGAAGTGATGGCTGCTGAGGGAGATACAGTCCGCGTTGGGGAAACGATTGCTGTCATCTCTGCTGGTGGCGAAGCTCCAAAACCGGCTGCAACGGAAACAGCACAAGAAAAACCAAAAGAAACGGCAAAGGCAGAAGAAAAAGCGGAACAACCCGTTGCTGCAGCAGCGACGGAAAGTACATCTGTTGCGGATCGCCCGATTGCTTCACCAGCTGCCCGTAAATTGGCGCGTGAAAAAGGAATCGATTTAGCACAAGTTGCGACGCAAGATCCGCTCGGTCGGATTCGCGTCCAAGACGTCGCGACGTTCGAAGTAGCACCACGTGAACAAGCAAAACCGGCTCCTAAACCTGCTGCAACACCGACACCATCTCCAGCAGCAGCTCCTGGTAAACCAGAAGAGCGAATCAAGATGTCACGTCGCCGGAAGACGATCGCGAATCGCCTTGTCGAAGTCCAACAAACGGCAGCAATGTTGACGACATTCAATGAAATCGATATGTCTGCTGTCATGGCACTCCGTAAACGTCGTCAAGAAAAGTTCGTTAAAGAAAATGAAGTTAAACTTGGCTTCATGTCCTTCTTTACGAAAGCAGCAGTGGCAGCACTTAAAAAAATGCCATACTTGAATGCTGAGATTCAAGGTGATGAAATCGTCCTGAAAAAATTCTACGATATCGGAATTGCCGTTTCAGCACCAGATGGTCTCGTCGTTCCTGTCGTTCGTGATGCGGACAAGAAGAACTTCGCTGAGATTGAAAAAGATATCATTCAATTAGCTGTCAAAGCACGTGACAATAAACTCGGTCTGTCTGATTTGACGGGTGGTACATTCACGATTACGAATGGTGGTACGTTCGGTTCACTCATGTCGACGCCAATCTTAAACGGTCCACAAGTCGCAATTCTCGGTATGCATGCGATCAACTTGCGCCCTGTTGCAATTGATGCAGAACGCATGGAAAACCGTCCGATGATGTACGTGGCACTGTCATATGATCACCGAATCGTAGATGGAAAAGAAGCCGTTACATTCCTGAAGCACATTAAAGACCTACTCGAAGATCCAGAATCATTGATTTTCGAAGCGTAAGCATAATCAATCAGAAGAGACCCGTTTAGTCACGGGTCTTTTTTTAATGATGTAATATCGCTTTGTCATCAAATCACGAAACGACGTTTACATCTTCTCTATATCAGCTTCATACATATAACTTAGGATAAATGTTGTAAGAATATTTCAAGGGGGAATTGATAATGTTGAAACAACTTGGATTGACGATGGTAGCAGGAGCACTACTGAGTACGGGATTACCAACTGAAGAGGTTGGAGCGAAATCGAAAGAAAAATCGTTACTCGATCCAAATCGGATCATTAACGTTGCACACCGTGGTGCTTCAGGATATGCTCCAGAGCATACGATGCCAGCTTACGAGATGGGACATAAGAAATTCAAAGCGGATTACATCGAAATTGATCTACAGATGACGAAAGATGGTCAGTTGATTGCGATGCATGACGAAACCGTCGACCGGACGACAAACGGAACGGGTGCCGTCAAAGAGAAGACCTTAGCTGAAATCAAGAAACTTGATGCTGGTAGTTGGTTTAATGAAGCAAATCCAACACTCGCTAAAAAATCATATGTGGGATTAAAAGTACCGACACTCCAAGAGATTGTTAATAAATATGGAAAGCATGCCAACTATTATATTGAGACGAAATCACCTGAAGTGTATCCTGGAATGGAAAAGAAATTACTCGATTTATTGAAGCGAAATGGATTGTCGAGTAACAAGGTCAAGCCAGGACAAGTCTTGATTCAATCGTTTAGTGCAGAAAGTTTGCAAAAAGTCAGAGCCATCGATTCAAAAGTTCCGTTGATTCAACTGATGGAAGCAAAGGATGTGTCTTCCTTAACTAATACAAAATTAAAGAAGATCCGTAAGTATGCAGTTGGTGTCGGTCCTTCTTATAAAGCGTTGACACGTGAAAATGTTAAAACAATTCGTCAACAGGGCTTGTTGTTGCATCCGTATACAGTAAATGAAAAAGTCGATATGGCTCGTATGCTCGACTATGGTGTCACAGGTGTCTTTACGAACTATGCGGATCGTTTAAATGCAGTCGTGAAAGAGTTGTCTAAAAAGCCATCAAAATAATTTAAAGAGTGATTCCTCGTTTCGATGGCGAAATAAGGAATCGCTCTTTTTTGATGAAATCTCGTATTTTAAATCCAATATTTCCTTCCTTACGTAATCTGTGTAGAGCATGATAAATAATTCGAATTGTGAGATGAATAGTGAGACAAAACTATGTGGTCGTTAGAGTGTTTCATGTTACGATAACAGTACAGTTTTGGGAAGGAATGGAGTGAAGATCGTGAGAATTACACAGTATACGGATTATGGTTTACGTGTGTTGATGTATCTCGGTGTGCACCGGGATGTCATCACACCAATGCCACAGATTGCAAAGCATTATGACATCTCATCCAACCATTTAATGAAAGTGACACAACAGTTAGCGAAACTTGGATATGTCGAATCCACGAGAGGTCGCTCAGGGGGACTTCGTTTGATTCGTGATCCACAGGACATTAACATTGGGAAGGTCGTTCGTGAAATGGAACCGATGGATATCGTTGAATGTTTCGGGAGCAACGGTCATTGTGTCATCGAACCAGGGTGTCGTCTTAAAGGCGTGCTCGGTCGAGCGCTGCGAGCTTTCATTCGTGAACTGGAACAACATACATTAGAAGAATTGCTAGATAATCGCGATGAATTAGCACTCTTATTTGCTGCTTCCTCTTTACAGCGTTCTTAATCAAAAACCCTCGTTTCCGTAAATGGAAGCGAGGGTTTTGTCATATCGACCTACTCATACGTCATCTTGGCGTTTTTTCGGTTCTACATGTTCTTTATTCTTAGATAAATCGTCACGCACGGATGATTTCCATAAGGGGACATTGCTGTAATATGCGGCACGAGCGATTAAATGACCACCGATCGGTGCCGTGATCAGTACGAATAAAATACCGAGTAGGACACGAGAAGAGAAAAATCCATCTTCCGTGACGAAGTAGATGATGACGCCGATCAAGATCGACATCACACCTAATGTCGCACTTTTAGAGGCTGCATGAGCACGGGTATAAAGATCGGGTAAGCGAATCAGACCGAGCGCGGTAACGAGACTAAATCCCATCCCAAGCAAGGCGAAGATCGCGACGATCAATTCATTGATTGCGATCACGTTCGATGATCTCTCCTTTCTCGATATATTTCGAAAAGGCAACGGTACCGATAAAGGCAAGAATCCCGATTAAGAGGATAACTTCTAGATAGTCACTCGTTCGTAAGATGATTGAGACCAGACCAACGATTGAAATCAAACTGATACCGATTGAATCAAGGGCGATGACCCGATCCGCGACACTCGGTCCTTTGATGACCCGATAAAATAGACCGAGCATCGAGAGGAAGACGCCTCCGAGTGCAATATAGATTAAGATATCAAACATTACCGACTCACCTCCAGAATGGCTTTCTCGAAGCTGTCACGAATCGATGCGACCGCTTCATCGACTTCTGGCATATGGAGTGCATGAATATAGAGTGTTTTATTATCGTCTGAGATATCGACGACGAGTGTCCCGGGAGTCAGTGTGATCAGCATCGATAGCAACGTGATTTGCCACGGTTGATCGAGTTCCGTCTCATAGGCGAAGATACCAGGCTGAATATCTAACTTCGGCTTTAAGATGATTTTTAGAACATCGATGTTCGCGACGACCAGTTCGTAGAGAAAGCGGAAAAACAACAAGACGAGTGCGATGACGGGTCCGAGATAAAAACGACCTTTAAAGCCGCGGCGGAAAGCGAACATCGCAATCAGACCTAGTGCATAGCCGATGACGAAACCGGAGGCCGAGAAATTGTTTGAGAGAAACATCCACAAGAATGCAAGAAATAAGTTGAGCAAGACTTGAAATGCCATGAATTAACGACCTCCTTTGAGTACGGCATCGATGTAGAGCGTTGGATTCGTTAACGGTTCAACGGCTTGTTGAATGAGTGGACGCATTGCCTCAGCACCTACGCCATAGAGGACGCTAAGTGCAACTAAGGCGATCGTAGGAGCAAGCAGCCGTGGAACAAGCGCTTGCTTCTCACCTGAGTACGTCTTTGGTGTCCCCCAAAAGGCGCGCATGAACAATTGGACGACGGAATACAAGACGAGCAGACTCGATAATAAAACGATGATCGGTCCAATCAACTCACCGTCTTCAATGCCACCACGAACAATTAGGAACTTGCCGATGAACCCACTGAGCGGTGGAATCCCGGCGAGTGATAACGCTGCGATGAAGAATGTCCAACCTAGTACAGGATAGGCTTTGATCATACCACCCATATCCTTTAGTTTACTCGAACCGGCAATTCCGACCATGATTCCGACGAGTAAGAACAACGCGGCCTTGATCACCATATCGTGAAGAAGATAGAAAATCGCTCCTTCTAGTGCTTGCGGCGTCATGAGGGAAACTCCATACAAGATGACTCCAACCGCAACGATGATGTTGTAGATGATGATTTGTTTCGCATCTCGCGTCGCGAGCGCACCAATCACCCCGATGATGATTGTACTCAGAGCAAGGACACTTAAGATTTGATGAATCGTTCCAATCTCGTTTGAGAAGAACAAACTATACGTCCGTAAAATCCCGTACACCCCGACCTTCGTCAACAAGGCACCGAACAGAGCAAGAACAGGTGTCGGTGGTACTTGATAAGATCCTGGTAACCAGAAGTAGAGTGGGAAAATCGCACCTTTTAACCCGAAAACGATCAGGAATAACAAGGCGATGACGTTTAGAATCGCTGGTTGCCCGACCTCTGTGATCTTCTGGCTGATATCCGCCATGCTAAGCGAACCGATGATCCCGTACAAGAAGGCAACCGTCATGACGAACAAGGCGGACGAGATGACGTTAATCAAGAGATACTTGAGTGATTCTCGTAATTGTGCCGGCTTCCCGCCGAGAACGATCAAGACATACGACGAAATCAGGAAGACTTCGAAGAAGACGAACATGTTAAAGATATCACCCGTCGTAAAGGCACCGTTGACACCAACGAGCAGGAATTGAACGGCAATGAAATAGTAATACCGTTGATAAGCATCGCTCAAATAGACGATCGCATACCAGATGATACTTAGGACAAGTATGCTCGTCGTCGTGACGAGTAAAGCAGACAACATGTCAGAGACGAGCGTGATACCAAAAGGTGCCGGCCAGCTACCTAGTGTGACGGTCAAAATGCCATTCGAGCGGACAGTCAGAACGAGGTAGATGGATGCGCAGACAGTCAAAATCGTCGAAAAGACGGAAACGATTCGTTGTCCTTTGAGGTGTCGCGGGAAAAACATTAAAATGACACCCGTCAACAAAGGGATGATGATCGGTAATAGCGGTAAGTTAATCATTCGAATCGGTTCCTTTCATCTCTTCGATATTATCGGTTCCAAGCTCTTGATACGCGCGATACGCAAGTACCAAGAAAAAGGCGGTGACACCAAAGCTGATGACGATGGCAGTCAAGACGAGTGCTTGTGGTAATGGGTCCGTATAGGAAGTCACGCCATCCTTTAAAACCGGAGCTGCGCCTCGTTTTAATCCACCCATCGTCATGACGAGTAGGTGAGCAGCGTGACTGAGTAATCCCGTTCCGATGATAATCCGAAGAATGCTTTTCGAAAGAATGAGATAAATGGCACACATCGTCAGGATGCCTGCGGCAATCGCCATGATGATTTCCATATTAATCACTCTCCCCAATCGTTTGAATAATCGTCATCGTCACACCAACGACGACAAGGTATACACCGAGGTCGAACAACATCGCCGTGTGAAGCGATGTCTTACCGAACAACGGCAAATTAAAATAATCATGCGCATGCGTGAAGAACGGTACGTTGAACACGAGCGCTCCTGAAGCCGTCAGTACAGCAATCAACATGCCAAGCGCCGTGATCCATTTATAATCAAACGGTAAAATCCGGCGCAACGTCTTGATGTCGTATGCAAGTAAGATCAAGACGAGAGCAGACGCTGTTACGAGACCACCAATGAAACCGCCACCTGGGGTATAGTGTCCGGCAAAGAACAAATAGACAGCAAACAGGAAGATGATGAACGTGATGAAGGAAGTCGCGGACTCTAAGATGACATCATTCGTATGCTTTTTTGCCTGCTTTTTCATTTATCCACCCCTCCTGTTCGTCTGAATTTAATCATCGTATAAATCCCGATTCCGGCAAGTGCGAGAACCGCAATCTCAAACAACGTATCAAAGCCACGGAAGTCGACGAGAATGACGTTGACCATATTCCCACCAGCAGCAAGATCAGCAACGTTGTCAATGTAATACTTGGCAATCGAAGTAAACGAACGCTGACTGAGCGAAGCAAGGGCGACAAGCGTCACTGTCAATCCGACGAGTGCTGAGATTAAAGCATTTCCGAGCTTAAACGGAATGCGTTCTTCTTTCCGACTGATTTCCGGCAAACGATAGAAAACGAGTAGGAATAAGGCGACCGATACTGTCTCGATGACGAGTTGTGTCAAAGCAAGATCGGGTGCCCGGAACAAGACGAAGAACAGAGCGACCGTATAACCTGTTACACCAAGCAAGATGATTGAAGTCAGACGCGAGCGTGCAAAGGTAATCGAGAGGGCACTCGAAACAAGGACGAGTGCAAGAATGATCTCGTAAGCATCAATCGAGCTAATTGGATCAACCGCGAAGCGGAAAGCATCAAATCCGTATAATGCTGTCAAAATCAAGATGACGATGAACCCGAAGATATAGACAAGGTATGATCGCATATAACCGGTCATGACCGCATCGTGGATCCGAGTCGATGTCTGTTCACCACGGCGTAACAGCGCATCATATTGATGGTTGAGTGAGACAGCGCGTGGCATCCGGTTATAAAGTGATTGCCAACGTGGCAGTGTCTTGTACAAGATGAACCCGACTGTAAAGATGAGTAACGTTAGGAAAAATTCTGGGTTAAATCCATGCCACATTGAAATGTGCACATCAATCTTCCCGCCGGCAGCAACGACTTGTGGCAGGATCGCTTCGACTGCTGGTCGAATCAACGTATCTGACAATATGTTCGGGAAGAGTCCGATGATGACGACGAGCGAGACAAGGACGAGTGGTGGAATCAACATGCCAATCGGTGCCTCGTGTGGTGTTTTCGGTAACTTGTCGTCTTGGCGTTTACCGAAGAACGTTCTCCGGACGATCAAGATGCTGTAGACGAACGTAAAGATGCTTCCGACGACGGCGAGTACAGGAATGATCCAACCGTACGACGGCAAGTGGAACAAATCCGATTCTGAAACTTGAAGAACACCTGTCAAGAACATCTCTTTACTTAAGAAACCATTGAACGGTGGAATCCCTGCCATCGAAAGAGTCCCGATCATCGCAATCGTCATCGAGATCGGCATCAGTTGCGCAAGACCACCGAGTTTCCGGATATCACGTGTTCCGGTCTCGTGATCGACGATTCCTGCCATCATGAACAGGCTTCCTTTGAACGTCGCGTGGTTGATCAGGTGGAAAATCGCAGCCACTGTCGCAATCGTGTACAGTCCATCGTCTAACGCGTCGACGTGCAAGGCAGCTGCTCCGAGTCCGAGTAAGGACATGATCAATCCAAGCTGAGAAATCGTCGAGTAGGCGAGAATACCTTTTAAATCATGTTGTTTCACTGCATTCAGTGAGCCCCAGAATAAGGTGAATATTCCGACAGAAGAAACGAGATAAAACCAAAGCGACTCATCCGCAAAAATCGGGCTGAACCGAGCGACGAGGTACAAGCCTGCCTTGACCATCGTTGCCGAGTGCAAGTAGGCGCTGACAGGGGTCGGCGCTTCCATCGCATCCGGTAACCAGATGTGGAATGGAAACTGTGCGGATTTCGTAAATGCTGCTAACAAGAATAAGACAAGTGCAACCGTAAAGAATGATTCTCCTTGAATCGATTCAAGCGACGCATACGTTTCCCGAATACTGAGTGATCCACTAAGTGTAGAGAGAATAGCGATTCCGCCAAGCATCGCTAATCCACCAAAAACGGTGATCAACATCGATTTTTGAGCACCGTAGCGAGAACGTTCCCGCTCGTACCAGTATGCAATCAATAAGAAAGAAGAGATTGATGTCAATTCCCAGAACAAATAGAGAACGACCATGTTGTCTGATAGTACGACACCAAGCATCGCTGTCATGAACATCAATAAATACACATAAAACGTTCCGAGTGACTCTTTTTTCGCATCCAGATAAAAAATGGAATAAAGAACGACGAGTGCACCAATTCCGGTAATCAACAAGGCGAACAACAAGCCAAGTCCATCGAGATACGTGACGAAATCGATCCCGAGCGATGGTATCCATGGCATGCGTGCCGTAAGCGTCTCACCCGACATGGTACTAGGGAGAAAACGGCTGAAATACGAAACGAGCAGTACAGGTACGACAAGTACAAACCAACCGGTATGAATATTCGGAAGGCGTTTCGCTAGAAGCGGAATGAAAAGACTGATCAATATGGGCAGTAAGATAGCCCCGTGCATCACGGACACGAAATTCCCTCCTTTGTGACATCGACGACCAAAAATGAAAAAGGGACGCGAACGCAAGCCATTGAAGCTCGGAACTGTCCAGTAGAAGACATGATTCATTTTGTTCGTCGAAGATGTTTCTGAATCAAGTATAGCGTACTTTTTTCCTTCTTGCATGACGTGAAGCGTTGAAGCATAAGGGGTAGAGCCATTTTTCCTCATAATTATTAAATATGTAGGAACACGGTGGAAAAAGGCTGAATTTTTTTTTTGATTTTTTAATAAAACGAGTGAAAACTCATGGGAAGGATTCAAATTCAGTCAACACGGGTACAATTACCAAGAGCAAATGTATCGATCATAGAGGGGGAAATTTCATGCGAGCCACATTCAAGACAGGTGTCATTTTAGGTGGATTAGCGGCCATTGCGACAATTGCATATCAACAATATCAACAACGGAAAACATCCTCCGGCGATATTGATCACCGACCAAGTATCGACGCGAAGCGCGATCCGGCAGAGGTCGGCTTAACGCAACTTGATTCCATTCACCGTGCCGATTGGCAAGCGAATGGATTTCCACAAACACATGCGGAACTCGAACGTCTCGAGCAAGAAGAGGATTAAAAAAACACGTCTCTCGAATGAGAGGCGTGTTTTATGAATCAAGCACTCGTTGTGACAAGGGCACGTGTCCGTTCACTGTGTGCGGTATAAGAAGAGAGATGTTCGAACTGATAAAGCGTTAACGTTGCTGTACGGCGTTGCCCGGTACTTGACTCGAGCATCAGATAGGCTTCATTAAAGTCTGTACCACCACCATCGTAACGGATATGTGCTGTAATCGTTCGTCCGTCAGTTGTCTGCATATAAATGTCGTAACCTCCGAAATCAACGCGCTTAAAGCGGGTTGCCTCGCTTACGATGTGTTTGAATGTTTCAATTAAAGAATATGTCATCATTCGTTCCTCCCTTTATTCCTTCAAAACCAAATAAGTTATAATCAACTCCGAATATTACTATTCCCATTAAATTGAAGAAATAAACATCGAGAATGAATCTTTTTTTATCCTTGTTATGAAACGCGTTTCATACATTATGATGAGTGCAGACGGTGCGTTACCGAAGCAGGGCGTTAACCGATACAGGAAATCTATAATCAAAAAGACAAGGAGCTAGTCGCGACTAGCTCCTTGTCTTTTAATTATAGCTCTACGTTGTGATAGACCTGTTGTACGTCTTCTAAATCCTCAAGTGCATCAATCATTTTCTCGAATTGTGCAACGTCGTCTTCAGACAAAGCGACTTCGTTTTGCGCCAACATGACGAGTTCGGCAAGTGAGAACTCTGTAATACCTGCCGCTTTTAATGCTTCTTGAACAGCATGGAACTGTTCCGGCTCGGCATAGATGATGACAGACTCATCTTCTTCAAGGATATCACGAACATCGATGTCCGCTTCCATCATCAATTCTAAAACGTCATCTGCTGATTTTCCTTCAAACGCAAAGATGGCAGTCGCATCGAACATGTAAGCGACAGACCCACTGACACCCATGTTTCCGCCATTTTTACCGAATGCAGCGCGTACGTCAGAAGCCGTCCGGTTGACGTTGTTCGTCAGTGTTTCAACGATGACCATTGAACCGCTCGGTCCAAATCCTTCATAACGAAGCACATCATAGTTTTCTTCTGCTCCACCTTTTGCTTTTTCGATTGCTCGATCGACGATGGCACGAGGAACGTTGTATGTCTTCGCTCGTTCTAAAACGACTTTTAATGCTTGGTTAGATTCTGGATCTGGCTCGCCTTGTTTAGCCGCTACATAAATCTCACGACCGAACTTTGCGTAGATCCGACTCGTATTTTTGTCTTTTGATGCCTTTTTTTCCTTGATGTTGTTCCATTTACGACCCATTTCGTATCCACTCTCTTTCCGTAATGTCAGAAATCTATGATTTCCTATGCGTTATCAGTATACCTTAAACTACCTGACAGACTGAACTAAAATGTCAGTGGAACAGTTGAATTTCCATTAAAACGTTTAGGTGATGTTGAAGAGAGGAACTTTACCGTTAGAGATATATCAATTTAAGGGAGAGTGGCAGAATTTGAATCAGGCTGGGGTCGTCCATCGCGCATTATCACCATTTGTTTATGCTTATGATCAAGAAACCGTCCATGTACGGCTTATGACGGCTAAGGATGATGTTCGTGAAGTAAACTTAATTCACGGTGATCCATATGAATGGGAAGCTGAAAAGGAAGAAGACCGCGATTGGAATTTTGATCCGGATAAAGAGAAGTCATGGAAAGTGCAGCAAACACAGATGCAATACAATGGAAGTGATGCAACCTATGATTACTGGTTCGTTGCCATCCGTCCAGAACGAAAACGCGTACGATATGGGTTTGAAGTTCACAGTGATACGACAGCCGTTTTAACGGAGCGTGGATGGTATGACGAAGCACCGCTCGATCATCCAGGCTACTATTTTTCCGTTCCATATGTCCATGCGACGGATGTCTTTGATACACCGGACTGGGTCAAAGATACGGTCTGGTATCAAATTTTCCCGGAACGATTTGCGAATGGAGACCCGACGAATGATCCGGCAGGAACAAAGGAATGGGGGAGTGAGGCACCAGCATTTCAGAATTTCTTCGGTGGAGACTTTCAAGGAGTCATCGACCACATCGATCACTTAAAACGGCTCGGTGTCACAGGTGTCTACTTCTGCCCAGTCTTTCAAGCACCATCAAATCATAAGTATGACACTCTTGATTATCTTAAGCTCGACCCAGCATTCGGGGACGAGGAAACATTCCGGAAAATGATCCAAGTGTTGCATGAGAACGGTATCCGTGTATTGCTTGATGCCGTCTTCAACCATATTAGTGAAGACCATCCAGCATTCCAGGACGTCTTAGAAAAAGGACAAGACTCGAAGTACGCCAACTGGTTTACGATTGATTCATTCCCAGTTGATCCGTCGATTCCCAATTATGAAGTGTTTGCGTTCGAACGGAACATGCCGAAGTTGAACACTGCTCATCCTGACGTAAAACAATACCTGCTCCATGTCGGACGCTACTGGGTCGAGGAATTCGGAATCGATGGCTGGCGTCTTGATGTCGCAAGTGAAGTCGATCATGCTTTTTGGCGCGAGTTTCGAAAAGAGGTACGTGCTGCGAACGGCACGTGTTATATCGTCGGTGAATGCTGGACGGATTCACAACCGTGGTTACTTGGTGATCAATTCGATGCCGTCATGAATTACGGATTGACAGAGAGTTTTCTCACTTGTTTTGCAACAGGCGAGACAACGGTTCGCGATTTTTCGCACGCGGTCAGCCGGAATCTCAACTGGCATTCTCAAAACGTCAACGAAGTGATGTTTAATTTAATTGACTCGCATGACACGCCACGTGCATTGACACGGGCGAAAGGCAACGTTGACCGGATGAAATTACTTTTCGCAACATTGTTGACGTTTCCTGGAACACCGGTCATATACTACGGTGATGAGATTGGGATGACGGGAGGGCAAGATCCTGCCAATCGTGCCTGTATGGAGTGGGATAAGTCGAAACAGAATCATGAATTGTTCGACTACGTGGCTCAATTGATTGCACTTCGTAAAAAACATCCGATTTTAGCAAATGATGGAACGTATCACGTTAAGTTAGCTGACGAGTCAAAACAACTTATGGTGGTCGAACGACGTCAGGGTGAACAATCTTACTTGGTAATAGTCAATGTAAGTGAAGAAACACAGATTTTTTCGCTAGAAGGGACTTTTGAGAATCTTTTGGATGAGACAACGGCTTCGGAGGCTGTTCAAATACCAGCTTTATCGGCCGTTATTTTGCGACAACTTTAAGGAAAAGTATATTTATCAAAATAACAAGCCGTGAACAACTTGTCCACGGCTTGTTTTTTCATGCATGATTTTAAGAATGAAACGGATGGATCAGCAATCCACTTCGCAGTTTCGGTTCGAACCATGTCGATTTTGGTGGCATCACTTCTCCCGCATCTGCCACTGCCATCAAGTCTTCGATCGAGGTCGGGTGCAAGTGAAAGGCAATTGCTGCATGTCCGGCATCAACAAGTTGTTCGAGACCTTCATAGCCTTTGTGTCCGCCGACGAATTGGATGCGCGCATCTGTCCGTGGATCTTCAATGCCGAGTAGCGGTGTCAGAAGCTCTTCTTGAAGAATCGAGACGTCTAGATTCGCTTTCGTGCCCGTGCGTTCAGAAGCGTACGTGAGCGTGTACCATTGCCGGTTAAGATACATCTCGATTTGGTGTTTCTTTGTTTGTTCAGCACGTCCTTTTGCGATCGTAAACCGGTGTGCTAAGCGTTCAAGAAAATCAACGACGGATTGACCGTATAGATCCTCAACGACACGGTGGTATCCGAGAATCCGTAATTCATCTTGTGGGAACGAGACAGCGAGAAAGCGTTGTGCCTCTTCTTGATCCGTCCGGCTAGCAGCGATGGCTGCAGCTGCAGCGCGATGGTGACCATCGGCGATGTAGAGAGCGTCATGACGTGCAAACTGGCTACCAATCGTCAACAGATGATTTCGGTCGACGACTTTAAAAATCCGGTGTGTGATCCCGTCAACTGTAAAATCATATAGTGGATCACCGGTAGTAATTGTCGAGACGATTTCTTGCAACTGAGTATCCGTTTGATGCGCAAGTAAAATCGGTCCTGTATGAGCCTCTAAATGTTCGACGTGGCGGACGCGGTCGCGTTCCTTATCCGGACGCGTAAATTCATGTTTACGTATTTGGTTCGTCTCGTAATCAGCGACGGCAACACAACCGACGAAGCCAGATTGTGTATGTGAACCATCTGATAATTGATAAATGTAATACGTCTCGTCCGAATCGAGTTGTAAGATACCGTTCGTCTGACTCTCTTCAAAAGCAAGAGTTGCTTGTTGATAAACGCGTGGGTCGTCTTCAGCAATGAGCGAAGGAAGTGTCGCTTCTGCCTTGTCAATCCGTAAAAAAGAGAGGGGACGTCGACGAATCTCAGCGCGTGCTTCCTCACGGGAATAGACATCATAAGGTAAGGCGGAAAAGTCTGCTGCATATTTTGAATCCGGTCGTAACGCTGCAAAGGGTTCGAATGTTGGCATGGGATCACTCCTTTTAAAGTAGACGTGTTTTCAAGACGCCTGGAATTTGATTCAGACGGTCGAGAGAGATCATTTCGTCCGCGTGATTATCGATATCGATGATCGTATAAGCAATCGCATCTTTACTCCCGTTGATCATGTTGGCGATATTGATCGATTCTTGAGCTAATACGGAAGCGATTTGACCGACCATGTTCGGAATATTATGGTGAGCAATCGTGATTCGTCGTTTTCCGGTATAAGGTAACTCAACTGCTGGGAAGTTGACAGCATTGCGAATGTTTCCTGTCTCAAGGAACGCTCGGAGCTGATCGACAGCCATGATGGCACAATTTTCTTCCGCTTCACTCGTGGATGCGCCGATATGTGGTAATGGAATGACGCGTGGGAGAGATAAGATAAAGGCATTCGGAAAATCGGTCACATAGTTGGCAAGGCGACCGGATCGAAGAACATCGGCTAACGCCTGTTCATCGACGAGTTCTCCACGCGAGAAATTGAGTAACGTCGCGCCGTGCTTCATTTTCGAGAAGAGTGCAGCATCTAGTAAACCAGTCGTTGCGTCAACGAGTGGGAGGTGTAGCGTGATGTAGTCGCTTGTCGCGAGTAACTCTTCGAGTTGCGTTGCGCGGTGAATTTGATTCGAGACACGCCACGCCGATTCGACAGACATATGCGGGTCGTAACCGGTAACCGTCATACCAAGTTCGTGAAGGGTGTTAGCTAAGCTCGCACCAATCGCTCCAAGTCCAACAATCCCAATTCGTTTTCCAAGTAATTCAGTTCCGACGAACTGCTTTTTGTTCGCTTCAATCCGTTCCGGAATATCCGGTCCGCGTAGATTATTCGTCCAAAGCAGACTCGGGACGAGTTTTCGTGCGGTCAGGAATAAGCTCCCGATGACGAGTTCCTTGACGGCATTGGCATTGGCGCCAGGTGTCGAAAAGACTGGAATTCCACGATTAGCGAGTTGATCGAGTGGAATCGTATTGACGCCGACGCCAGCACGGGCGACAGCTTTTAGACTGTCCGGAAAACGCATGTCATGCAAATCCTTACTGCGAACGAGAAAGGCGTCGGGCTGCTCGGTTTCGCGGTGGACGTGATAGTCTTCCGTAAATCGTTTTAATCCTTTATCTGATAAGTCGTTCCATAATTGCACTTGATACATTTAACGTTCCCCCTGTTCAAAACGGTGCATGATGTGAATAAGTGCTTTAACTCCCTCGCTTGGCATTGCGTTATAGAGGCTTGCACGCATTCCGCCGATCGAGCGATGACCGGCAAGGTTAATGAGGTCGTGACGCTCGGCGAAAGCTAAGAAGGCAGCGTCTTCTGTCTCACTTCCGGTCGAGAACGGGATGTTCATCCGGCTTCGGTCTTTAACGGTAACATGATTATGAAAAACAGTAGATTGATCGATTGCTTCATATAAGAGTTGTGCTTGTGAGGCATTTCGCGCTGTAATCGTCTCGAGTCCCGTCTCTTCAATCCATTCGAGTACCAACTTCGTCATATAAAGACTGAACGTCGGTGGCGTATTGTAAAGAGAACGCTGTTTCGCATGGATGTCATACCGTAAGTAGGCGCCGATCGTATCAGGGACACGATCAAGTAAGTCATTCTTAATGATGACAACTGTCAAGCCGGCGACACCTAAATTTTTTTGAGCACCAGCGTATAACACATCAAATGACTCAATCGGCAATGGTTCAGATAGGATGGATGATGAGACGTCGGCGACGAGCGGCACATCGACGTGAGGTGGTATCTGATACGTCGTCCCCTCGAGTGTATTATTCCAAGTGATATGCAGATAGTCGCTTGAAGACGTAAATGGTCCGTCCGGGATGAAGCGATAACCTTGATCAGCAGAAGAGGCGAGGACATTAACCGTCGCATACTGTTTGGCATCCGCAATCGCCTTTGTCGACCAGCCGCCGGTATCAATAAAATCGATCCGTCCGGTCTTCGTCGCCAAATTTTGCGGTAACATTGAAAATTGAAGTGTCGCTCCACCTTGAAGAAACAGCACGGAGTACGTATCGGGAATCGACATCAACCTTCGCAATGATTGTTCGGCTGCATCTCGAATCGATTCGAAGATTGGCGAACGATGACTCATTTCAAGAACGGATTGTCCTGAATTTTCATAATTGAGTAGTTCAGATTGTGCCTTCAATAAGACCGGGGCAGGAAGGACTGCCGGACCGGCAGAGAAGTTATAAACCGTCATGATGAACACTCCTTCTTGAATTTTCAGAAAATATGTACCACTCAAGTGTAACGGAATGAAAAATGAGAAGCAATTCCAACTGTCGATGAATGGAAAAATGAAAATAAAAAAACACCTCTCAATCCGTTACGACGGATCAAGAGATGTCAGTTGACCAAAGTGCCATTTCCAGCCCTCAGTTGTCGCACGATAGACCGAAACGACACGGAAACGACCGACGTACTGCGTCGTGCCGTATTCAAACCGATCCTCTGTCAAACTATATTGAATCACTGTATCTTCGAAGTGGTCGATGTATGAAAAATCATCAGTTCGTGACAACCAGCGAATGTTTTCTGGATCGACGTAATGATCGAGATACGTCTCAGCATCAAACGACCGACCTAAAGCATCGATAAATGTAAATTCAGGTGACAACAGGTGAGAGACTTGTGTCAAATCTCCTTTTAGCATCGATTCTTGCAACTGATGCATGGTATTCTCGAGTGTCATGGAAAAACTCCTCTCTTCTTGAATCGTCAGTGTAGCACATTTAGACACAAAAAAGACCCTGCCGAAGCAGGGTCTAAAGGAAATTAAAGTTTTACAACGTTAGTTGCTTGTGGTCCACGTTGGCCTTCTTCAACTTCGAAAGAAACCTCTTGACCTTCGTCAAGTGATTTGAAACCTTCAGATTGGATTGCTGAGAAGTGTACGAATACGTCGTCTCCGCTTTCGCGCTCGATGAAGCCGAATCCTTTTTCTGCGTTAAACCATTTTACTTTACCTTGTTCCATGTGTATTGCCTCCTGCGTGTGACTGGCACACTGATTATTACTACCGTGATCAATTTCATCGAATATAAAGTGAAACACTTCGTATCTCCACCGAACAACAATAATTACTTAATAATATAGCATGCCTGTATCGAAAAAGAAAGGACAAAACAAAAAAAGAACAAACTAAGCTGTTCTTCTCTGAATAAATCATTGATTTAAAGGGTTCATTCTACCTGTGTCGAAAAAGTATAACGTGTTCTTTCACCGTGTCGGAGTAGCTTCTCTTTTGTTACTTAGTTGCCGTAATGTATGCAAAATAAATCCTTGGAAATTTGGATATCGGGCTGGTTGTTCCCAAACGGTGCGGAATAACTCGGTCATTGCAGAATGGATGAGTGCTTCATCGACTTGTGTACGACGAAATAAAAGAAAAAGTGTTTTTTCGTAACGATCATATAATCGCTCGAGCGCGACAGAATCACGCTGTTTGATTTGATGAAGCAAATCAGTGTCTGAATACATAGGTCACTCCTTCTTCGACAGTTTTCTCTGTAATATGCTGTCACTGTAATGTAATTAACTATTATATAGATTCCCGTTAGCTGAATTATGAAACACACAAACTTCTTGAACTAAAGATAATGATCTGAAGGAGGAATAATGATGTTGCCTATATATATTCGCCCGTATGTCTTAGAGGATGCAGCAGCTATTCTCGATGTAAACTTACGAAACCGTAAGCATTTTGAATACTGGATGCCGGTAAAGCCGTTACCCGAACAGTATACGGTAGAAGGACAGCGGGAACGGATACAACGCCATCAAGAGTTGATGAAACAAGATGCGTATTATGCCTACGGTGTTTTTTTATCAGAAACCGATCAATTGATTGGAGATGTCTCAGCGATGTTCATCCAGCGTGGACCGGCAGAGACGTGCATGATCGGCTATCAGTTAGATAACGCGTATGGCGGAAAAGGATATATGGCTCAAGCGGTCGGATTGTTCGTGGATCATCTATTTGATGTCCATCAGTTCCATCGGATTCGTGCTGAAGTCATGCCGGCGAACATCGGATCGATCCGTGTTCTAGAAAAAGTTGGATTTCGTCAAGAAGGAATAGCGAAGCAAAACCTCTTCATCAATGAGGCTTGGGAAGATTTTATTTTGTTTGCTCTATTAAAAGAAGACCGGAAGGAGTCACGTCATGCCAATCTCTGATTATTATGCCAATCTACGGCAACTTGTCGGAACGCAACGTCTTTTTACACCATGCGTCGCAGCAATCATTCGAAACGAAGCGGGTCACATCCTCTTCCAGGATCCAGGTGGTCCCTACTGGAGCTTGCCTGCCGGGGCAATTGAACTAGGGGAATCCCCTGCGCAAGCGGTCATTCGCGAAGTCTATGAAGAAACGGGTCTATTTGTTCGCCCCGTCCGTTTGATTGGGACATTCGGTGGGGAGTCGTTTCGACTGACATATCCAGACGGAAACGAAGTCGAGTATGTAGCAATGATGTTCGAGTGTGAGGTAGTCGGTGGAGTGCTCGAGGCAATCGATGGAGAGTCCAAGCAACTGGCTTATTTTCCGAAGAATGAGCGTCCACCACTTGCATTACCTTATCCTGATCAAGTGTTTGAGGAATCAGAGGCGACGAGCTATTTCGAATGGAATGAACGCTGGTTGACTGATTTACAGCATCGAAACCATTAAAATCCGAACATTATTTTATTGAATACTAAAAAAAGTTCATAAAAAACCTCGAAAACACGAAATTTTCTTTGACAGTGCAATAGCAGTTCGTTATAGTAGTCAAGGGGCGAATGATTATCGCCATTACTTAAAAAATATTCGTAATTAGAGGTGTTATTCATGGATGTAGTATTCGATTATGAAGATATTCAATTAATTCCAGCAAAATCAATCGTTGGCAGTCGATCAGAATGCGATACGTCAGTGGAATTCGGTGGTCGTCGTTTTAAACTGCCCGTCGTACCGGCAAACATGCAAACGATCATTGATGAATCGATTGCAACATTCTTAGCAGAAGGCGATTATTTCTATATCATGCATCGATTCGAACCGGCACGTCGTTTAGCATTCGTTCGCACGATGCAAGAACGTCAACTGTTCGCTTCGATTAGTGTCGGCGTTAAGGAAGAAGAATATCAGCTGATCGAACAGCTTGCAGCAGAGGGGCTAACTCCTGAATACATTACGATTGATATTGCGCACGGACATTCGGAAGCGGTCATTCAGATGATTCGTCATATCAAGTCTCTTTTACCGACGAGTTTCGTCATCGCTGGTAACGTCGGTACACCGGAAGCGGTTCGCGAACTCGAAAACGCGGGAGCAGACGCAACAAAAGTCGGTATCGGACCGGGTAAGGTCTGTATCACGAAGATTAAGACAGGATTCGGTACGGGCGGTTGGCAGCTAGCGGCACTTCGTTGGTGTGCGAAAGCAGCAAGCAAACCGATCATCGCCGATGGTGGGATTCGGACGCATGGCGATATCGCGAAGTCAGTCCGGTTCGGTGCTTCGATGGTCATGATCGGTTCACTCTTCGCAGGGCACGAGGAATCGCCTGGTGAGACACACGAAGTGGACGGGGTACTCGTCAAGGAATACTTCGGTTCCGCTTCTGAGTTCCAAAAAGGGGAACGCAAGAACGTCGAAGGCAAGAAGATGTTCGTCGAACATAAAGGTAGTCTGACAGATACGTTGATCGAGATGGAGCAAGATTTGCAATCAGCGATTTCGTATGCGGGTGGGAACAAGCTGCAGGCGATTCGCACGGTTGATTATGTCGTCGTCAAGAACTCGATTTTCAACGGGGATAAAGTCTTTTAATACGATGTGTCCGCTCTTAATGGAGCGGATTTTTTTGTTTCCTTAGCATAACTTTTCCATAGGAGGGGTATACATCAAATGGACTAAAAGATTCGGAATATTTTGGATAGGGAGTGATTGACATGATATTTGAAACGACATCGTACTTAATCGAAAAATTCGCCACCGTTCGGAATCAAACGATTGCCTTGATTGAACCACTTGAAGCGGAAGATTTTATTATTCAAGCCAGCTCGGATGTTAGTCCACCAAAGTGGCATATCGCCCATACGACATGGTTTTTTGAACGGATGATTCTACAAGAATATAGTGAAGGGTATCAAGTTTTCCATCCGAAGTATAATTATCTATTTAACTCGTACTACAACTCGATCGGACCTTATCAACCTCGTCAGCAACGGGGCATGTTGTCACGTCCGACCGTCGAGGATATCATTGCTTACCGGGCGTATGTCGATGAACGAATGGTCGAGTTTTTGAAAGCGGAACGGACTCCGGAAGATCAGCGTAAAGTGGAAGCATTAGTCGAGATGGGTCTTCAGCATGAACAACAACATCAGGAATTGATTTTGATGGACGTGAAATATAACTTTTTTACGAATCCATTGTTACCTGCCTATCAATCGATATCGATGACAACAGATACAACTGAGAGTTTAGTTACAGAGACATCCTTTATCCAATTCGAAGAGGGACTCGTCGAGATTGGTCATACGGGTGACGGTTTTGCGTTTGACAACGAAAGTCCGCGTCACAAAACATGGCTTCATCCGTTTGAATTAGCAACGCGTCCCGTCACGAATGGGGAATATTTGGCGTTCATTGAAGCAGGCGGTTATGAAAAATCGGAGTATTGGTTGTCGGATGGCTACGCGACTGTCCAAAAAGAAGGCTGGAAAGCGCCGTTATATTGGATGAAGGATGACGCGGGGGAATGGACGATCTTTACGATGAATGGTGTCGAACCCCTTCGGCTCGACGAACCGGTCTGTCATGTCAGTTTTTATGAGGCGGACGCTTACAGTCGTTACCAAGGGAAACGATTGCCGACAGAAGCGGAGTGGGAATGGGCTTCTCGCCAAGTCGATTCCGTAACGAAACGCAACATGATGGGAAGCGGTACGTTCCATCCCGTAGCAGTCGAAGAATCAGAAACGACGCTTGCAAGTATGTTCGGAAACGTCTGGGAATGGACGTCTAGTCCGTATAGTTCGTATCCTGGTAGCAAACCACTTGAAGGGGCACTCGGCGAGTATAACGCGAAGTTCATGTGTAATCAGATGGTGTTGCGTGGTGGTGCTTGCGTGACGCCAGACGATCATATTCGCGAGACGTATCGGAACTTCTTCCCACCTGATAAACGCTGGTTGTTTGGCGGCTTCCGATTGGCGGGTGACATGTGATGCGGGAAACAGTCATTGGTTACGATTTATATACGCCGCAACAAAACATGCGCTTAGAAGTCGTCGACGGTCTGATGCGAGAGCAAAAAATCTTACCAGCGAAATATTTTTACGATCATATCGGATCCCAGTTATTTGAACAAATTACAGAACAACCAGAGTATTATCCGACACGGACGGAACTCACCATTTTGGAAAACCACCGGACAGAAATTGCGCGAAGTATTGGCGATGTGCATACGTTAATCGAGTATGGCAGTGGGAGTAGCCGTAAAATCCAGATGTTGCTTGAGACATTTACACATCTGGATACGTATATGCCAATCGACATCTCAAAAGACTTTTTGATGGAATCCGCGCGCCAACTTTCTGAACGATATCCTGCGCTCCATATCAAAGCTGTTTGTGGCGATTACTCGCAATCAATTTCCTTACCGGTTGAAGAAGCGCAAAAACGGGTCATCTTTTTCCCGGGTTCGACAATCGGAAACTTTGAACCGGAGGAAGCGATGCGCTTTTTACGTCACTCCTCGCGGATTCTAGAGGTTGGAGACGGGTTCTTGATTGGTGTCGATCTGAAAAAGTCGACTGATGTCCTGGAACGTGCCTATAACGATGCAGCAGGTGTCACGGCAGCGTTCAACTTGAATATGTTGACGCATTTGAATCAGATGCTTGGTGGAACATTCGATATCGCTCGTTTTGAACACCAGGCGTTCTATAATGAGGAAAAAGGACGCATTGAGATGCATCTTCGGAGTCAGTTGGATCAGCTCGTCCAAGTAGGCGACGTGACGGTTCCATTTAAACAAGGTGAAACGATTCATACGGAAAACTCCTATAAATATAGTAAAGAAGAGTTTGAGAAACTCGCTCAACAAAGTGGTTTTCATCCGGTCAACTGCTGGATTGATGTCGACGAACGATTCAGCGTACACTATCTAGAAAAAATGTAATAAGGTGATGCTTCACAAAGCAAAATACTCCCGTATGTAAGCTTCCATCTAAAAGCGACATACGGGAGTATTTTTTATAGGATTAGAATTACTCGACGCGAGCACCTTCCGGAATCGGGTGTTCCGGTACGACGAGGATCGGCATCCATTGTTCTGCTCGCCCGATCTCAAGCAACCGCCCGGACTCTTCAGGGGTACGACCGGGTATATTTAACACAGCGATTGCTTGTTTTCCAAGCAATTCATGGACATCTGGGCGAAGTGATTCCCAAGCAAGCGAAAAATGACGCGTGAACCCATCGAATTGTAGTTCAAGCTGAACCATTCCGTCTGCGTAGTCTGAGATGGAAAGAATCGTACCGACGCGTAGATCTAAAGCATTGTATACATCAAGAGAAACGACCGGTTTCATAGACAATGGTGTACTTCCTTTCGAAGAAATATAATCAGGATTCGAGTGGTACGTAAGTCGGTTCATAAGTCGACCATTCAATATCGGGCGTTTGGTGACTCGCAAGCTTCGCTAGTTGGCTACCGAGATACGGTCCGATCGTCAAACCAGATGCGCCGAGCCCATTCGCTAAAAATACATTCGGATGGTCTTGAAGAGGACCGATCACGGGCAATGAATTTTTCGTATATGGACGCAATCCGATGCGCAGTTCGTCAATCGTCGTTTCCTCGAGACTCGGTAAGACAGGTAAGGCGCGATTCAATAAGGCGTGCATTCCTTTTACGGTCGGTTTCAAGTCATAGTCCGTCTGTTTTTCGTGCGTTGAACCGACGATCAGTTTCCCTTCATGGATCGAAACTACATACAATCCGCGTTGCCCCATGATGACGGGCCAGGTCGTTGATGTTGAATCGGTCAAGTCGAGTTGAAGGATCTGTCCTTTTTCCGGATGTAAATCAATTTTAAGATTAAGCGGACGAAGGAGATCGTTTAACCAGACGCCAGCCGTTAATATGAATTGATTAGCCGTGTACTGCGCGTTGTCGATTTCAATCCCTGTAACGATCCCGTCCTCTAGGACAAGCGATGCATCCCCATCAAGTACGGTTGCACCATGCTCAACAGCGCCACGGATCAAAGCAGCACATAAGGCACGGCCGTCAACACGAGCGCCACCGGAGACGAATAAGGCATCTTCGATCTGTTCAACGAGCGGGAAGAGTGCTTTGACACGCTCTTGATCGAGTCGTTCGATGCGCTCGATGGCAGGGGCTTCCGGAAAACGATTATGCGCAATCGTCTCCATCTTCTCGATTTTTGATGTTTCATGCAGGGCAATCGTTCCGACTTGTTGATAGCCTGTGCTCGTCTCACCGAGTGCTTCGAGTTCAGGAATCAGTGTCTTATAAAAATGGGCACCGTTATTCGCTAATCTGTACCATGCCTTATTTCGTCGTTGTGTCATCCACGGACAGATGATGCCCGCCGCCGCATGAGAGGCACGACCAGGTTCTTTTCGGTCGACGAGTAAGACGCGTTCACCTGCCTTCGATAAATGATACGCGGTCGAGGCACCAAGAATTCCGGCACCGATGATGATATGGGTGTACATGAAAGATTCAACTCGATTCTGTTCAATTGGAATATCTTATATTGTAGCAGTAGAAGTTCCAGGCGACTAGCAAGAGTGGGTATCGAATCGGTAGCACATCGAATGATGGGAAATGATGGGGAAAGTGAACCATTTTGAAATCAATCACGTATACTAAATATACAGTTTCTAAAAACTGTGATTTAGACGATTAGAAACAGTAGAATTCGGAAACATACCCTTATAGGCATCATGTCCTGTCATCATCGACTTTGAAACGGTCCATCATGAAGGAGGGGAAGGCAATGAATATGAGTCAAGCCATCGTACGCAAACGCTACACGGATCATACTTTATTTTATTCCGCCATCCTAATCTGGAAATTGCTATTCTTCCTGCCGCTACTCATGTTCGTCAACAGCGGCACGGACCATGTGTTTCAAATGTACTTCGTACCGTACCTCACGATCATCTTCCTATTTCGCGTGATGACCTACTTTGCGACCTATAAAGCATCTTTCATGGAGATGACGGAAATGGGTCTCTCGTTATCACTGATCATCGCAGATATCTATTTGATTGCCCTGTTTGATATTCCACTTCCTTTTGCCTTGATCATCCTAGCGCTTGCCTTGCTTCACTTCAGTGCAGCATTTAGTCGTTTTCGTTGGTTCCGCCGTCGCCTTTGGTTGAATCGGCATCTTGAAATCCTCAACTATTTGACCGATCATGGCGAAGTCCCGATTAAAATCGCTGTCATGGCAGAAGATGAGATGCTTGTGACGACAAAAAGTGGGAAAGAGTATACGTATCGTCAAGTCTATTGGAGTGGCTTTTATATTGAACACGGTTGATTGTCCATATGAAAAGGGATTCCTGTTCGGGGAATCCTTTTTTGTTGCATACGTAAAAATATAGTACGCTTACATAGTAAAAGGAGGAGGAAAAGTTGATTCGTTGTATATTGATCAATGCCGACGATGAGCTTATTTTGACCGATGACGTCTTTCGGACACAAGAGCCTGGCATCAAACGTTATTTCGTTGATTTCGATCAGCCGACAGCTACTGAAAAACAAATGTTGATTGACGCTTTCGATTTCCATCCGCTGGCGATCGAAGATTGTTTCCACTACTTACAACGTCCGAAGCTTGAGTATTATACGGACCATAGTTTTTTTGTTCTCCATGCACTCGATGAAGGGACGTTGACGAATCGTGAGATCAACTTGTTCGCAAGTGATCGACATCTCGTCAGCTATCATGAGCAACGTTCACCAGAAATCGATGTTGTATTTGAGCAATATAGTCAGCGTCTCGTCAAACAAGAGACGGTCGACCTCGTACATAAAATCATGGATAAGATCGTTGACGGTTATTTTCCGATCGTCCATGCGACAGAAGATGAATTGTTTGCGCTCGAGGAACGATACCGGACACGAGGCAACGATCGTCGCTTGATGGAAGAAATCTTTGAGCTTCGAGCCCGTTTACTGCGGATCTCGCGGACCGTCATGCCGATGCGGGACTTACTATATCGTGTCGTCGAATCAAAACGACTCTCGATTCATCCGAAGAAACAAGCGTTCTTTCGCGATTTATACGATCACTTATTGAAGTTATCGGAGATGATCGAATACAACCGATTGATGACGTCTGAATTTCGAGATAATTTCATCTCCCTCAACTCGTACCGGATGAATAACATCATGAAGACGTTGACGATCTTCACGACGATTTTCATGCCGTTGACGTTCATCGCTGGAATATACGGTATGAATTTTGATTATATGCCAGAACTAACGACTCGGTACGGTTATTTCGTGACATTAGGGGCAATGGCACTCCTCGCTCTAGGAATGATTTTATTTTTCAAAAAAAATCGCTGGTTCGATGAGTAAGGAGAGATGTAGATGGATATTCGACAGTTACTCTTTTTTACGACGATTGTTGAGCACGGCTGTAATTTAACACGTGCCTCAAAACACTTGTCGATCTCCCAACCGGCACTCAGTCAGATGATTCGGGATTTTGAACAGGTTGAACAAGTCGAACTGTTCATTCGTAAAAACGGGCGGTTGACAGGATTATCGGAAACGGGACGTCAATTATATGAAGATGCGAAAATCGTTCTAGCACGACATCAAGCGTTAATGGGACATCTACGTGAACGATCGAGCGTCGTCCGAGGAAAAGTCCGACTTGGGATCCCGCCGGTCATCTTACCAGTCTTATTTTCACAACTAATTCCGAAGTTTATGGCGGAGCATCCCGGGATTGAACTCGAAATCATCGAAGAAGGGGCGTTTGAACTGAAACGTCGACTATTACTGGAAGAACTTGATTTAGCAGTCTTAATCGAACCAGGCGAATCATACGGCATTGAACGTTTTCGATTGATCGAAGATGAAGTTGTCGTTGCCGTTCGTCCGAACCATCCTTTTCAAGCAAAAGCCGCCATTTCGTATCGTGACATCGGAAACGAACCACTCGTCATCTTGAACGACCGATTCATGTTGCATCACCAGATCCTTTCAGAGTTTCGCAAGGTACAGCAAGAACCGAATATTTTCTTCATGTCAGGGGCGTGGGACTTATTGATTGGGATGGTCCAAGAACTTGATGTCATCTCGATTCTCCCGGAACCGATTCTCCGGTTTCATCATGCGGATGACGTTAGAATCATCCCGTTCGATCCACCGATGTTATGGGATGTCTCATTGAATCGACTCGTCGGTACAGAATTGCGCCCCGTCGTCCGGCACGTCCACCAATACATCGTTCACTATTTTCAATCGTACTGGCCGACTCCCGCTAGGTGATGCAAAATACAACATAAAGACCGAAACGCATCGCGCTTCGGTCTTTATTAATTGGATTATTTAGGATGAGGTGACGTGTTGCGTCAGACGACGGATTTGATCGGCTGCTTGTTTATAAGGCGTCAACGTCTCTTGTTCTTGTAACGTCGCACGTTCACTCTCGAGTTGTTCGAGTGCTTGACGTAAAAGCTGTTCTGAAAGGGACGTTAAAGAAACGTCTAGATGTGCCGTTGCAACCTCAAGCAATCGTTCTTCTTGAACGGCGGTATACGTGAGTGCATCCTGTTTCGTTAATATCGCCAGTTCCTCTTTGAGCTGTTCCTTCTCATTTTTCTCAAAGAAGGCTTTCGCATTCCGGAAGTGGCGTTTGACACCGACATAAGGCGTTGGATCCTCGAAAGGACCATCAAATGTCATCTCAGTCAACGAAGAGACCGTGACAGGCGCCAGTTGGAACGAGTCGTTCCATTGCTCAAGGAGTTGTTGCTCTTCTTGTTGTCGACGGATCAATGCCGCTTCAAGCCATTGATCAACACGGAAATGCGTGACCCGTAGTTCCTGTTCAAAATCGAACCGAAGGAACGTTAACAGTTCTGTCAATGCATCTTGTAGTGCCACCGTTTTGGCTGCTTGAGCGAAGCGGACTGGATTATAAGCTTCCTTGAAGAAATCAGGAAAACGATAGTAAATGCGCTGTACGACATGGTGCAACAATTCATGGATTTCTGCTTTCAGTGCAGGTTCGATCAAAGCGGCGCGATTCTCTTGGAACCGGTCCGTCACTTGTTGTTCTAAGGCAGACAGCTCGGTCAAACGTTCTTCTTTTCGTAAAAGGTTCGCTTCTGTTGCAGCAATGAACCGCTCGAGTCGCTGGACGGTCTTTTCCGTCTGCTCCGATAAGGAAACTTTAGCGAGTCCGGTCAAATCCTCTGCTAAGAAATGATGGAACGCCTCCTCGAATACAGGTAAACCGGATGTCGATTCGGTTAGTCCTTGTTGTTTTTCAGCTAATCCTTGCAAACTTGAGACCCCGTAAAGGCGTGGTGAGCGAATCCCGAAGCGTTGCAATTCTGTCGCGACATAATTCAGGACATCTTGACGTTCGCTGTCGGAAGCAGCGAGATCAATCGCATTGACGAGGAAGAACATCTTATCAAGTTCAAACGCGTCTTTGACACGACCGAGTTGAATCAAAAATTCACGATCTGCCCGAGCAAAGGCATGATTGAAGTAGGTGACGAATAAAATCGCATCGGCATTTTTAATGTAATCGAAGGCAACATCGGTATGACGAGCATTGATCGAATCGGCTCCTGGTGTATCGACGAGCGTGACCCCTAGTCGTGTTAACGGACTATCATAGTAGAAATCGATGACATCGACGAAACAGCTTCGCTCTTCTTTTGCGACATAGGCTCTAAATGCATCCTCGTCAACGGTCTGGACGGTTCCGATGAATGCCTCGACATCAAGGAATCCCTTCAAGAAGGCGCGAAGGAATGGATCTGTTAACGTTTTAGCACGTGGCAACAGTGTTTCGTATGCCTGTTTGGTTGAATCAAACGTCATCGTGTTCGTCATCGCTTCATTCAAATCCTCGACCATTGCAGCTTCCGATTTGAACGTGACCTCTGCGGTGCCGTGAGCGTGTTTGTCATCAACGGGGTGAATCCGGTTGATTGACGCCGTCGTCGGATTCGGCGAGACCGGTAGTACCTTATCTCCGAGCAAAGCATTACAAAACGATGATTTCCCAGCGCTGAAGGCACCGAATAAGGCAATCGTGAATGACTGATGTGTTAGTCGATCGAGTTTATCGTTTAAATAAGCAACGGCTTCTTCAAACCCTTGTAGACCGTTTAAGTGCTGTCGGATTTGAGCAACATCTTCTGGCGCATAACGGACGGTTTGATGGTCCGTCATCGTCGTCGCAACTTCATAGGCAGCTGTTTCTGCCACCGACTCAAAACCTGTAAAGGAGACGATCGCTTTTTCCTGCTGAACCAGTTGTTCTTTCCAAACGGTTACTTGGGTCCGTGCTTGTTCGAGTTGTGTTTCAGACGGATTGACGACACCGCTCTCATAGCGCGCGAGAGCCGCGGTAGCCTGTTGCCAGGCCAGAACACTATCCCACTTTTGTTGTAGGAGCGTTTGCTGTTGCGGCAGTTCAGCTTGTTCTTTTGGGAAAGCCACCGTCAACTCTTGACGAACGTGTTCCCGCCACGCGTTTGTTTCTTTAACAAACCAAGCTTGCGTCTGCTCGGCGACACGATTCGTAAACTGGAGCACTGACTCGCCTGTGATTGTAATACCAGTCGGTAATGCACTTTCGAGTACGGAAAGCGGCGGATCAAGTGATAACTGATCAATCGTCACGATGTGTGTATCCTGCAAGAGATCAAGTTCGCGTAACGATTGTTTCATCAAGTTGCGAAGGTGGAGCGAAATTTCAGACGCCGTGACCGTCTGGTAGGCACGCATGACGTCTTGGGCGATCTCTGCTTGTGCCGCTTCCGTTTTTTTCGTACTACGGAACAGTCCAACCTTGAAGTCACGCTGACGAGATTCGAGAAAACGACGCATCTTCTCGCGTAATTCAAACGGCATCAACGTCGCGTTTTTCAAGAGCTGATCTCGGTGCAGAGAAAATGTCTGTACCCAGCGGTCCGGTTGACGTGCTTCTAATTGATGCGACACATGTGCTAACACTGTTTCCACCGTTGTCGGATCGTTTCGCTCGGCATCAGTTAACTGCTCTGTCATCGTCTCATCAGCTTCCGAGACGAGGCGAGTGAGATAACCCATATGTTCCTGATGAAGACTTTCGAGTGTCATGGCAGCAGAAGTCAACAGTTTAGGTTGAGCGTCGCGAATGCTTTGTTTGACCAGCTGTTCGACTTCTGTGAAGTCATTGTGGGGATGATCTGGGTTCCGTAAGCTCGTAAAGAAAATTCCTTTTGGGACAACACCGTGCTCCGCGAATGAGGCGTGAACCGAGCGACGGAACGCCTCAAAGGATAGTTCATCATCGCGATGTTTATCGATTTGATTGACGATTAAATACAATTCAAGTACCGCAGCTTGTAATTCGTCCGTCACCATGAAGTTTAATTCCGATTGAACATGGTTGTAGTCCATGACATAAAACAAAATGTCTGCTAAATGAAGTGCCGATTCCGTTGACACGCGGTGAGCATCGTCAACCGAGTCGACCCCTGGAGTATCCATCAAGACGAGACCAGGCGGAAGTGCAGACGCGGCGTGCGTCAAATCGATTTGCCGGACATCGCCACTTTTCCCAAGCGATTGAAGGTGTTCATGTTGTTCTTCATCTGTTAAGCGTACGGATGGTCGTTCATGAAAGTGGACGATCGCTTCATCCAAGTCACCTTGCTGAAGTGTCACGATGTTCGCACTTGTCGGAATCGGACTCGTCGGTAAGACGGACTCACCTGTCAAAGCATTGATCATACTCGACTTTCCAGCTGAAAAGTGACCGGCAAACGCAATCGTGAACTCTCGTTTCAGTAACTTCGTGGCGAATTTATCTAATTTATCTAAACGGAGTTGATCCGTTGAAGGTTGAATCAATGTGGCGAGTGAAGCGGTCGCCTCGAGCTGGTTCGTTAATCGTTCCTCAAATGAGCGCATGCGATGAAACCCCTTTCTTTCAGTCATCGTTCAGTGTATCACGATTTTTTCAGTTTCGTCATCCTTCTGAAAGCGACAAAAAACGATCCGCCCGGCAAGGGGAGGATCGTTTAGGCTGATTAAGTCGAGGGAACGATTTCGTCCGCTCGTGTCGATTCTTGTTCAGTCGAGTGAACTCGACGTAACAAGTGTAATTTAAAGAGGTACATGACGAGTAGGTGGACATTTGCTTGTGTCGCTTTATAGAGTACCCATGGCAACGCAGGAACGAACTCATGGATGGCGATGATACATTCCTGTGTACCTGGGATTTGTCGGAATTCAATCCGTCCACGGCTATCTTGTGCGACTTTCGCGAACAGCCCACCGGTAATCCGGTACGTCGCCATTTGCCGGTCGTGGACCGGCTCTTTCGTCAATTCAAGAAGCGACTGTTCATAAAACGGAATATGGATCCCGACGACTTGATCTTTGACTGATGAGGAAAGGAACGGGCGGGCGAATGATGACAACCAATCCATATAATCGTCAGCAGCCCAGTCGGCATCACGATCCTTCGGAAGTAGGACACGTTGAACCGAACGAACGTCAAGCACGTCTGGTTTCGAAGAAGAGGATGAGGAAGAGTCTTTTTGTTCCGCTTCTTCTTTTAACGCGTCTCGAACGGATTGTTCAAATGTGATTTTCCCATCACTGATGCCTGGAACCATTTTTTCGGGATCGGCGACCATCTCATGCACCATACTTTCAACGAGAGGATAGACGGTTTCTTTTGGTTCACCAGATACGAGTGTGACCCATAGCCGAGACAGTTTGACGGTCAGTAAGGGAATATCGATCGTCGGTTGACGTTTGCCCATGATATCAGCCGTTTTAAGAATCATCTCTTTATAGGTCATTGCTTCCGGTCCACCGATATCGATTGCTCGGTCTTTGACGTCATCACGATCGACACTTTCACCGAGCGCATGAATGACGTCCGGTAAGGCAACAGGATGCGTCTTGTTGCGCGTCCAACGTGGTAATGCCATGACAGGAAGACGTTTGACGAGCTTCGATAAAATCGGGAACGATGACCCTTTAGGACCAACGATTAACGCAGCGCGAATCGTCGTCACCGGAGTGCCGTACGCACCGAGAACGCGTTCGACTTCAAGTCGACTCTTTAAGTGACGCGACAAATCTTCTGTTTCCTCGGGGATGATACCACTTAAGTAGATAATTTGCCGGATACCGTTCTCTTTTGCGGCACGGGCAAAGTTATCAGCTAACAATAAGTCCATGTTTTCAAACGAGCCTTGCGTCAGTTTGGCAGAAGGCATCATCGAATGGACGAGATAGACAGCGATATCTGCTCCTTTCATACCAGCGATCGTATCGTCTAGAGAAAAGAGATCACACGATCGCCACTCAACTCGTTCTTCATTGTCCTTATCATCACCATTTCGTGAAAGGGCAATGACATCATATTTTTTCTTTAATTCGTTCAGTAAATTGTGACCAATGTATCCGGTGGCTCCGGCTAAAGCTAGGCGCGTTGGCATGGATGTAAACTCCTCTCTCATTATCTGTTTTAGTTACCCCTAATCGAGTCGATTCAATCGTGTGGAAACAGGCTGAGACGATTCAGTTGAACAGAATAGGGAATAAAGAGGTATGGAAATAAAATGATTTAATGGATTGAAAAGAGGGGGCCTCAATGATGCAGACGATACAATTCATGCAAGATGGACATGAGCGACGATTCGATCTGTTGTGGAGACGCTTAAAATCAAGGAAACGGCAGGATGCGGCAATGTTATCGATGTTGTATCTTGCAACAGCATATCCACAAATCCTAGAGCGCTTTTCAGACTATTTTTTCCCAGACAGCGGCGAGTTCTTTGACCGAGAATTTTTGGCAGAACGATTTTTAGATTCTAGTAAAGAAGCTGTTGCCAATCTGCTTGTTCAGCTGTATAACGGTCGGACGACGATTACGATCATCGAACTGATTGAACAATCGGATGAGCAACAGATGATGCTTGTGCTCGAAGCCATTAAATTGCGGACGTATGGGATAAGCGTGCTTGAGAGGCAAACGACTAAATCATGATGTGTAATCGATAGATCTGATCAACGAAGTGGCTATTCGCTTCGATGGTCAGATTTTTTTGTGTACGATGAATCTCGAGAGAAGAAGGTGTAATTAAAAATATTGTGAGAAGAAGTTAGTGAATTAAAGTTTACAAAAATAAATCGCCATGAAAATAAAAGCTAAGTTTATTCACGAAGAACTAATTGAGTTGGGCGACGACTGGAAATAAGATGAAAGTATCAGTAAAAGGTGGTCAAACTATGGAAGGAGTGACATCATGCAGCTCAAAGAATCAATCTACTTTCATTCACCGATCTTCATCCAAAACTTGTTGACAACGTTACAAGGACGTCGTCTGTTTCACGAACGGTACGGTACAGCCTATCAACAACGGTTACAAGAACTGAAGCAAAAGTTAGGACAACCAAATGACGTCCAGGCAGAGCAGTTGCACCGATTGAACGAATTCCTTTATTTTTGTCAAACGCATAGTCCGTATTATGAGGAGTTATTCTCTTCCATTTCATTGAACCTTCCCTTACAATCAATCGACGAACTAAAACAGATTCCACTCTTGACGAAGGAAGTCTTACGACAAAAAAATGAGAGCGTTCATGCGCGAGTTCACGCGCCGATTCTTGGTAAAACAGGTGGGACGACAGGGAAGTCGATTCAAGTCCATTACACGAAAGAAGACATGCAAATCCGGATGGCACATCTCGACTTTTTCAAGTGGACCCATGGTGTCGATCAAGGAATGCGTCGTGCGAGTTTTACCGGTCAAACGCTCGCCTCACCTCAACAAAAGGCACCGGTTTATTGGCGGATGAACAAGGTCATCAATCAGATGTTGTTCTCGATCAAGAACATTAACCCGAAAACGGCTGCTGCATACATCGAACAACTCAACCGGTTTCAGCCGGAATCGATTGACGGATTACCTTCAGGAATGATTGAAGTCGCACGGTATGCTAAAAAGTATGGCATGACCTGTACGTTTCGTCCGAAAGCGATTTTCCCGACAGCAGAGATGATGACGGCAGAAGAACGAGCACTCGTCGAAGACGTCTTTCATGCACCGATCTATGATCAGTATGCTTCTTCAGAAGGAGCACCGATCGTCGCGGAATGTCCGTATGGGAAAAAACATCTCCATTATGAGATGGGGATCATTGAACGCGATGAAGATGGGGAAATTCTCGTGACGAGTTTTGATACACATGGCACACCACTCGTCCGGTACCGTGTCGGCGATCGCATGACAATGAGTCAAGAAACCTGTCCGTGCGGCCATCGAGGACCAATCATTGCTTCAATCGACGGACGCGGGCGAAGCTTCATTCAGTTAAGAAACGGACATCGTGTCTTTGAGGGCGAACTTGCTGGCATCGTTCGGGCTTTTCCAAACTGTATCGAACGGGTGCAATATATCCAAGAGACGCATGATGAGGTTATTCTGTTATATGTACCGGATGAACGATGTTTTGAAACAGAACATGAGAAAAAACTATTTTTCATCTTGGATCGATTATTTGATGGACAATTGAATGTCGTCATGCGAGCAGTACCCGAAATTCCGAAAGAAATTAGTGGGAAGACGTTATTGATTAAACAACAATATGCCTGACGAATAATAAAGAAAAGGCGAGATCATTGAAGATCTCGTCTTTTAGTGTGTAGAAAAAAACTTAGTCTCGCGGACGCACCGGAATCCAGATAGCGGATTGATAATCAGATGCAGACGGATCGCCTGACGAATAGACTTCGAGTTCGGCGTGAGGAAGGGGATCATATCCATGTGACGGTAGCCATTCTTGATAGATCCGATGCCACATCTCTTGGATGGCATGTGGCATCGGACCGATGACCGGGAACGTTGCCCAAAGACTCGCTGGAATCGTCATCGTTTCTTGACCAGGTAGGACTTCCGTTGTCGTCGTCGCAATCCAATAATCCATTGATTTTTCCGTGAAGTTGGAGCACACCCCGATCACACCCTCAATCTGACCATCATTTTGTTTGAACAAGGTAGCGTCTTGACCAGAATTGTTCACGTCATTCCAAAATAATGGGATCAATTGTTGTTGGGCACCATCTTGTGTCGGGAAGTTTTTCCGCCAGCCGGAAATCTGTATAGCCGGTCGTTCGATGAGTTGATAGTTCATTTGCTCCATTCCTTTCAATGTCACCTGAATGCTCAGGCGGTTATAGGCGTGAATCGGACGTCGCTCGCTTCGCATCAACGTCGGGGAACAACCATGTTGTCGTTTGAAAGCTTTCGAGAAAGCTTCTGGCGTCTCATAACCAAACCGTAAGGCGAGATCGATGATTTTTTCGTCTGTTTGGATCAACTGTTGGGCAGCAAGCGTCAGACGTCGTCCTCGGATGTATTCCGGTAACGTCATCATCGCAAGCAATGCAAATGTCCGTTGTAAGGGATAAGCCTGCATATGAGCCACTTTCGTCAAAACGTTGAGATCAAGCGGATCTTCTAAATGATCTTCGATATGATCAATGACACGTTGAATCGATTCGAGCCACATCCTGTCACCTCCTTGACTTCAGTATAGTGGTGTGATGTGCAATTAACCTGTCCGAGACGATCTCAATTTGTCAGGTTGAAAGTTTTTTCTTTTTGTCATATTTTTGTCAGGTACATACGCTATCGTAGAGTCATCGTAACCGTTACTTCCCTTGCGAAAGGACGTGATGACATGGGTATCAAAGAGCAGATTTACAATCGCTCTCCTCTATTTCTCCAACACCTCTTCACAACCCTCTATGGGTATCAATTGCATCGCGAACGTTATGGACCGGTCTATCAAGAACGACTTCAGACGCTCCTCAAGCGAGAGCATATGACGATTGACGTCGAAGCAGACCAACTTGATCGTTTGAATGACTTCCTTCGCTTCTGTGCCGAGCACAGCCCTTATTACCAACACCTCTTCCTTTCGAATGACATTCACTTACCATTAAAAGATTTATCAGAACTCAAAAATATCCCTGTGTTATCAAAAGAAATACTACGAACGCGGATGGAAGAAATTCGAACGGACATCCCTGCACCGATTATCGGAAAAACGGGTGGAACAACTGGCATGTCACTTCAAGTGCGATACACCGTACCGGATATGCAAATTCGCATGGCACATCTCGATTATTTCAAGGCGACGCATGGAGTGCGACGCGGGATGCGTCGTGTGAGTTTTACAGCGCAAGATTTAGTACCGGAGCGGCAACAGACGGATGTTTACTGGCGGATGAACCGAGCGGCGAATCAACTCTTATTTACGGTGAAACGATTATCGCCACGAACGATGGCAGCATATCTCGAAGCAATCGAGCGTTTTCAACCGGAAACAATCGATGGGCTTCCATCTGCGATGATTGAACTTGCCCGGTTTGCGAAACGAGAGGGGATTCGCTTAACCTGTCAACCGATTGCAATCTTTCCGACGGCTGAACGAATCGATACGGAGGAGCGTCAAGTGATCGAAGAAGTGTTTCACGGACCGATCTTTGATCAGTATGCATCGTCTGAAGGGGCACCAATCGTCTCGGAATGTCGGTTTGGGCAAAAACATTTGCATCATGAGATGGGGATCATTGAACTGGATGTAGATGGGGAGATTCTCGTGACGAGTTTTGATACACATGGGACACCACTCATTCGATACCGAGTCGGAGATCGGATGACGCTTAGTCAGCGTACCTGCTCCTGTGGTCACCCGGGACCAATCATCGATTCGATTGATGGAAGGGGACGAGCGTTCGTCCAAAAACCGGATGGGCAAAAGATTTTTGAAGCGCAACTGTCGAGTCTCGTTAAACATTTGCCAAATAGCATCGGACGGATTCAGTATGTGCAGGAGACACCAGATAGTGTCTCGATCTACTATGTTCCTGACGCGGAGCGGTTCAAGGATGCAGACGAACAACTTCTGATGGAGCGATTGTATTTGCTGTTCGGACGTGAAATTAGGTTAGATGTTAGAGCGGTCTCTTTTATCGATGCCGAGGAAAGCGGAAAAATATTGTTGGTCAAATCTAGCTTAACCGGATGACTCGAGTGGACAGACGCATTCTGTCCACTTTTTGTATATTAGCGTTTATTTTAGAGTGCTAGTTAAAGCGATAAGAAAAAGGTTGTAACTCTACGCCTCATAAGCAAATCGTTCCTGTACTTTTTAGTTAAAATACAAATTTTTTATAATGATTCACAAATGTAAGTCAGTTCAACTTTTTTTCGATGTCCCTGGTCTTTTGTAAAAGCCATTTTTTATTTTTCTTGTCTTTTACGATGATAAAATCATCTGTTCCCTTAACAGAATAGATGGTAGATCCGACCGAAAAAGAATTCGATTGACTGTTCTCTTGAGGCATTTCATACGCTTTTGTTTTCTTAAGTATTTTACTAATCTCTGCACTTCGTTGTTTTAATACATCTAATTTTTCTTCTGTTCCGTTATATTCTTTGTTATTAACAACGACAATCATGGCGTAGCTACCGTTCTCTTCTGTTCCATCCGGATTACACCCAATTAATACAAAGAAAAATCCGATTGCAAATATGGCGAGTGTTTTTTTCATGGGAAACCTCCTTGTATAAATGTTGATTAATGATACCATATATTGGATTATTTTCCTTTTGATTATGGGTGGTTAACTAATTAGTGTCGATTCTGTAACTTAAAATCGTTCGCCTAGATTCATAATATGTAATTGTCGCATTAATGGAAGAGGATAAGGTAAAATCAGGAAAAGGGGGAGTGTTGATGAAACCTCAGATTTTACTGATGGGCATGTTCCATCTTGATCGACCAGCAAATGGAGATATGATTCGTCCGACGATTTTTGATGTCACGTCAGAACGACGGCAACGTGAGATCAAACAAGTCATTGCCCGATTGAACACATTTCGACCAACATGCGTTGCCCTTGAGACGTCACCTGAACGGATGGGTGACGTGCAACATACATATGAAACGTATCAACACGAGAGCGATTTAACCGATAATGAACGGGAACAAATTGGTTTTCGTTTGGCACGAATGGCTGGACTAGCGCATCTACACGGGGTGGACTGGAATGAATCTGTTTCAGATGTCCCGAATTTAGGAGAGATTCGTGCGCTTCATCCGGAAGAGTTCGAGACGGTTATTGCTACTGAGACGAAGCGGACGCATCAGTTAGAACAAGCGATGGAGCAGTTATCATTTTCCGATTGGCTCGATCTATTGCACAATGAACAGACGATTACAGCATCGGCTACAGTCTATAAGGAAATCGAACGGCTGGAGAATGGGCGAATCTGGATCGATAACTATTGGCATGTTCGTAATCAAAAGATTGCTACTCGTCTATTACAACTCGCTCAGACGACCGAACGGATTGTCTGTCTGTACGGTGCGGCACACCTCCCATTATTACGACAGTACTTGAACGAATCAAACCAAGTCGAAGTGATGACGTGGAACGATTGGAACAACGAAAAGGAGTGTATATAAATGCTATTTCATTATCATATTTGGACACCACATTTGGAAGAAACAGAAGCCTGGTACACAGCACGCGGATTCCACGTTTCCCAGCGCATCGGGAAAAAAGATGGAGAATTCAATGCATTCAATCCGCCCTTGACATGGGACGACTTTCGAACAGATCACATCTTGTTTCGAATTATTGAAATGAAACGTGGAGCAGTCAACGTAACGATCGGATTCGGTAAGACGGTACGTTTTGATCATATCGGGTTTTTGATTCAGTCGGATGACTTGCAAGCGATTCTCGACCGCGCAGGAACGTTATCGTTCACGATCCAAGCGAACGAGCGTCGGACGTTCTTGCAGACGCCGTACGGATTACGGATTGAGCTGCAAACGCACGAAGATGCGATTGCGGATGCTGACGGAACGGAACTCGTGCGTCTCGTCCTATCGACGCCACGTGAAGGATTAGAGAAAGATTTAGCGAAGCTGTTCGACCGACCGATTCCGCAAATTCAAACCGTCCGCGGGGAGAAGACCGTCTTACAAGAAGCGGTCTTCTCTGGCGCGTCGCTAGTAGGGACGGATCCGAACGGCGTTCAGCATGTCTTGTCGTAATCGACGAACACTTTGATTGGTAGTTGCGTTGAGTGCATCAAGGAAGTGAAACAATTTGCGAGATTGCTAAACGTTGTCTCCTGTTCGAACAAATCAGGTAAGGTTGCGAGACGCTCGTCTGCAAAGAGCCAGTCTGCATGTTTGCGATAATCCCAACCATCACTAGAAGCAACAATTTGTAGTTCTTTTGCGTGAAAAGCGGGAGTTAACGTCAAGGCTTCCCGGTTGCCATCCGATAAGACACAGATCGTTCCATGAGGACGGACAGCGGACTGGAGCTCGGCAAAGGCGGCCTGTCGTCCGGAACATTCGATGGCGACGTCATACACATCTGAATTTGGTGTGACGACATATGCACCTAACTGGCGCGCAAATTCAGCGCGAGAAGCGAGTGGTTCAATGACATCAATCTGACGGACATTAAAGTAATGCCGTAAGTAGTGTACCGCTAGTAAACCGATCGTTCCCATTCCGGTCACGAGAACCCGTGAGTCTGGTGTTAATGTCAGTTTCCTTACGCCTTTTGCCGCGTCACAAGACAGGATCAGTAGTAAAGCTTCGCGTGCTGAAATATGGGAAGGAACAAGAATGATTTTCGAATCCGAAACGATTGCTTGATCCCTGTGACCATAAAAGCTGATGACACGATCACCTGGCTTGACGATTTGAACCGCGTCGCCAACAGCCATTACTTCGCCGTAACTCTCATAACCAGTCTCGAGCGGATAGTGATAGTCGGTTATCGTCATGTCTTGTTCAAGCCATTGCGGGAGCTCGGCGCCAATGCTGACGGCACCAGCAAGAGTGCGAATTTGAACGTCATGAATGCCGAGTGTCGGGAGTTCCCGAGTGAGATAACCAGGCGTTTTAGACGCGACGAGACAACAAATGGTTGTAGTCTTCAAAGTTAAAACCTCATTTCAATGTAAGATCGATTATGTATGGAACAAGCATATACTACTTTACTTGTAAAATATAACAATTTAAGAACGCATATCATGTAGAATAAGAGAGAAAAGGGGGGAATCAAATGGAGCCATTAGTGATCGTAGCATTGCTCGTATTCGCATTCTTAACGTTTCGGTATAGTAAAATTCTCGTTCGAAAGGATATCTCTGCCGCAAACAAACGACTCGCAATCGTCTTTTATTTGGTTGCTGTCAGTGCACTCGGCGCTGTCGTCTACTTCAACGTATAAGGAGGACCACTCATGCATTCAAGGACAAAACGACGAATTGGCGCATACATCATCAACCAAGCCGTCTATTTAGGACTTTCTGTCGTCATCGAAAAAACGGTCTTACGACGCGTGAAATCAGAAGTCATCCATGCCGTCGTGACACAACCGACGATTAGTTTTCTAGGAGAAATCGCACAATTAAAACTATTGAACGGAAAATCGATTGGTGGTCAGATCTGCGGTATTCAGGTCGAAGATAAGAACGGATTGCCGTTGACGACGAAACAAGTTGTCCGGCGAACGGTTTATCGTGACACGGTCTCATTATTTAAGATCCGACCGTACTGGAAACCTTTCCTCGAAGATGGTCAACGATTACCAGAAGATGACTTCGCACAGACGATCGTCCGCACGAAAGAAGAGAAAAGAAATGAAGCTTGATTTTCCTGTCCATATCGTCCGGGCTTCTCAACCAACGGGAGCAATCCTGCTTTACCACGGCTGGGGCGGTACAGCTGTTTCCTATCTGGCGTTTGCTAAGCAACTCGCTGACGAAGGATACGATGTCTTCGTTCCAGAACTCATTCGACACGACCAGCGGGAGCCGCTCGACAATCCATTTGAACCGGACGTTACGACGACCTATTTTTGGTCGGTCGTCGAGCAATCGATTACGGAAGCGACAGAAATCATCAAGCAGTCAGGTTGGAATGCTTCAGATGTGATCGTCATCGGTGTGTCGATGGGTGGCTTCATTGCGCATGGAATCTTGGCACGTTTCCCGACTAAAGCCCTCGTTGCGATCAATGGTGGTGGCGCTTATCTTGAAGCCGAACGTCAATTCCGAGAAAGAGACGGTCGACCGCCACTGCAAGGAGTGGCGCCATGGATGCTTGATCCGATTGATGTAATGGATCAGCGTCCGCGGTTGCTCCTACACGGAGATGCTGATGAGATCATTCCGTTATCAATTCAACAGACTTACTTTGAGTCAGCTATTCAAGCAGGTTTTCATCAAGCGACCGAATTACGTGTCTTTTCTGGAATCAATCACACCGTGTCGGACATGATGATCGATCAACTGATTGGCTGGCTAAAACAATTCAAACAGTTGGAGGCGACAGATGGACTACATTCGTTTTCTCCGCAGTAAGGTGGGTCAGGAAAAAGTGATGTTGAACTTTGCCGATGGTTTTGTCATCGACACGGAGGGGCGCATTCTTCTTCAAAAACGACGGGAGCAACAGGAGTGGGGCTTTCCCGGTGGAGCACTTGAACTAGGAGAATCGCTCGTAGAAGCTGCGCAGCGTGAGATTTTCGAAGAGACTGGTTTTCATGTCACGATCGAACGGTTAAGTGGTATCTATTCGAAGTATGAAGAAGTCTATCCAACCGGCGACGTCGCTCAACCGATCGTGCACTTTTTCGTTTGCCACATCAACGGTGGACAGCTGACGATTGATCCCGATGAATCACTAGACGTTGCTTTTTTTGAAAGAGACCAGATGCCAAAACTATATAGCGACTTGCATCAAACGGCTTGGAACGATTTTTTGTTAGAAACTGGACCCGTCTTTCGATAACGGAATGACCCCTGACCGAAGTGGTCAGGGGTCATTATTGTCTAGATCCTGATGTTCAGCGTTGAAAGCCACCTTCGGAATGAATGACCTGTCCAGTCACCCAACTACCGTCTGGACTGACGAGAAATTGAATCAATCGCGCGACATCTTCAGGAGCACCAATCCGTCCGAATGGAAAACTAGGTTTAAGCGCTGTCCGTGTTGCCTCATCCATCCAAGTCGAGTCAGTCGGACCCGGATTGACAGCATTAACGGTGATACCAAGCGGTGCCACGGCTGCGGCGTATGTTTTAGTAAAGGTTGATAAGGCACCTTTTGTCGTTGCGTAAGCAATCTCGTCTGGCATCGGACCGAGATCCTGACCGGACGTTAATTGAATGATGCGACCGGACGTCAGATTCGCCTCAACGAATCTATTCGTAAACCGTGTTGCAAGCAACAATGGAGCACGGAGATTGACCGCATAGTGTTGGTCGAGGCTTTTCGCGTCAAGTGTCTGCCAATCCGTCATCGTCGAATGGGCAGCGTTATTGATGAGAATACTTGGTGTTCCAAAGTCCTCTACTTGAGCGAATAATTCGTCAGCAGCATCTGCTTGACTTAAATCGAGCTCAAGCGCAAGAACGCGAGAACCTTGATTCTGAAGTTCAGTCGTAAAACTAGCCGGCCAATTGGCTGTTGCTTTAAAATAAGTAAAGACGAGATCGTGACCGGTCGCGGCGAGCTGACGGCAAATAGCGGCTCCGATATCGCGCGTCTGACTTGCTCCGGTTACGATGGCAATAGGTTGTGTCGTCATATGTATTCTCCTTTAAATAAAATGCATTTAAAACGCTAGCTGCGTTATTTTATCATCCAAATGTTTACAAAAACAGTATAGCGTAAGCGAGGTATGTAAAGAAAGCGTTATCAGCATTTAACATACTAATTAAGTGCATGTTTCAGCTGGAAGTGTGGTAAAGGGAAAGTGTACGAAACAATTCGCTATACAGATGAGGAAGGATGAATCAATCATGAAAGCAATTGTCTTATTCGATGGAGAATGCAACCTCTGCGACGCAAGCGTCCAGTTCATCTTAAAACGAGACCAAGGATACCATGATTTTGCTTCATTACAAGGAGAGACGGGACAAGAGCTGGTCCAGCGTCATCATCTCCCGGAATCCATCGACAGTGTCGTCGTAATTGACCGGGGTGTGCCTTATATCAAATCGGACGCAGCGTTACGGATTGCCCGTCATTTGCGGGGTGGATGGCGTCTGTTAAGTGTACTTCGCATTGTTCCACGTTCACTCCGCGATCGCGTCTATGATTTCGTTGCGAGCAATCGCCATCGTTGGTTTGGGCAAAAACAAGAGTGCGCACTCCCGTCTCCGGAGACACGTGCTCGATTTCATGACTAAATACGAAAAGCCGCGACGAATTGGTCGCGGCTTCCTTTTTGTTCATTGATTCGTCATATGCAGCCAGTGACAACTTGGCAACGGGTCACCAAGGAAACTTAAGCCTAAATCATGGGCTTGGTGGATGGTTTCGAAACAATCATCTCCTTCATCTAGGTACACTTCATGATGCGGTGATTGCAGATGCGTTCCTGCGATGCGCCAAAGATTTGATTGGTGTGTCACCGTTATTTCGTAGTCGATGTTTGGTGAGACGACGAGCGGATTACCGACAGAATGATGAAGCGTATATCGAGTAGATGATTGATCTGACAAGTAAATTTGTTGTGTCGAAGCGACATCTTCCCGATACAACTGATGACGAGCATCAAAAGAGCGGGTAGGATTTGCTTGTTTTGATAGCTGATGAGTCGTTTCACCAATACTTGTCAGGACTTCTGTAAAGGTACGATACTCTTTTGAAAAAGGTGAATATTGTCGCGCATCGCCTTCAAAATAACGATGCGGAGAAAACGGATTCGGGTTCACGAGAATCGGTGGAGCAATGAACGTTAGCACACGTAACCGAAAAGTAGAAAATTTCAGATGCGGAGTAGATGTCGGATACAAGGAAAAATAGAGCACAAATTGTTCAAATTCCCGTTCCCGGTCTTGTTCCTGTTTTATCTGATTCGTAACGCGCGCGAATGTCTCGATCATCCGTGCGAACGGCATCGATTTTCTTGAAATGGGACGGAGCACCCGGATTTCGAACCGCGTAAACTGTTCAGGTTCAATCGTTCCTTTCCATTCGGGTGTCGCAGTTTGACCTACTCGATGTCCATCTTGAAATACCGTATAATGCGCTACCTCTTGAATTTCACCCCATAACAGTCGGACAGCATGATCTTGCTGAATTAGGACAGTCATTTTTCGGTTCCAATACAAATCATCCGTACTTGAAACAAGAGCCGTGACGATACGTGTCTTCGAATCTGAATCGATCAGTTCGAACGACAGAGGCTCAAATAAAGGAAGTGTCTCCGTTTGATAGGTATTCGCGTTCTGAATGAAACAAGGTATACCATTTAAAAAGAGTCGGACGTTACTTGTTCCTGTCCAGGTGAGACAAACGGTTTCTCCATTTTGTTTGATTTGAATGTGATTGATGTTAATCATGGGACTGATCGCTCCTTACACGAATTATGAAAGAAAACCCCTTCCACTTCAGAATCAGAAGGGAAGGGGGGAATGTCATAGTAATCCTTTTGCGACTTCTAGTTTTTCTTGATCGTGTTTCAATTGCTTTTTAAGATCATGCGCGTGATACATCTCCTGATCGATCATGTATCCGGCGACCGCAGCGTGAGTCTGAATGGCTTTGTTCAGTTGTTCAGTCAAGACTTTCCGCACATCAGGAGAAGCCGTTTCTGTAATCGCGACAGCATAAGCGCGGACGAGTGATTTACTGCTGATCAAGAAGTCTGTCGCAATCAATTCGTCTCGTTTTTTACTCGGACGGCTAATCGATTGAAGAGCTTCATTCATGAGAACCGCCTCCTTCATGATCTGCCAATAGTTTTTGTAAATCGTTTAAGGCTTTTTCGCTATCTTTGATATCTTGAGCAATCAATTTTTCAAGCGTATCATCTTTGACGAAGGAACGAACGGCAACTGCTTTAACGAGACAGGCTTGTTTCATCGTCATGATTTCATGAATTTCGAGTGTTTCATGAATTGCAAGCGGTGATTTAGCCATCAGTTTCACTCCTTATCATGTAACATTCGTTTGACCGTATCTTTGACGTTTTGCATTCCTGTTTTTTCAGCTAGGTCGTGATGCAGATGATGTGCCGGTACCTTCATGTTCGGAACCTTTCCTTGCGGTGCGGGATTTTCTAAATGAATGAATTCACCGCTGCCATCTTGCGCGTCCCCTTGAGCCCAGCGACCTTCTCTGGAAGCTGTACCTTCCGATAGGTCCCAGAACTCATAAGCATGAGGTTGCGCTTCCATCTCATCTTCTGGTGCAAATGTAGCCGGAACGACGACGCCATTTTTCGTCTCGAGCTCTTCGATTGCAGCCATCCATTGGTACTGGTGATACCGGTCGCGAGCGAGCATCTTTCGGAAGGTAGCACGAACGCCTTCATCCGTCGTCATATGATACAGACGGGCGACTTGAAGTCGACCTTGTGACTCAGCGTGTAAATTTGAACGCATATCTGCTAACAAGTTACCACTCGCGACGATATAGGATCCATTCCACGGAATGCCGTTTGAGTTTGATGGCAACCCGCCAAGACCGCTAACTAAAAGATGCTGTGGATTCATACCCCCGAGAATTGCTGCCGTCGCTGGATCTTTGGCAGCTTCTGCCTGATCATCCGGTGACGCCCCGTCGAGCAATTGAGAAATGAGGGAACATAGCATTTCAACGTGTCCGATTTCTTCCGTCCCGATATCCATCAGCATGTCCTTGTACTTTTCTTCACCTCGACAATTGAAGCCTTGGAAAAGATATTGCATCATGACCGTCATCTCACCGAATTGTCCACCGAGTACCTCTTGCACGGCCCGAGCAAGTTTTGGATCGGGTCGATCAACCTTGACTTCGAATTGTAATTCCTTTTGATGGCGAAACATGAAAAGAACCCCCTTTAAGTTTTAAACATATGCAACTTACACATGTTATATACCTTATTCGGTTTCTTTCAAACCTGTTTCTTTTTGATCGATATCTAGAAGTGAATGCTTAAGTGAGGGAATGGTCTTTAGGCTCACCGCTCCATACTTTCTGAACTGTAAAACAGATCGAAGCGTTCAAGAATTCGCTGAGGATCAATAGCGTGAATAAAATGGAAAAGTCATTACGGTATCTCATACGTATCGGAGACGCAACATCGTTATACCTCGTTCATTAACTTTGAACTCTCAGCGCAATCAAGAGACAATGTAGAACTGAGAATTTCCAAGGCATGATCTTTTGCAATAGCGGTTTCTGCTGCCGTACAGTCTGACGGAACATGAATAGAATATTCCCGCATGTAGGCGTCGTTTGCCGTGAATAAAATACACATATCCGTCGTTAGGCCAGTGATGATAAGTCGTGAGACATCTAAATGCTTTAGTAAAATATCAAGTTGCGTGCCGAAAAAGCCTGAATGTTTTGGCTTGATGATGAAGTAATCATCCTCTTCTGGATGTAAGGCTTCGATGAGTATGTCTCCGAGACCACCACGGCATTCATCAATGATTTGATTTACATTCTCCTGCCAGAGACCGAAATTGTCGTTAACATAAATAACTGGAATATTTAGACGTTTGCAGTGGTGTTTCAATCCCGAGAGTGGGGCGAGGACAGGGAGTGTCTGTTGCAATAACTGATTAGCTCCTTCAAAATCCATCTTGTTGATGACATCAATGATCAACAGTGCCGTATTTTCTTGAACAGTCATGACGGACTCCTTTCATAAAAAGGTGACTAAATAATGATAAGGCGAGTAGAGTTGTGCTTTAGAAATAAAAATCTCAGAAGGGGAAGCCGACTCGCGCGCTCCCCGTACATCAATCAAACAACGATATATATGAGATTCCAGTTCTGCGATGAAATCTGGATATTGATACAAGGCATCCTCCATCCGTCTTCGACGGTGATCTTCCATCAAAATGATACAGGGATTGGTTTCTTTTAGGGTCAATGCACTAAAGACAGTTCGTTGGTGCTTAAAATCTTGATTTAAACAGCGAACGATTTGATTTAAATCAGCTTCCACGCTCTTCACTTCCTATTTGCAGATTATCCATATCGTTTTTATACATGTTATTGGTTGTGTTCCACTCTTCATCACGAGGTAAACGGATAAAAAAGTCAGACCCTCTTCCAATTTCTGAATGAACGGTGATACGTCCCCCATGTGCTTCGATAATTTCTTTACAAATCGGTAATCCCAGACCTGTTCCTTGAACTTGGATGTGATCAGCATGTTCGACACGGTAATAGGGATCAAACAGATAGGGAAGGTCATGTTTTGGAATACCATATCCGTTATCACTGATTGTAATGACGATTTCAGATTCACAACATGCTAACGAGACTTGGATGTTCGAATCTTCGGGAGAGTATTTTATGGCGTTGTTTAGGATATTCAACAAGACTCTCCGAATTTTTTCTGGATCAGCCGTGATTGTACAAGAACCATCCGTTCGGATTTGTAAGTGATGTGTCGAAGTCGTGATGTCAAGCCACTCCGTTAATTCAATTAGCATGCGTTCGATACAAAATGATTCTAACTGGTATGTTTCTTTTTGATGACTTAGTCGCTGATAATCGAGAAATTCTGTTAACAGTTGACTGAGCCGTTGCGTTTCACTTCGCATTGTCTCTAAATATTTTCGCTGTTTTGAAGGAGATAACGTTCGGTGTAACATTAGTTCACTGAATCCTTCAATGGACGCAAGCGGTGTTCGTAGCTCATGTGATAAAACTGAAATGAAATTTTGCTCTTTTTTTGCATGATTGACTTCGACAGTGCGTTCACGAAAAACAAATAAAATACCTTGACGTTCTGGCAAAAATTCCGTGTAAAGTCGCAGATGACGATCGTCTGACATTGAAAAATCCTGAGCGGGAACGACTGATGCGTTCTCAAAGCTCACTTTGATTTGTTCGACATATGCATATAATGCTTCTGTTTCGAGAATCAACGGTTCAAAAGTTTCGATGACAAATTCTAGGTTTTCTGATTGTTTTTCAGAAGGAGACCAATTAGGGAACAGCTGGTGAAACATTCGATTCGTGAAGATATCCGTATTTGAGACATCGACAAACAGAATAGCTTCTCGAAGACCATTTAAGATGCGCTGAATCAATTGGTGATTGTCTGTAATTCGGATATCATCAAGCAAACGCATCAATCCGATATTCAGTAAATGTGTCGTTTTTTGAAGTGCAATTGCATCCGTGAATCGATGGTGAAATTGTAACGTCAACGTGCCAATGAATGCTGATGGACTGTGTAAGGGGAGAGCGCACAGCGTCAACTGTTCCGTCTCGATCAAATGAATTGATGGATCAAGCTCGATCTTTGCTTCTAATTCTATCCGGTCTTGGTTGTATGTTGGTTCATTCGATAGTGCGATATGAACGGGTTCAAAACCTTCCGACTGCGGTGAAAAATAGATATGTGCTGCCCGAAAATGACTTCCAATCGCTTGTAACCAGGTGTGTAGACCTGTCGTTGATTGATGGCGTAGAATTTGTGTAGCTAACTGGTTTTGAAATTGAAGTTGCCGCTCGATAGTCTTTTGTTGATGTAGTGCCTCTTGGAGTTTTGAATTAGCAGTTTGCGTTTGCTGATGCTCAAATGCGAGCAACGTCGTCATTTGCTGCATCGATTTCCCAAGAGTTCCAATTTCGTCATGACGGGTCTGAAAGTCATTATGCTCCAACCGATCAGGTTGTTTCGTTTGTTCGACGAGGTTGAGTAAATCTATTCGAAAAGAACGCACAAGCCGTAAAATCAAATAACTGAGAAGAAAAAAAGCGATGATCATCACACCAAAGGCATAGCGTAACACTTCGACTGTTCTTTGTTGCAGGGACTGTTGTGCTGTTTTTTCTTCATTATGAATCATTCGAAAGTAGTCATTGACGACAGAGTCAGATTGTCGAACTAGCTTTTGATTATCCGTAAGTATTTGTAATGTGAGTTCCTGATCTAAAAATCTTGAAAATTGGACAAGTAGATTTGTAAAACGTTCATCTGATGAATCCGAATAACGCTGGCTAAATGTTAGAACATGTTTTTGTAATTGCGTCAACCGTTGATTGACTTGTTTAAGAGCATCTTGATCATTAAAATCGATTTGTTGAACTTGAAGATTGACTTGTTGTGCTTCATTCCAAAGCGTACGAGCCTGTGTTTTTTGAAGTGTGATCTTCTGTGATGAAGTTCTGTGTTGATCAAGTTCTTTTTGAGCGAAGTAAAATGTTAAGACGCCGATACTTGCAAATATCAAGAAATTTGAAAGCAATAGGATATAAAAACGATTGAATATACTTGATGACAGCCACTTCATGACTAGACCTCTCTCTAAAAAGATATAAAACAAATATTAAATACTCATGTTTAAAAGAATTTTATCATAATACATTAAAAAAGCAGCATACTTGTTTTAATGATTAAAAATATCATTTTGCCTCTTTCCGAAAAAATCCCTAGATTTTGACACTTAATATACTTTAAGATAAACGATATACATATGTGCAAAGTCACTCTTAAACACTTTAAACCACACTACTGATTGTGAAAATGAGTGAGCTTCTGTACTATGTCTATATAAAGGAAAGAAAAAGAAGGTGAAATGGATGAAGATGACTCGCTCTACGGACTATGCCATTCGTGTGCTTATTTTCGCAGCGTCGCATCCGACACGGCTCGTACAAATTCAGGAAGTGGCAACCCATTATGATATTTCTAAAAATCATTTGATGAAGATTGTCCATTCATTGAGCAAGTTTGGTCTCATCATTTCTGTACAGGGTCGTAATGGTGGATTCAAATTAGCGAAATCCCCAGAGATGATTACCTTAGGAGAAATCGTTCATTTATTTGAAGAAGTATCCTATCTTGAAAATGTGACAGTTCCAAATAAAAATGGTAGTTTGCAAAACACACGACAAGCGTTCGATCAAGCATTTATGTCCTTTACGGACGCCTTGCAGGCTTACACGTTACAAGACTTAATTGCGCCAACGATGAACGACTGATGAGGGGAGTCAGAGAGGGATAGATGATCTCTGGCTCTTTATCCGTGTACATATTTTTAACATGCACATTTTTATCATATGATCCTATTAAATATGATTAAAACTAGTATCTTTTATGTTACTATAAACAAGATTCGGACGCTATTCGAATCTTAATTTTGAAACAAAAACATGTACACTTTGTACTTGTTTTCGTGGTATAACTTTACAGAAGGGAGGGATAGTTCATCTCACCAGCTTGTTTTTTATACAGGACTCTTTTTTTGTCCATTCACATAAAGGATTAAAGGCATTCGTCCGTTGATCCATGTAAAAGGGAGGGTTTCGGAATGTCCGAAATGACCATCGAAATGTTTGTTCACTTCATTCAACACTTAGTGCATTCTCCACGCTTCATCGTCCAACGTCCGCATGAAAACGAAGGAGTCTATACTTTCGAAATCCGTGAGTTGAATTTATCACGCGTTTCAAAGGCTATAATGCTTCATAAGACGGTTGATCTTCTTCACGAAAAGGCATCTGAAGCTACACGCGAAACGTTGATGAATGAACTGGTCACTCTATCACAGAAAACGTTAATGAAGTCAGATACGGTTGCCACGCTTGAAGCGGCATTCGCAATAGACGGAACACTGCACCTCACGTTTTCCGAAGGCAAGAAGATTTGGTTTTCTGATGTTCTTAATACAGAAGAGGTAATCGATCGGTTCACTGAACGCTTTCAAAGCGTTATTAATCATAAAAAGAAGTCCGATTAAATAAAAGCAGGTCGTACCACATGTGTGGTACGACCTGCTTTGTTATCTCAACCTGTACAGAGCATCAAAACGTTACCATCGGGATCCGCAAACGTAAAATATGCAAAATCATCGAATCGTTCGATGTCGCGGATGATGGGTGCTTGTAGTGATAACACGAACTGATAGGATGCTTCGATGTCCGTCGTGTAAAAATTAAACAAAGGTTGTCGAGAAGGTTGATGTCGATACGTTGGGTCGTTCGCATGGTCATCAAGCGTCAAGCTAGTTAGACCTTGAAGTGGGAGATTATAGACAGGTGACGTGACGAGAGACGAATCAAATGGGAGCTGGAGTAACTGATGGTACCAAGCGGCAGACCGTTTTAAGTCCTGTACATGTAAAAAAACGGCGTTTAGTCGGGGAGCAATAAGGTGAGTCGAGGTCGACATAAGAATTCCTCCTTTGATTATATTGTACAAATTCTTAATTCGTTTCATTCAAAATAATTCCTGCACACTTTCCCTATAAATGGAATATGGTATGATATATCAGGAAAATCATTTCGAAATTGGAAAGGAACATGACATGGAAACCATCATCTGTACGACGTGTGGCGTCGAACAAATCAATCCAGAACGCGAAATATGTCCGATTTGCTTAGAGGAACGACAGTATGTCAATCCAACTGGTCAAATGTGGACGACACTTGTTGACATGCAAACTTCAGGAACCTATCAAAATGTCATCACGGACGACGGAGCAGGCGTCTATGCAATCCAGACGACACCATCATTTGGTATCGGGCAAACCGCATACCTTGTCCAGGGGAAATCGTTCAACCTATTATGGGACTGTATTACATATATTGATTCAAAGACAAAAGAACAGATGAATGAATTAGGCGGGATTCACGCAATCGCATTATCGCATCCGCATTATTACGCAACACAAGTCGAATGGGCAGAGACTTTTGACGTGCCGATCTATATTCATGAAGACGATGCGTCGTTTGTGACGCGACCAAGCGAGCGCATCGTATTCTGGAGTGGTGAACGCTTGGAGTTAGCAGAAGATTTGATATTACATCGCGTCGGTGGTCACTTTAAAGGGGCAGTCATCTGTGAACGAAAAGACGCGTCAGCAGGGCTGCTGTTGACAGGAGACATCATTCGGATTGTTGCCGATCGTGCGTGGGTCAGTTTCATGTACAGCTATCCAAATCTGATTCCGCTACCGGCAGAGACAGTTGCGCGAATGGCAGAGACGTTACATCCGCTCGCGTTCGAAAAATTATATGACGCCTTTCATCGAAAAATTGAATCGGGTGCGTCCGAAGCCGTGGCTCGATCAGCAGAACGGTACATCGCTGCCTTGAATGGAGACTGGTTCACGACATGAAGTCGCGCTTGATCGTCCTCCGTGGGAACTCTGGTAGTGGGAAAACGACGCTTTCGAAAGCGTTACAATCAGCTTTACCGGATACGCTTCTCTTATCTCAAGATGTTATTCGAAGAGAGATGTTGAATGTAAAAGATGGACCAGGAAATCCGGCGATTCGCTGGATAGAAGATCTAGTCATGCTTGCTGACGGTCGTCACGCGACGATTCTGCTGGAAGGAATTCTCGCACAGGATTGGTACGGTGAAATGATTGACCGGTTAGAACGACGCTTTACTTCACGGTACGCGGCGTATTATTTTGACGTCTCATTCGAAGAAACGGTCCGTCGCCATGCGATGCGGCAGCCGACAGAGTTTTCTGAAGTGGACATGAAACGCTGGTGGATTGATCGGGATTTACGTCCGACAGATCGTCTGATTGTCGAAGACTCGTCATTAGAAGCGATTGTTCAGCAGATAAAACGAGAGCAGGAAGGGGAACACGAATGACACACTATATTTTTGATATGGATGGAACGTTGTTTCAAACGAATGCCGTACTTGCTCATGCGTTAGAAGACGTATTTCATGACTTACGTCAAGCGGGGCGCTGGGAGGGAGACACACCGCTCGCGCTGTATCAAAAAATCATGGGTGTATCGTTACCAGAAGTTTGGGCAACTTTATCACCAAATTTTTCGTTAGCAGAACAACACGCTGCGGATCGTCAGTTTCGGCGAAGCTTAGAGCAGGCAGTCGAAGCCGGTCATGGTAAGTTATATCCGGGAACGGTTGAGTTACTTGTGCGCTTAAAACAAGCCGGACACCCGGTCTATATCGCTAGTAATGGGTGGCCATCCTACCTTTCAGCAATCGTGACGACGTATGGACTTGAAGCGTATATCGATCACGTTTATAGCATTGAAGATATCGCTTCCGGTGATAAATCAGCACTCGTACGGGAGATTTGTAAGACGCACGACATCTCGTCAGGCTACGTTGTAGGTGACCGCTTATCTGATTTCAAAGCGGCACATGCGAACGGGCTCGTTGCGATCGGTTGTCAGTTCGATTTTGCACAAGAGGAAGAACTGGCTGTTGCCGATCGTGTCGTCCAAGAGTTAAGTGCTGTTTACTAAAAAGAACCGTCTTCATGATGAAGACGGTTCTTTGCTATGGGAATTACTCTGCCCACCAGAGGGCATCTTCCGGTTTTTTCGCGATTGTTGAAACTTCTTTTTCACTGGAGACAGTCGGATGCGACCCTTTAAGAGCTTTTCCGGCTGTATTTTTGAAGAAGAAGAAGAACGTGACGAAGCCGATGACGCTGACTGCCGTTAGATAGAAAGCAGGAGCAAGCGGATTTTGAGTCGTATGGACGAGCCATGTCGACACGAGTGGCGTCGTTCCACCAAAGATTGAAACCGAGACGTTAAATGTAACAGAAAGCGTCCGGTAACGAACATCCGTATAGAAGATACTTGGTAATAGACTTGGCATCGTACCCTCGAAGATGGCCAGGAAGAAACCGAGGATGAAGATACCGATTCCAACGAACAAGAGCGGTTTTAAACCGATCAAGTAGAATGACAAGATCGAAAGTATTGATAGTCCAGCGAGTGCAAACAAGACGATGTTACGATTCCCTTTTTTATCACTCAGTTTCCCGAAGATGTAAGCGAGTGGAATCATGATCACCATCACACCGGTAATTAAAATCGTACTTGTTGAGCTTGACATGCCGATGACTTCATTGAGGTACGATGGCATATACGACAAGAGCATGTAGTTCGTAATGTTGAAGAAAGCAACAGCAATAAAGCAAACGATGATATCGCGTTTATGATCACGAAGAATTTCGCGGAATGTCGCGGGTTCTTCTGTATTCTCATTAATTTCATTCTCGAAGATCGGTGATTCATCCAAATGACGCCGTAAGTAGAGACCAAACAAACCGAGTGGTGCTCCAAGGATGAATGGAATGCGCCATCCCCAAGATGCCATTTGATCATCTGATAACGTGACGAAGAGCGTTGTTGCGAGTAGTGACGCTAAAATATACCCACCGAGTGTACCGATTTCAAGTCCACTCCCGAGGGCGCTTCGTTTATTGTCGGGCGACGATTCGGCGATGTAGACCATTGCGCCGGCGTATTCACCGCCTGTTGAAAAACCTTGTAGGATACGAGCTAACAATAATAGAATTGGTGCCCAAATCCCGATTTGATCATAAGTTGGTAATAACCCGATGATGAGTGTCGATCCAGCCATCATGACAATCGTCGTCGTCAAGACAACCTTCCGTCCGAGTCGATCTCCAATTCGTCCAAAGACGATTCCGCCGATTGGTCGCATTAAAAAAGCGATCGCAAACGTCGCAAAAGTAAAGACGAGCTTCAGTTCATCATTTTCAACAGCGCTAAAGAAGTTTTGACTGATGATGATTGCGAGATAGGAATAAAGACCAAAATCGAACCATTCCATTGCATTCCCAATTCCGGTCGCGTAGACACTCTTTTTGGTTTGCTGCATGTCAACGACATTGACTTTTTCTTTTCTGAATTTCATAAGTTCTGTTCACTCCCTTTGATAAGTTCGTATCGTAACATAGCAGGAAATGAAGTCAAGTTGCTAATCTGCTTAGCCAGTTGAAAACGACTGAAAATGGCTCTATGCCGGGAGTTGTCAAACCGTTGCTACTCTAGGGATGAACAAAGATATGCATTTTTTATGAAAAAAATCGAAATAAATTTAATTGTTTTCATAAATCCAAAATAATTTTCATATGTTTTCACATCTAAAAAATCAGTAATCCGTCTGTAGAATGAGGGAATGAAGACCATTTATTGGTAAGTTATAAATGAGGATGGAAAAGTGAAGGAGGGTACGTATGAAAAAGAAATGGATCGCCATTATGTCGATCGGGCTCATAGTCATTTTCGGCGGTTGGTATAGTGGTTTTCAGGAATCAAAAGTATCAGGATTTCCTGTCCCTCGCTTTGCAACGGCAGTCGAAAAGCAAGGAGAGTTGAAAATAGAAACCCATCTCGTTTCAGAAACAGATGGTCCAGGATTATTGTATGGAACGTGGATTCGTCAAGCAGGGTGGGAAGAACTTGATCGTGAAGGGGCAACGGCTTGGTATGAAAGAGACGGAAAAGTGATTGCCTTGACGACGTTTGATTGGGAACTCTATCTTGAAGCTTCTAGTAAAGAAGAGATTGGTATATAGAAGATGCGATTGTTTGTGAAGTGGAACGGGTGGAGTCTGTCTTTTGCCATAATTCTATTCATTCCTGCTGAAAGGACATTGAACATCGAACGGATCGTGCGGATAACAGGCTTATCTTACCAGGTGTTTTATATATTGGACATTCTGTAGATGATTGTGCGTATCATCTTATTCTTTAAATCAATCTGCCTTATGCAGGGCGAGATGATTCGAAGTCGACTCACATGGTTGCTATATCTCAGTTGGTCATTTTACTTCGTCTTGATGACGTACGCAATGAGTCAGTGGTTTCCTGTCACGCGTCCAGCTGATTTTCTAAGTCCAGTACTTGGATTATTATTGATTGGCGTATTAGTGATATATCCATTTTGTATAGTAGCATTGATTAGTTTCTTAAAAGAAAAAACGAAATCCGATGAAATGTCTTCAGTAAAATGAGGACGATCATCAGATTTCGTTTTTTTTCGTTTCATTTAAAGGAATAATCCGTTTGCTTGGATGACGAAATGCGAATGTTCGTAGTGATAGGTGATGACGGAATAGTCGAACGGGCGACCGTTCGTCAAATGGAAAACCGTCTCGATCGTCATGGCAGGATCCCCTTCAGCAAGGCTCAGATGACGAGCTGTCTCAGCACTTAATTTTCCGACGTGCATGTACATATCAGAAAATCCGATGTTCAATTGCAGTGCCGTCTCTAAGTATTCAAAGATCGACTGCTCGACGATTTCGCGATTCAAGTATGGAACGATCGATTGGCGATAGTAAGACTCTTCGAGACAGAGGATCTTGCCGTCGATGTAGCGGATTCGCTTGACGTAATAAACCGTCTCGCCTGCCTCGATCCCGAGATTCTTTGCGATGTTATCCGTTGCAGCGATTGGATCGATTGCTAGAACGGACGATTCAATCGTATGGCCGACAAGATTCTGCTTAAATCCTTGGGTCGAGAACAGGCGAATATAGCCAGAACGGTTCGTCTTCCGGACAAAAATCCCGCTTCCGCGAACTTGAAAAATGATTCCTTTTCGTTCGAGTAATTCGAGTGATTTTGTCATCGTCGTTTTACTGACAGCGAACTGCCGAATCAATTCTTCGAGAATGGGAAGTTTATCGCCTTGTTTTAACTCATGTTGTTCTATGTACTGTTCGATTTCATCAGCCGTCTGTTGATATTTCAGCATAGGACACCTTCTTTTCTTACGAACTTTTTCTTCGTTCAGTATAGCATAAGCTATCTTTTGATTAATATAATGTTTAATTAAATTATTTATGTATTGATTAATTGTGCATGTACAATTAAAATGAAAGGGTATTCAACGCGTCATATTCAGGGGAGGTACACGATATGGGTAAGGTTCGCGATTATCAACAATTGGCGCATTCGATTTTAGAAGCCGTTGGTGGCGAAGATAACGTCATCAGCGCCGTCCGGTGTGCTACACGACTTCGTCTCGTTTTAAAACGGTCAGATTCGTCAGCCAAGGAAACAGTCAGTGCATTACCTGGCGTCATTACGGTCGTTGAGTCTGGCGGTCAGTTTCAAGTCGTCATTGGTCAACACGTCGGGGAAGTCCATCAAGAGTTTATGAAACTCGTCGATCTGGAACAACCGGAAACGGAAGAGGCACCGAAAGGGACGGTCCTCAATCGAATCATTGCGACAATGTCAGCCGTTTTTGCACCGTTCGTCTATATCTTAGCTGCAGCGGGGATTCTGCAAGGAACTTTGATTTTGACGACACTTGCTTTTCCGGCATTCGCGAAGACGGGTACCTATGAAGTCTTCAGCTTTATCTCATGGGCACCGTTCACGTTCTTGCCGATCTTCATTGCCATCACGGCAGCGAATCATTTTAAGGTCAACGCTTTCATCGCCGTTGCCTGTAGCGCGGCACTTGTCAGCCCGACGTGGGCAGATATCGCAGCGCGCATCACTGCCGGCGAATCGATCACGTTTCTAGGAATTGCATTATCCGGAACAACGTATACGTCATCGGTCTTACCGCCATTATTCCTCGTCTGGATTCTGTCTTATGTCGAGCGATTCCTGAACAAAACAATCCATGAAGTTATTCGTCCGTTATTCGTTCCGTTCTTCAGCATGGTGTTGATGGTGCCGCTTACGATTCTATTGATCGGACCAATTACGACACTTGGTGCAGAAGGGATCGCGAACGGGTATAACTACTTAGCGGAGAATGCTCCTGCAGTCGCTGGTCTGATCATCGGTGGCTTCTGGCAAGTCATTGTCATCTTCGGCGTCCACTGGGGCGTCACGCCGATGGTGCTCGCGAACTTCGAACAATACGGTCGGGATTCGTTCCAAGCGTATCAAACGATTGCTGTCATCGCCCAAATCGGTGCCGTCATTGGCGTCATCTTGAAGGCACGAAACAAAGAAACGAAAAAAGTCGGTGTCTCAGCAGGACTGACGGGTATATTCGGTATTACGGAACCGGCTATCTATGGCGTGACGCTTCGCTTTAAGAAGCCATTCATCTATGGTTGTATCTCTGGTGCGATCGGGGCCGTCACAGCGAGCTTCTTTAAACCGTATTACTTTGCTTACGCCGGATTACCGGGACCATTGACGCTCGTCAACGGTATCGACTCTGACTATCCGTCATCCATCATCGGTTTATTGATTGGAACAGCGATTGCCTTGATCCTGCCGATCGTCTTGATTCAAGTATTTGGTTTTGGTGAACAAGCAGCACCTGTCGTCGCGATGGAAAGGGCAGCGACACCTGTTGCAGGTCAGGAAGTCAGTGCGACACTGACGAACGAGGAGACGCTGCGTGCGCCACTTGAAGGAACAATCGTTGCCTTATCGGATGTACCGGATCCTGTCTTTGCTTCAGGTGCGATGGGTCAGGGCGTAGCGATACGTCCCACCGGTAAAGAGGTGACGGCACCGTTTGACGGTACGATTGTCATGATTGCACCGTCCGGTCACGCGATCGGGCTAAGGTCAACGAGTGGCGTCGAAGTTTTGATCCATGTTGGTCTTGAGACGGTGACGCTCGACGGTAAACCGTTCACGTTACACGTCAAAGAAGGCGAAGCCGTGACGACCGGTGATCTACTCGTAACGTTTGATGCGACAGCGATTGAAGCGCATGGACTTGAGACGATTACGCCAATCATCATCACGAACACCCAAAGTTATGCACAAATCTTACCGACGGACGAGACGGTCACGACGGCAAACACACAAATCTTGACGATCATCAAGTAAGAGAAATAGAAGGAGGACATGAAGATGAAGACATTACCAAATGATTTCTTATGGGGCGGTGCGCTAGCAGCGCATCAATTCGAGGGTGGCTGGAACGCTGGTGGAAAAGGACCGAGCGTCGTTGATGTATTGACGGCAGGAGCACACGGCGTCGCACGACGTATCACGGATCAGGTAGAGGAGAATGAATTCTATCCGAACCACGAGGCGATTGATTTTTATCATCGTTATAAAGAGGATATCGCGCTGTTCGCTGAAATGGGACTGAAGTGTCTCCGGACGTCAATCGGTTGGAGTCGGATTTTCCCAAACGGAGACGAAGCGGAACCAAACGAAGAAGGGCTCCAGTTCTATGATGACGTCTTCGATGAACTGCTCAAACACGGCATCGAACCGATCATCACGCTGTCGCATTTTGAGATGCCACTCCACCTCGCTCGTGAATATGGTGGATTCCGTAACCGGAAAGTGGCACTGTTCTTTGAGAAATTCGCAGAAGTCTGTTTTACGCGCTATAAAGACAAGGTTAAATACTGGATGACGTTCAACGAAATCAACAACAAGATGGATGTTAGCAATCCATTATTCCTCTGGACGAATTCTGGTGTCTTACTCGATCCAGAAGAAAACGCGATGGAAGTCATGTATCAAACTGGTCACCATGAGTTACTTGCAAGTGCGCTTGCCGTTGCCAAAGGAAAAGCAATCAACCCAGACTTTGAGATTGGAGCGATGGTTTCGCACGTACCCATCTATCCGTACTCATCGCACCCGGAAGATATTTTACTTGCTGAGACATCGATGCGTCAGCGCTACTTCTTCCCGGACGTTCAAGTTCGCGGCTATTATCCGTCCTATGCGTTGAATGAATTCAAACGGGAAGGGTATAATATTCCGATCTTAGACGGTGATGCCGAAATCTTACGCAATGGAACTGTCGATTATCTCGGATTCAGTTACTATATGTCGACGACTGTCAAACACGATGCTGTCGTCAATAACACGGGCAACATCGTCAACGGGGGTCTCGCAAAAGGCGTTGAGAATCCGTACATCCAGTCGAGTGACTGGGGCTGGGCGATTGATCCAGTTGGTCTCCGTTATGCGATGAATCGTCTATATGATCGGTACCAGATTCCATTGTTCATCGTCGAGAACGGCTTTGGTGCGATCGATACGATCGAGGATGGTCAGATTCATGATACGGCGCGAATTGATTACTTGCGTGCGCACATCGAAGCGTTCAAAGCAGCGGTCCTTGAAGATGGAGTTGAACTGATTGGATATACGCCGTGGGGCGTCATCGATATCGTCTCCTTTACGACAGGGGAGATGAAAAAACGCTACGGTATGATTTACGTCGACCGAGATAACGAAGGGAACGGATCGATGGAACGAATGAAAAAGGATTCGTTTGACTGGTATCGTCACGTCATCGAGACGAACGGTGCTGAATTAAACAGTTCAGAAACAGCAAAGTAATAATGATGAAGCGAGGCGACGGAAAAATCCGTTGCCTCTTTTTTAAAAGGATTAGAATGAAAAAGAAGAGGGGTATGGCACACTAGAGAAAAACGGGGGATAGGTATATGATCAAAAAACGATATGCCGATCGACGTGACTGGGGTCGCATCGCACAGCGACACTATGTTCAAGAACAGGTCGAGAATGAAGTGTTTCAAGGGCAGGTGACGCTCCTTCAGCTGATTGAAGTCGTTTCACCATTAGATGTCCGTTATGGTGACGAAACGATTCGAATCGCTGATGATGGTTACGTCTGGGTACAACAATTTCCAAAGGATGCTCATCATGCCGTGACCTCGATGTTTGATGCTTCTGGTCAGTTAGTTCAGACCTATGTCGATATTTGTCTTCGTACGGGGATCGAGAACGGTCGTGTCTACTGGGACGATCTATTTCTCGATCTGATCGCTTTGCCATCAGGACAAGTCGTATTAGTCGACGCGGATGAACTAGAAGCAGCGCGAAAACAGGATCACGTCTCACACACGGAATATACGCTTGCTTGGGCGGAAGCAAAACGACTGCAGGAGCAAATGAAAGACAGAACCTTTCCATTGCTCGCACATGCAGAAGTGATGAAAGAGCAATTCGAACAGCAACTCAAACAGGGAACACCGCGTTGACGGGTTCCCTGTTTTTAAGCATGTTGTTCTTCTTTGACTTCTTCCGTTGTGAAATACCGTTGTTTTCTCGGGAGGAGAACCATTCCGAGAAAACAGATCGTCAATAAAACGAGCAAGCTAGCGAATAGGAGTGTACTGGAGCGAATCGACCAAATATCACCGAGTAGACCGATACTGACAATCGCTATAATTTGTAGCAGACTGACACCGACACCGTACAGACTCGTAAATCGTCCCATCAAGTGAAGCGGAATGTTCGTCTGTTGGAAGGTCAGAAAACCGGTACCTGCGAATGCGTGGAAACAACCAAGCAACAAAAAACCAGTGCAGACGATCGAAAACGAATTTGCACTTGCATATAGCAAATAACCGATAGCGACAAACGCATAGCCGATCGTCAGCATCGTCCGAACGGAGAGCGTTTTGGCATAACGGGCGACGAACCAGCTACCGGTAACGGAACCGATCCCTGTCAAACTCATCAACAAACCGTAGTCGGTTTCTGATAAACCGATGCTTCGTTGTAAAAAGACGACTTCCTGTGTATCAAGCGCAAGTGTCGCGATCATCATCGTCATTGCAAGCAGATAAAGAACACTCACATAACGCGCGTCTTTACTGAACTGATAGACGAGCCGCCAATCGGACAGGACGTCTTGTAGCTGCATCCCTCGTTCAACCAAAGCGGAAAAACGCGGCAGCTGCATTAACAGAACAGCTGATACAAGAAACGAGACAGCATTGAGCCAAATCGCAATGTCGGCAGAAGCGACATATAAGAGTCCACCAGCGAGAGCCGGACCAATCAAAAAGGCGCCAGATGTGATCAGACTACGATAGGCATTAAACGATGTCCGGTCGTCTTTCGGAACAAGCGTCGTGATGTAGGTTAAGGTAGCGGGTTCGACGACCGCTTTGACGATGGCTAAGGCAATCAAGTCGATGTAAAGCAGCGATAAGGGTATAAATGGCATGATACCGATTAAAAAAGCACGCAATAAATCGGTCTGAATCAACAGACGACGTAAGTCGGAGCGGTCGACCCAGCTACCTGCAACCGACTTGATGACGAGAGAGACGACCGGACTGATGATCCAAAGCGCAGCGACGGCTGACGCTGAGCCGGTCAAGCGATAGATGTAAACGTTGATCGCAACGAGATAAATGAAATCACCAAACTGTGAAATACCGAGCGCGCTCAAGAGTGTTCGTTCCCGAGAAGACATGACAGCACCCTTTCTTACATCATTTTCCAATAGTATACCAGAAAATTCTGATAACGTTTTCGTATATCTCTATACTTTTTTCTGAAGAGTGGGTATACTTGGAAAAAATCAAGGGAAGAAGGGTTCAATTATGTTATCAACGATTGATTTATATCAGGCATTACCCGTACTCGAAACGGAGCGACTCCGCTTACGTCCGGTTCGCATAGAAGATGCAACAGATATCTATGCCTATACAAAAGATGAGGAGACGGCGCGGTATGTCAGTTGGCATGCCCACAAGACACTTGCGGATTCCGAGCAATTCGTCAAACATATCCTTCGACAATACGAGCAAGGAAATCCGGCACCTTGGGCGATCGAAGACAAAACGAGCGGACGAGTCATCGGAACGATTGATTTCATCAAAGTCTCGTTTGAGCAACAGCAAGCTGAGCTCGGCTATGCGCTGTCGCGCGAGTACTGGGGGAAGGGTTTGATGCCGGAAGCAGCAGCGCGTCTTTTGCAGTACGGTTTTGAAACACTTGGACTCGAGCGCATTCAAGCCCGTTGTTTTGTTGCGAACGACGGATCCGCTCGTGTCATGGAAAAGATCGGCATGACGTTCGAAGGGGTCTCGCGAAGTGCTTTATTTGTTAAAGAGCGTTTCTGGGATTTAAAGATTTATGCGATTATAAGAGACGATTATATTAGAAGAAAATAATGGTTATTTTATTTTTTAAAAGGATAACTATTTATAATAGTGTATAATTAATACAACTAACATTTATGAGGAGTGAAAAAATGGAAAACTTCGCATTAGAAATTCGAAATATCTCTCAAAGAATTTATCAATTGAAAGATTCAATCTCTACTGAAGAAGCAACCAAAACTGCTCTAATTATGCCCTTTTTTCAAATGCTTGGATATGATGTCTTTAATCCTGCAGAGTTCACACCAGAATATATCGCGGATGTTGGTATTAAAAAGGGAGAAAAAGTAGATTATGCAATTATGGATCATGGAAAGCCAACAATCCTTATTGAAGCAAAATCTATAAAAGAACGTTTAACAAAACATGATTCTCAATTATTTAGATATTTCGGCACGACAAATGCAAAATTTGCGATACTAACTAATGGAGATGTTTATAGATTTTATACAGATTTAGAAACGCCTAATGTCATGGATTCAGTTCCATTTTTTGAGATTAAATTATCATCTATAAAAGATAGTGATATAAAAGAACTTCAAAAGTTTAAAAAACAAGAATTTAATGTTGATACAATTCTTTCTACTGCTGAAGAATTAAAATATTTAAATGCTATAAAGGATCAATTGAAAAGCATTTTAGAAATTCCAAGCGATGATTTTATAAAAATGTTGATACATGATTCGTATCAAGGAATTAAAACCCAAGCAGTAATTGACAAATTCAGACCTATAGTTCAAAAAGCTTTTAACCAATTTATAAATGAAAGTTTAAATGAAAAGCTTAAAAATGTTATCTCGGGTGAACAAGAATCGACATTAGAACCGATTGAAAAAAATATTGAGATTCAAGAAACAACTGAGATTCAAGATGATATTCCAATTCCTAGATCAATTGAAACTACACAAGAAGAAATTGAAGGATATGCTACAGTGAAAGTTTTATTAGGAACTGCAATTGATAAAAATAGAATTTTTTATCGTGATAATGCTAGTTATTTCAATATTCTTATTGATGATAGTAATAGGAAATGGATTTGTCGCCTTCATTTAAACTCTGTAAACAATAAGTACATCACTCTTCGAGATGAACCAAATGTTCGAAATAAAATAAAACATGTATATGAAATTGAAGACTATAAAGAACGATTAACAAAAATCGTTGAAGAGTTAATTAAACCAAAAATAATAAGTGAATAGGTACAAATGATTCTTTTGCATTCAAAACGAGTGCAAAAGAATTTTTTAATTCAAAGCAAAACACTCGGAATAAGTTTAGAACTATGTTATATTGGAAATAAGAAAAGTAAGGAAGTAAGGAATACAAGAAAAACACAGAAAGAAGGAAGTTCGTGATGGAGCTATCAAAGTTAACGTCAAAAGGACAGATCACCATCCCTAAAAAAATTCGGCAGGCCTTGCAAGTGGAGGAAGGAGATCGCGTGGCATTCATTGAGGAGGACGGGTTTGTCATAATGGCGAAAGCGGATTTGAAACAGCTGCATGACCTTCAAGATATATTGAGTGATGAGACATTCAAGACACTCATCCACAAAGCGAATCATCATTTGTAAAATCAAAAAAAGGAGGAACTAACAGATGGATATGCGCGAAGTAGACTTACCAGGAATCGGACGTAAGTTCGAAGGCATCACAACACGAGGAGATAAGGTGGTCGTCATCGTCCACGACGACGGACGCCGGGAGATGCATCATTATGATGACGACGATTTTGATGAGAGCATCTCGAGCGTGACATTTAATGACGCAGAAGCTCGTCAGATGGCAGGAATTCTCGGAGGATTATCCTATAAGCCGAAGGATCTTGAAAAGATTGAATTAGCATTTGATGATCTCGTCATCGAGTGGTTCAAAGTCGGTCAAGATTCAAAAGTCAACAATCGGACAATCGGAGAGCTCGATGTCCGCAACCAATATGACATCTCGATCATTGCAGTTTTAAAGCATGACCGTTCGAAATCGCTGAATCCGGGACCAGATACGCGTCTTGAATCTGGTGATACGATTGTCCTGTCAGGCGAACGTCAAAACATCCGTCACATCACGAAAGAATTATTCTCAATCGAAGGAGGCGGATAATATATGGATCATCTCATATTTGAAGTCGGTACCGCGCTTATCTTAGTGGCGATCGCGGCAGTGCTCGCGAACAGACTCAATTTCTCGATCATCCCGTTTCTGATCATCCTCGGGATGATTGTTGGACCGCACGCTCCGACAATCGGGATACTAGACTTCAAGTTCATTGAAAGTGCTGAATTCATCAGCTTCCTCGGGCGAATTGGCGTCCTGTTCCTCTTATTCTATCTCGGTCTCGAATTCTCGATCGGTAAGTTGATCCGGTCTGGAAAATCGATTGTTACGAGCGGAACGATTTATTTATCGATTAACTTTACCGGTGGTCTGTTGTATGGATTCATCGCCGGATTCCCTCTCTATGAAGTCCTCGTCATCGCCGGAATTATCACGATTTCTTCGAGTGCGATCGTTGCAAAAGTTCTCGTTGATCTTCGCCGGACCGGCAACACGGAGACGGAGCTCATTCTTGGAATCATCATGTTTGAAGATATCTTCCTCGCGGTCTACTTGTCGGTCTTATCAGGACTGCTTCTCGGTGGTGGTACGACATTGCTCGCGTCACTTACTTCAATTTTGATCGCCCTCGGCTATATGTTGCTGTTCTTCATCGTTGCTCGGAAAGCAACACCACTTTTGAATAAGATGCTAAAAATCGCTTCAGATGAAGTATTCATCATTGTCGTCTTTGCCGCACTGTTCTTCATCGCTGGTTTTTCAGAAACAATCCATGTCGCAGAAGCAATCGGAGCATTGTTACTCGGTCTTGTTTTCTCAGAAACCGATCAAGGGGAGCGCATCGAACATCTTGTCGTACCATTCCGTGATTTCTTCGGTGCGATCTTCTTCTTTAGTTTCGGATTGAGTATCGATCCGACGATGCTTCTTGACGCGGTCTGGCTCGCGCTCGGTGCCGTCGTTATCACGATCATCGGAAACTATGTCGCGGGAATGATTGCGGGCCGTAAAGCCGGATTATCGCATAAAGCATCTTCAAACATCGGCTTAACGATCGTCTCGCGTGGGGAGTTCTCGATCATCGTCGCGAATCTCGGAATCGCCGGTGGATTGATGGACATCTTGTCACCATTCTCGGCACTGTATGTTTTAATTCTCGCGATCCTCGGACCATTAATGACGAAGGAATCAAAACGGATTTACAACGTCATGAACAAAATCTTCAAATGGACGGAACCGAAAGAGAAAAAGGCAAAGAAAAATGCATAAGACGATGTAAACGAACAGCCAGTTCGGATTTCTCGAACTGGCTGTTGTTTTGTTTAAGTCAAGACATCATATGTCGCCATCAGGAATTGTCCCGATTGACGACTCTCCTTCAAGCGAAGTTTCGTCTCAACGGTTCCTTCTGGAAATAATGGGATACCCGTTCCAATAATGACAGGGGCAATCGCGAGTTCGATTGAACTGACACACTGTAAACGTAGCGCTTCTTGAATCAATTCGCCGCCACCGACGAGCCAAACTTTTCCATCAATTTTTGGTGTGATTCGCTCGAGTAATTGATCGAGCGGTTCATCGGTGAAGGTTACGGATTCGGACGTTCGTTGCGTTCGACTATAGATATAGCTCGGAATATCCGTGTACGGATACGTCTCACTGAGTTGAAGGACTTCATCATATGTTTTTCGACCCATAATAACAGCTCCGACTTGATCGTAAAACGCTTGGTATCCATTATCACCATCTCCAGCAACAGCAAAGAGCCAATCGAGTGAACCGTCTAGGCGAGCGATTTTTCCGTCGAGACTGCAAGCGATATAAAGTACAGTCGTAGGTTGAGACATGATAATTCCTCCTTTTGCATCGTGTGACTTCATCTTAGCGTATAATGACGACAAAAGATGTCGTCATTTAAGGAGGAAATGTATGAATACGAGACAATGGCGTCTAGTCCGTTATTTAAATCGAGGAGAACGCCTTTCCGCCCGAATACTGGCTGAAGAGTTCGACGTGTCGATCCGGACGATTCAACGAGACATGACGGTGCTTGCAGCCAATGGTTATCCGATCTATAGTGAACCGGGTGTGGCGGGCGGGTACCGGATGCTGCCACATCGGAACATGCCGCCGCTCGTCTTGACGGATGAAGAGACGATCGTCTTGTTCATCCTACTCGAATGGGTCGGGCAGATTCCCGATTTTCCGTTCGGTACAATTCGACAGGATGTCGCTGAACGCTATGCGAATGAGTTACCAACAATGACGGAACAACAAATTGCAAGGTGGCAAACGCGTTTTCGCTTTCAAGCGATCGATACACCACCGTCACCGCAAAATCCAGCGTTACTGGACCTGTTAGAGAGCGGACGGATGGGGAATATTCTGTATGAGACGACAACAGGTCAAAAGTCGATCGTAGTGGATCCAATCGGCTTATCGTTCGAACATAATCGTTGGTATTTTTATGGACGGACAGACCGTGGATTTCGTCAGTTCCGTGTCGATCGAGTTCTAAACGTATCGCTTCATGAGTTGCCAGCGAACGATTTGACCTTTTCTGATTTAGAACAGAACTTGACGGACGTACCGATGACGACGGTGAAACTGGAATTATCATCTTTAGGTGAGCGATTGCTAGAAGGGATTTTACCGACGCAATTTGAACGGACGTGGCAGATTCCGGTGACTGAACTGTCGTTTCTAGGACGCCAATTGATGCGGCTTGGTTCAGACGTTCGAGTCATAGAACCACAGGAACTCCGGGAACAATTGATTCGTCAAGCAGAAGAAATGATTGCTGTGCAACGGTCCGATAAGGCGTTCGGACAGGATCGTTAAAAAAACTATGTTAGGATATAGGTAGAAAGAAACAATAGAGGAAGGGGTCTTCCATGGAAACACTATCACTTATTTTATTGATGCTTGCGCTCATTTTACTGACACAAGTCATCGGACATTACATCCGCTTCATCCCAACGGCCTTGATTCAAATCATCGCCGGAACGGTCGCTGCGCTCTTGATGAGTGGCTTGACGATCGAGGTTGAATCGGAGTGGTTCCTCCTGTTATTCATTGCTCCGTTACTTTACAACGATAGTTCACACTTCCCGCGTGAAGATTTATGGAGGATGCGAACAGCAATCTTCGGAAATGCAATCATTCTCGTCTTGTTGACGACAATCGTCGGAGGATACTTCATCAACTGGTTGATTCCGGTCATTCCAGTGGCTGCTGCCTTTGCCTTAGCCGCAATTTTATCGCCGACGGATCCGATTGCTGTCAACGGGATTGCAAAACGTGTCCAGATTCCAGAACAGATTTTAACACTTGTTCGTGGAGAATCGCTGATCAATGATGCATCGGGATTAGTTGCGTTTAGTTACGCAGTTGCTGCTGTCGTAACAGGTTATTTCTCAATTCAGAGTGCGACGACAGAATTCTTTTATATGTTCTTCGTCGGAGCGTTGATCGGATTAATAATTTCACTCGCAATGAACTTTCTTAAGGTACGCTTGCGTCGAGCGGGTATTGAAGATGTCGTCTTCTACGCTTTACTCCAAATTCTGACACCATTTATCATCTTCTTCGTTGCCGAAGAAGGATTTCATGCATCAGGCGTCATTGCCGTCGTTACAGGTGGTATCTTACACGCCTTGATTAAAGAGCGAACAGAAACGTTCTTTGCACAAGAGCAAACGTTGACAGATAATATTTGGACGATGATCGCTTATACATTGAACGGGATCATTTTCTTGTTGCTCGGTTTAACATTACCTGAAGCAACACGCGAAATCTTTGCAGATGATGCCATCAACAACTGGCGTCTGATGTTGTATGTCATCGAGATTGGTTCGTTCATTCTCGCGATTCGTCTCGTTTGGACGATGTTTTTCAACTGGTTTGATCATCGGTTCTTCAAAAAAGAAGATCGGGATCACCGTCGACCGTCCTTTAAACAAGATTTGATTACAACACTGGTTGGTGTTCGCGGAACGATCACGATGGTCGGGGTCTTGTCGTTACCATTTTTGACGGAGTCTGGCGAAGCTTTCCCGGAACGTTCGCTAATCATTTTCCTTGCGGCGGGTGTCATCATCTACACGCTCGTTCTTGCGACCATTCTCTTACCGGTCTTGAACCGTGGTGAGGCGGCAACACCAATTGCACTCGACTTAAACGCACAGAAACAGCGGATGATTCGTCGTGCGATTTCAGAAATCAAACAAGTGACGGACGAAGACAATGCGGTCGTTGCGTTTGATTTACTCAATGAGTACCACGTGATGCTTCGGTTGCTGCGAGCGCAAGAAAAAAGTCAAGAAGAACTCGATCAATTCAATAATCAATTAAAAGCACTTCGTCTTGAAGCCGTCCAGTGGGAAAAGGAAGAATCAAAACGTTTCGTCGCTGAGCACAAGGTGCCGGATCTGCTGAAAAAGGATGTCTTCCGCTCGATTGAAAATCGTCGCAAAGCAATCGGCAAGGATTCGCGCTTCCAAATCGTCCAGCCGATCCGTAAATTGTGGTGGAAACGGAAACGATCGAATATGTCGTCTGATGCGTTGATTCAAATGACGCAAGTCGAGCACGAACTGTATGAAAAGGTAATGGGCACAGTGATCGAACGTCTCGAGAATTGCCGCTCATCGTACCCACCAGACGTCGTTCAAAGTGTGCTCGAGTTCTATAAACGACTTCGCTTCAAACATACGCGGTGGTCGTCACCAATCGGTGGCAAGGACGTCGATCAACAGAAGGAAGAGCTCTGTCTGAAAGCAATCGAAGTCCAGCGTCTTGAAATCGCCAATATGTCGAAAGAAGGGGATCTCTCGAACGAGGAGGAGAAGGAATTACGCCGCTTTATTCACTATATCGAGAGCGTCGTTCTCTATGAATACGTGGAATAACGACTAGGTTGTTTGTTTTCAAAAAGGATAGTAAGCAATAAAGTAGGTGTACGTTTTCTCTGAAGAGAATCGTGCACCTTTTGTTTCGATTTAAATTGATTTTAGCGTTTTTTGGACTGCCCAGCGTTGATGTGCGTGGAATAATCCTTCTATCGCAGAAAGGGGATCAATCCATATTAGATGATGATCGTCTTCGATTGGGTCATGTATGTTTTGTCCAGCATGACAATGATAAAAATACCCTTCATTTAAGTAATACGTCGTTTCATTTTGCGAATAGAAATATTGACTTGCCTGTCCGATGAAATCATTGATTTCGACCTCCATTCCCGTTTCTTCTAGGACTTCTCTTCTGAGGCAATCGTCGTGTGTCTCGTGTGCCTCGATTCCTCCGCCCGGCAGAAAGGATTTGCCGTCACTTTTTTGAATGACAGCTATTTTGTCTAACTGACGATCGAACATTACAGCGTAGACAGCCGGTCTTGTTATGTAGCATTGATTATTTTCTTTCTGCCCAAAGGTGATGACATCCACTCTTCAACCGCTCCTTTTCCTAAAATCGTTTGAATTCAATCATACCTTAAAAATAGTATGCAAGCATGAGCCATACAAAAACCCCCTCATTTCACGCAAGAAATGAGGGGTGACCTATGAGTAGAGATAGTTCGTTTCAAACGCGTCGCTAAATCGATTAACCGAGTGACAAGTATTTGACTTCGAGATAATCTTCGATGCCGTAGACGCCACCTTCACGGCCAAGACCACTCTCTTTATAACCACCAAATGGAGCTTGTGCAGCAGATGGTGCACCATCGTTTAGACCGACGATTCCGTATTCGAGTCGTTTTCCGAGCAGCAACGCTTCATCGATGCGTTCTGAGAACGCGTAAGCTGCAAGTCCGTATGGTGTGTTGTTTGCCCGTTCGATAACTTCATCGAGTGTCTCAAAAACAGAGATCGGTGCGAGCGGACCAAACGTTTCTTCCTGCATGCAGAGCATGTCTTCTGTGACATTCGCAAGTACCGTTGGTGTAACGAAATGACCGACTGATTCGTCAATCGTACCACCTGTCAGAATTGTTGCGCCTTTTGCGACAGCGTCATCGATGTGCGCTTTGACTTTTGCGACAGCTTTTGCGTTGATCAATGGACCAACTGTCGAGTCAGCGTCCATGCCGTTACCGACTTGCAATTGTTTGACGGCAGTTGTGAATTTTTCCGTAAACTCGTCAAGGACCGATGCTTGCACATAGAAACGGTTCGTCGCGACACAGGCTTGACCACCGTTGCGGAATTTCGAGCGCATCGCGCCTTCAACGGCTTTGTCGAGATCCGCATTTTCTGTGACGATGAATGGTGCATGTCCACCGAGTTCAAGTGATAGTTTTTTCATCGTATCGGCTGCTTGACGCATGATCAATTTTCCAACGGCTGTTGAACCTGTGAACGTGATTTTGCGAACACGGGAATCGGTTTGCCAAACACCACTGATCGTTGCAGCGTCACCTGTTAAGACGTTGATGACACCTTTAGGGATACCTGCTTCTTCTGCTAGTTCAACGAGGCGAAGTGCTGTAAACGGTGTCTCTTCTGACGGTTTAAGGACAATTGTACAACCTGCTGCAAGAGCCGGTGCGAGTTTACGTGTGATCATCGCTGCCGGGAAGTTCCATGGTGTGATCGCTGCGACGACACCGACTGGTTCTTTTTCGACGAAGAGTCGTTTCCCAGGAACAGAAGCAGGAATCGTTTCACCGTAAATCCGACGTGCTTCTTCAGCGTACCACCGGACGTATTGATTACCGTAATCGACTTCGCCGAGCGCTTCGACGTACGGTTTCCCTTGTTCCGTTGTCATGATGCGGGCGAGTTCCTCGCGGTGTTCGTTGATCAAGCGGTACCACGCGTCAACCAAGTTCGCTCGTGTATCTGCTGTTTCGTTTGACCACTTAACAAATGCCTCGCTCGCTGCGTCAACAGAACGTTGCGCGTCTTCCGCTGAGCTTGCTGGAACATGTCCGAGCAACGTTTTTGTTGCTGGGTCGTAGACCGGAATTGTTTCTGTTGTGTCATACCATTCACCATTAATTAAGTTCTTTTCAATCATGTTATTGCACCTCCGTGAATTTCATTACGTCCTTCATTAAACACCTTAAGACGAATAAGCGGAAGTTCCGCTTTGGATGGGCAGTCATAACGAAACGGAATGACTTAGAAAAGTAGTTAATCGACTGAATAATCGGGAATAGTTAAAATAAATGGAAATGAAAACGTCAAAGTTAATGAAGGAGTCGAAAGTCATGAAACGTAAATGGATCATTGGTGGTGTGGCGCTGAGCCTTCTACTAAGTGGATGTGGGGAAAAAGAAGTCGTTGAGAAAAGGTCGGAAAAACCACGAGAAACCGAACAAAAAAGACAAGCTTCGCAACAGGAATACATAGAAAAAGCGATGCAGCGTGCCGAGCACTACGCTGCCCAGTACGATTATGACCGAGCGATCAAGGTGTTAAAGCCTCTTCGGACAAAAGAGACAATCCAGAAGACGGAAGAATATGAACAGGCGAAGCAGTCGCTTGTCACTGTAGCAAAACCGGTCCCACACCTCTTTTTCCATTCTTTGATTGCTGATCCAAAACAAGCATTCGATGACGACCGGAAGGAAGCAGGGTACGATGATTATATGGTGACGCAACAGGAATTCGAACGGATATTAGACGCCTTATACAAAAAAGGCTACGTACTCGTCCGACCGACTGATTTAGCAAAAGACGTACAAGGCAAAATCGTTGAGACACCGATTCGTTTACCAAAAGGAAAACAGCCACTCGTGCTGTCGCAGGATGACGTCAATTATTACGAATACATGGAAGGGGATGGATTTGCGAAGAATTTAAAAGTGAAGGACGGCAAAATCGTCAATACGATGGTCGGAAAGCCCGATGGTGCCTATGATCTCGTACCAATCGTCGATGCGTTCGTACAGTCTCATCCTGACTTTTCGTATAAAGGCGCGAAAGGGTTACTCGGCATCACAGGCTATAACGGAGTGCTCGGGTATCGTTCTTCTTATAATCAATACGGGCACAATGAAAAGGTCGAAACGGCACGAAAACAAGCGAAGCAGACCGCCGTCGCATTAAACAATGACGGCTGGCAGTTCGCGAGTCATACGTACGGACATATTTGGGTCGGAAAAGAGTCAGTTCCTACGATCCGTGCCGATTTAAAACGCTATAAACAGGACGTAGAACCATTGATCGGAAAAACAACGCAACTGATTTATCCGTACGGCAGTGACGTTGGAGATTGGCACGATTATTCGGGTGAGAAATATCGTTTGCTCATTGATAGTGGGTTCCGCTATTTCTTTAATGTTGATGCGAGTCAACATGCGTGGAAACAAGTTGGTCCCGACTACTTCCGCCAAGCTCGGATCAACGTGGACGGAATTCGATTACGTCAAGCTGTTGCTGGAAAGACGAGTGTACTCGATCCGTTCTTTGATGCGAAAGAAGTCTTTGATTCAGCACGGCCAGAACGGAAATAACATGGTTCATCTAGCTAATAGTGAGATGAGAGCTTTTCCTCTTTGACGATAACGTTCTAGATGATTGCTCAATTCCTCGCTTGAAACGATAGAATCAGATAAAAGCTTGAATGTTTGTTGAACGAAATGGAAATTGAAACAGCCAGAAAGCCAGAGTAAGGATTCAAGTCGAACAAAATCATCGTGATTAAAACACTTCATGTCATAGTTTTCTAAAATCGTTTGCGCTAGTTCAGGAGACACGTTAAAAGAATGAATCCCTTCATTCCGTGCATACCATTTAAGGATCCATGCGAGATCTTGTATACGATCAGAGTAACTAATATGTTCGTGATCAACGATTCCGACGATATGATCGTTCTTCCATAAAATATTTAGTGGATTGAGGTCTGTTGATAAAACAGGTGACAGATCGTTCTTCGACCTGCGTTGTGCTTGATAGATATGAAACTGGACGAGATCAAGATAATTACTTAAATTTTGTTGATCTATTGAAGCGATGGTAGTGTCCTCTTTTGATAAATCATGAAGCCATTTTCGGTAGGCGACGGTATGATCGACGACAGGAAATGAAAATTGTAAATCGACCGGTATATCATGTAGCTGCCTAAGCAACGCACCAATTTTTGACGCTGATGAGTTGGTTTGTGCAGTAACATGTGTGCCGTCTATCCAATCAAAAAGGACACAGTGCCACTCTCGACCAGTATCATCTTGAATTGTTGAAAATGTACTTGAGTCAGTTGTCGGTTGGACGCGTTTCATGAAGGGAAGTCCATGTTCACGCATCCTATCAGTTACGAGTAATTGCTGATTCAAATCTGATGCAGAGGCAAGGTGTGTCTCAGATCTATATCGGTCATCCGCAAGAAGGCGTAAGGAATAAACGTTATCATCACAGGTTATTCGATAATGTCTGTCACCATGAATTCCAAAAGTCGATAAAGAGACTGAACGATCATTAGCAGAATCATACGAAATCCCAAATCTTGATAAGGCAATCGAAATCAATTGGTTGTCTTCAGGACACATAGTTCACGCTCCTCTAATGTATATCTTAAAACGGTAACGGCTGCGTCCCGTCCTGATCCGTAAATTGATACGTCTTCGCAAGGTCTGCAACAAAGACCGCTTGCCCAGAGTAACGGCTAACGTCGTCATCCGCCAACAGCGCTGCAACAGCGCGTCCGATATAAGTCGTCGATTCAGTCGCGGCACTCGCGAATCCGGCATCAACGACTCGTTCCGTCCGCATGAAACCAGGGCAGAGCGCAATGACGGAGATATTCGTTTGATATAACTCATGCGCCATGACGTGCGTCATTCGATTGATGGTTTGCATCGCTAAATCATAATAGAGATTTCCGGCCATTTGATCTGGAGCGAATGACGTCAGATTGACGACGAGCGCAGCTGGACTCTGTAGTAGTAACGGCATCGCAGCGCGAATCGTCCACACGTACGCTTTCGGTCCGGCAGACATCATCGCGTCCCAATGTTCCAGTGGTCGCTCCCAAAACCGTCGACCGGTTCCAGACGGCAAGTGGCTTTCCGAACCACCGAACACACAATTGACGAGGAGGTCGATTCGACCATGTCGGTGCTGGATCTGCTGAATCAGACGGTCGATGTCCGTTTGAGTCGTATGGTCACAAACGACAGGGATGCCAAGTCCGCCGCATGCCGTGACACCAGCAGCTGTCTCCTCGATCGTCTCGCTTCGATTGTCCGTCGTCTGTTCGTTCGTACTTCGTCCCGTGACGTAGACGATCATTTCGGCGTCACCTAAAGCATAAGCGATGCCACGACCGGCACCCCGGGAGGCACCAGCGACAAGTGCAACACGTTTTGACATGATGAAGCTCCTTTCAGATATGAGAAGACAGATGGGCAGATGCGCATCCGTCTCTTTTGTCTTTAAAAACCTTTAATCGTCATCCCGCCATCGACATAAAGCGTTTGTCCCGTCACGTAACGGGCAGCTGCAGACGATAAGAAGACAGCTGGACCAACGAGCTCTTCTAATTCACCGACCCGACCGAGTGGTGTCACGTCGACGATCTCTTGCAGGTATGTAGGATCTTTTAGTAAGGGTTCCGTTAGCGGCGTCTTAAAATACCATGGTCCGATCGCATTGACACGAATGTTTCGTGGTCCCCATTCAAGTGCCAGTACTTTCGTCATCTGAATCATCGCTGCTTTCGTCGTCGCATATACGACGCCGGTTCGTAAGGCGACGTGCCCCGCGACCGAGGCGATATTGAGAATACTTCCACCTGTATCTTGCATCCGTTTCCCGATTTCTTGAGCAAAGAAGAAGGCGGATTTCAGATTGGTCTGTTGGATCGTTTCCCACTCGTCTTCCGTTACATCGAGTGCCTTTGAGCGAATGTTCATTCCAGCGTTGTTGACGAGCCCATCGATCTGCGGTACTTGTTCATAAGCTCGAGCTACCGTCTCGACGACTTGTTTTCGGTCAGTGATGTCACACGGGAAGATGTAAGCCGTTCGACCGAGTCGTTCGATTTCTTGTGCCGTCTCCTTCAAATCCTGTTCCGTCCGGGCGACGAGAATGATGTCGGCACCGGCTTCTGCCATCCCAATGGCGAGCGCACGCCCGATACCTCGCCCAGCTCCTGTGATGAGAAATGTCTGATTCGTTAACGAAAAACTTGGAAGATACATGAGGTCACGTCCTTTAAATGAGAGTCACCATTTACTCTAATGAAAAATTGACTGAAAAGAAAGAAAAATCATTCCGTACTAGAGTATAGATGGTAAAATATTGAAAAGGAGGGATGGGATGAAACGTGGTTTAGTTGTGACATTATGTATAGCACTCGTGAGTCTTTTAGCGATTCAACTGGTCGGTACGGAAGTTTACCGCTATTTCTTTTATGATCCGGCAACCTATCAAGCCCGATTCATAGTTGATGGAGGGGGAAAAGAAGAAGGGGCACCGACCAAACAAAAAATGGATATCCAAAGCAGGGGATTTGCGGATAAAGACGCATTAGGAGTTGCTACCTTTTACGGTGTCGTCGGTCTTGTCATACTACTGATTATCTTTTTCAGTGTACGTTACTTCTTGAAGCGTTGGCGAAAACGACACAAACGAGAGAATGTAGTCGATGATTTAATGGATCCACCGCCGCTGTTTACTCCAAAGCGTTTGACGAAACAAACACTTGTCGGGGAAGAATCTGAGTCAGAGATTCGCCGGCTTTTGCAAATGTTCGATCGGCAGCTGACACGACAAAAACGCCGCCGCTCTGAAGAGACGGTCGGCGAATGGTTACAACGGATTGATGTCACGCTCGATCCGTCAATCTATCATCTCGTCCGGTACGGCGAGACACCGGATTCGGCGATTTCGCAAGAGCAGGTCGATGACTTAAGGAATGAACTACAAGTGCATCTTCAGCGCGACTGACCGAGTAAGTCAAGCAGGGTGGCGTGATGGGAAGCATCTCGTGAGACGAGCGACAATTCACGAACGACATCAAACCCATCGACCGGTAACGTCTTGATTTCAGGTGATAGTCCATCTTGAAAAATCTCCGGTAACATGGCGATGCCAAGCCCGGCGCGGATGAAACCGAGGACGCTTGACCCGAATTCCATCTCATTTTCTGCCTGATAGACGGCACCTCGTTCGATGAACGCGTCTTTTAAAATGTTCGTCGAATCGCAATCAATCGGGAGCGATAAGAAAGAGGCATCTCGAATTTGATCAAACGAAACCGACGTACAGTTCGTGAATCGTTCATCGTCTTGATGCACATAAAGCAAAAAGTTCTCCGTATACAAATGTGTCGTATGATACGGATGGACATGATGACGATCGTCGAGTAAAACAGCATCGTATCGGCGTTCTTCAAGACCTTGCATCAAATCGATTGTCGTATGAGCCGTCTTCAACTTGAGGTCAGGTGCCGTCGCCTGACGCGAGACGTGACGCGGTAAATATGTCATCGCGACGCTCGGCCATGATCCGAGCGTTAAAGTCGTCCGTTCGTCGATCGTACCAATCCGCCGTTTCATCTGATCAATTCGGTCAAGCAGTTCACGACTCTCTTCAAATACGATTTCGCCTGCGGGTGTCAACGTGACACCATGTGCTGATCGATGTAACAGCGAGACTTCGAGCGCACTCTCAAGACTCTTGATTTGTTTACTTAATGCTGGTTGTGTCATATGCAGTACTTCACTTGCTTTCGTCAGGCTCCCGGTCTCCGCAGTGACGAGAAATGCTTCCATCCATTCGGTCTTCATTGGTTCACGCTCTTTTCATACAGGTTGTCTAGAACGTACGTCATTTTAGCGCCTCTGACAATCAATTTGCATTATCAAATATTCATTGTTTAGAATATTCTGAAATGGGAATATATAAAATAAAGAGGTGAACGGATATGAACGAGCGGATGTCTGCACGATTTTCAGCACTCGGCGATGCGACACGACTACAACTCATCGAAGCATTACGAAATGGTCCTCGCTCTGTCAATGAGTTAGCTGAACAACTACACTTACGCCAACCGCAAACCTCGAAGCACTTAAAGCTGTTGCTTGACGCGGAACTAATCACTGTTGAACGACAGGCGAATCGCCGCTTGTATAGCCTTCGCCCAGAAGCTTTTCGAGAACTCGTCATGTGGAGTAACACTTTGGCTCAGATGGAAGCACGCATGCATCGTCTAGATGAACATTTGCAGCGGATGCAATCATCCGCGAAGGGAGACGAGACGAATGAAAAAGGAACTGAAGACATCAATTGATGGTAAGGTGCTACGGATGGAATGGATTTGTGAGGCACCGCGAAATATCGTTTTTTCTGCGTTCACGGAAAAAGACCAACTCGAAGCCTGGTGGGGACCAGAAGGCTGGGAGACGACGATCAAGACGTTCGAGTTTAAACCGGATGGCGTTTGGCATTATTGCATGCGGTGTGTCGATCCTGCACAAGGTGATTTTTATAGCATGGAGTCATGGGGGAAAGCGATTTTTAGACATATCGATGCCCCGAACACCTATAGTCATGCCGATTACTTCTCCGACGCGTCAGGAGCTATCTCTGAACATTTACCAGGTAGTGAGAATGTCACGACATTCATTGACCGTGGAGAAACGACCTTGATCGTTTTTGAATCGACTTACGAAACAGAGGCAGCCGTACAAGAAGTGCTCGGCATGGGAATGAAGAAAGGTTTCACGTCGCAACTGTATCGCCTGGATCACCTATTGACGAAACAGTAAGAAGGAGTCGATGTTTTGGTGCGGAAGATCGGTTTAGCTTTATGTATCCTATTTTTAGTAGGGTGTGGAAAGTATACGATGGAAGAGGCAAAGGAGAACGGCGACATCATCGTCCAGAAGGGTGTTGAGAACAGCGACCGATTCGAGTCTTTTTTGAAGAAGTCGAAGCAAGGAAAATCAGATCAGATTCGCATCACAGCCTACACGACCGAGGGAGATCCGATTTTGTATGACGTCGAGTATGACGGCAAGACGTATCAGTATTCGTCTGATGCATCACGTGATCAGTTCGGTTCAACAGACGACGATCGAAAGAATGAAGTCTGTCAGCAACTCGATAAAGCGATCGTGAAGCAAGAGGTAATCTATACGTTAAGTAAATGCGCTGAAGGAGAGGATCATGAACTGCTACGGTTGCAAGAACAATAATCAAAAAGGATCGTGTCCCGTCGAAATGATCAGCGGGCACGATCCTTTTCATTCGCTATCAAGGCGACGCAAAGCTTCGCGCCAACTGGAAAAACGTTCAATTAATAATGTCAGTGAAGGAGCTTGGTGCGCACGTGCCCACTTGGCGTACTGCTGACTCGTCAGTAGTGGTCCATGTGTTTCTGCAGCTTGTTTGAGTGCTTCTAGGCAGTCTTGGTCAGTGAAGAAACCGTTCGAGGTGAGGTCGAAGTGTGCTAAAGCATTTTTCCACGTGCCGAACCGACGAATGATCGTATTGGCACTTAACATCTCTGGGTGCAAATCTCGTAATTCCGTGTAGGAGCGAATCGTCATGTTCGTTCCTTTTTGTGCGACATAAAAGGCGACGCTCTCCTCGATCGACCACCGTTTCGTTCGTTTGACCGCAGCCGGGCGATTCAACGTCATCCGCTCTTTCGTCGATAAGTGAGAAGCCTTGACGATGCCTGCTTTCTCTAACAGGTGTGCCCACGAGCCGAATCGTGCATTGATCTCTTCAAGAGAGGGGTAAGGAAGTTGAGCCGCTAACTTTTGATAATGGGTAGCTTTCATAGGTGAATGGTGCATTTGATGAAGACCTTGAATCAAGCGGATGATCTTCTCATCCGTTGCTAAGGTAAAAGTGGAAGTCGGATGTTGACGCATGCAAGATATCTCCCTTTTGAATGGTTGTTTCAATTAAAGGCTAGTGTAGCATGAGCGATTTCGAGAACATACTAACAATATCGTAAGGTAAGAAAAACGGAGCATTTTCATCCAGGAAATACAGGAGAATAAGGGAGGGAAAGCGAATACAATATTATAGAAGAAAAGAGGGGGAAATGATCAATGACAGAAACACAGACGATTGATACGATGGAAGATATTTTAAAGATGCTCGATGCGCGACTGCGTGAACCAGGACCGTTTTGGGACAAGTTTTATGAAGATCGAACGAAACCGGTCCCGTTTTTTAAGAACATTCCTGATGAGAACTTAGTTCGCTACGTCGAACAGGACTGGATCTCATCGGGGGATGCACTAGACCTTGGAACAGGACCGGGGCGAAATGCGATCTATCTCGCAACACACGGTTTCTCGGTGACAGGACTAGATCTTTCAGCAACCGCGTTAGAATGGGCAACGGAACAAGCGCATCAGACTGGAGCGCATGTTGCGTTTCGAAAGCAAGATTTTCTAGAGACGACGGAACAGAATACATATGATTTCATTTACGATTCCGGCTGTTTTCACCATATGGCGCCACATCGACGTTTGACGTACTTGACGCGACTGAAGGAGATGTTACGACCAGGTGGATATTTTGGATTGACGTGTTTTGTTGCGGGCGGTCCGCTTGGTGGGGCGACGTTGACGGACTGGGAAGTTTATCAAGAGAACAGTCTCCAAGGTGGACTCGGTTATACGAAAGAGCGATTACTTGCCATATTTGATGCGTTCGACGTGATCGAACTAACGGAGATGAAACCCGTCGACAATCCAGAGGCATTATTTGGTCATGCTGGACTGTGGACAGGGTTGTTCCGATTAAAGGATTGATTCGTCCGGCATTCGAGACGTGAACCAGTCTACAAAGTAGCGGACGTCCTCTTGCGAAACGATCTGTTGTGTATCGTAAGCGGCGAACAGTGATAAAAGACGGGGTTCGTCAGGAAAATAATGAAGCAGAATCGAACGGAGTGTCTCTAGGTCATGCACGAAGCTTTGATCTTCCTCTAAGATGAGGTGATAGGTGCTCCGAACAATCCGTTTTACGATCGAATCCGAATCAAGCAAGGTGACTTGCCCCTTCTCTAGACGTGATAGATCAGACCTCAACTGCGCGCATAGCCCACCGTTTAACGCGAAGCCAAGAGCACGTGACGGACGAAGGGACGGAAATCGAGATTGTAGATTTTCACCTGCAAGAAATAAGTTGATGGATTTCAACCAGACGCCCCAGCGAAGTGCTTCGTCATCCCGTATGACGTCGCCAAGCAGACCGATGTCATAATCGATTTTGGTGACGAATGGATAGTTCGTCAACCAATGTTCCGTCCGTTCATCTAACTGCATGTGTTCTTCTTCCGTCAACGGTTCTGTCAAAATCAGTGTAAAATCGAGATCGGATTTAAAGGGACGCGCCGTTCCTTTTGCAACGCTGCCATACAAGTATACTCCATGAAATGCGGATAAGGTTTGTACATAGGCGACGACGTTTCGAATCACGGTATGATAACGGACAGGAATCGCTTCAGCGGAAGTTGGATTGTGGATGTAGCCATTTTTCGTGCCAAATGTCGTTGGATACTGCATCTGTCTTCCTCCTCATCCTTTAGGAATGGATTGATAGCGATACCAGGTCTTGTTTCGCTGCACATATAGAAACATCGTATCATCTTTTTCTTGATAGATGACGGTGCCGCTCTTATGTCGATTCGCCATGCTGTCCTGGAGTGTCTTTTCGGCTGCTATTTTTTGATACGTGGACCAGGTGTTAAGGAGAGATTCGAGACGGTTACTACCTGGTCTAGTCGGTAAATGCGATCGTTCAAGCGGATGACGTCCTGATCTTGTTCAATGACTTCAGCGGCGATCAGGTCCGTCGTCGAAGCCGTGGTTTCCGGTTGGCATCCGCTGAGACAAAGCGCAACTATTCCTATAGTCGCTGACATGTTTTTCATGAAATACACCTCTTTCTCTATTAATATATCGTAATTTACGATATATTCGTTTTATACGATATAAGGAGGAGCATAATGATTTCATCTGACTTTGCAAAAATCTATTATCAACTACATCCAAGATTCGAGGAAAATCTATCTCACCAGAGTGTACGTATTCTTCAACACATTCAATTTACGACGAATCCGACGATCAAGGAGATTGCAGAGGCATTTCGCCTCTCACATAATACGACGTCCGAGCACGTCAAAAAGTTGGAGAAATTAGGTTATATCGAAAAAAAACGGAATCCGGAAGATCAACGTCAAGTAACGATTGGTTTAACAAACGACGGAGACGCAGTCGTTCGGCGTCATACAGAACTTGATCCTGAACGGTTGAATCGAGTGCTTGCTACGATGACAAAAACAGACCAACAGACGATTGAACAGGCGTTTCGATTATTGCGGGAGGCTGCAGATGATTGCTTTTCTCGTTAAGGTATTGTCAAGCGCAGTGGTCATCGGTCTCGTTACCGAAGTCGCCCGTCGTTCACCGTCCCTAGGTGGCGTATTGTCCGCGTTGCCGGTCGTTAGTCTGATCAGTTTCGCCTGGCTCGTCAAACAAGGAAGTGAACGGACCGAGCTCAGTACATTTTTAAAGAGTGTGTTACTCGGGTTACCGGCGACATTTTTATTGCTAGCTGTCTTGTATTGGCTCATTCGCTTAGGGATTCCTGTGTTTTACAGTATACTCGGTGCAACGAGTTTTTTTATCGTCTGTTGGTATGTTCAACGTTATCTACAACAGTGGTGGCAGACGTAATGAAAAAGGAGAGAAAGCGATGGTAACCCTTCAAACAGAACGATTGACGGTTCATCCGTGCACAGCGAAGGACGTAACGCGTTTACAACAACAGCAATACGAGAACGGACCTGAAGTTCAGCATCACTTGACGTTACTCGCGTCAGATCCATCGATGCTGTACTGGGGAAGCTGGCTCGTCATGACAAAAGACGGGCAGGTAGTCGGCGACATTGGATTTAAAGGGAAACCAGACTCGCGACAAGCAATCGAAATTGGTTATGGATTGTTACCAGCGTTTCACAATCGAGGTTTTGCGACGGAAGCCGTCCGAGCATTGATTGATTGGGTGTTCGACGAAACCGAAGTGAAGGCTGTACTGGCAAAGACGGATTTGACGAATCAAGCATCGATCCGGGTGCTCGAAAAAGCGGGATTGATTCAGATTGGGAGCGACGATCGGTATATCATGTGGGAGCGGTTAAAGTGAGTGTAAAGGAAACTTGACAGGTAATGCGTTATTTACATATAGTGGAATAAGCGAGGTGGAACCATGAAAAATAAGGTCAAGGAGATGCGCGAAGGTCGAGGCTGGTCGCAAGGCGAACTGGCAAAACGATTGCATGTGTCGCGTCAGACGGTCATTTCCATCGAAAAAGAGCGGTACAATCCGTCACTCGACCTCGCTTTTGCACTGGCTGATTTGTTTGATCGGCGAATCGAAGACATTTTTACACCGAATCGAACGAACGAGGAGGGAGCACAATGAAACGAGTCAATGTGTTACTAGATATCCTATTAATAGGAGTAGGTATGTACTTAACGATGACGGATCCTGCGGCAAAAACTCTCGGAACCATCATGATTCTAGCAGGTGTCACGTCACGTATCACAGGAACGGTATTCTCGCCAACGGATCCGTATGATGAGCGTCAAGGAACGATTAAAATCCGTAGTGGACATATCGCTTATCTCGTAAGTATCGGATATCTTTTTTTGATCTTGGTTCTCGTTAATCTGTCGATCATTCAAGATATTCAGCTTGCTTTGTTACTAGCAATAGGCGGACAAGTTCTGTTCTTTCCAGTCGCATTACTTTATGTAAATCGAAAGATGTGAAAGATGTAAGGGAAGTTGACTGAAGCAGAATACATATGAAACGAACGGGAAATAGGAATGGATAGAGTCATCCATTCCTATTTCAATTAACGATTTAAAATCAGAAAAATAATATTTGGAAAATTTAGCTCTCAATCGCAAATGTATCGCGCAATTCAATGATCGTTCCTTCCGGTGCTTTTAATTTACTCAGATATCCATCGACGACGAAATAGATGTTGCCACCGTGTTTCGGTAAAAATGGCATACCGAGTTGTTCCAGTCGTGTTACTTCCTCTTGCAAGTCGTCAACATAAAGGGCGAAGTGGACGGGACCCGCCGCTTGTTTCGTGTAATCGGTGAACGGTTGACCGGATTTTGGTGTTTGTAACTCGATATAGAAGTCACCGAGACGTAACCAACTGTTAAAGGCGCGGTCATGAAACCCTGGCGATTCCTGAACGAGTGAGAAGCCAAGCTGTTCATAAAATTGTTTAGATGCGACGTAATCCGTCGTCTGAATACAGATGTGGTGAATTTGTTTCATACTAAAACCTTCCTTCCTGTTCAATGAAATCATGCAAAACTAGTGTAGCATTTCACGGATCAGTAGGAGTAATCGAAATGGAGAATATGATGCAACTAGCATTAGATTTGATTTGTGAACGATTTTCAGTAGGACAATCGATCAGTGAACCTGTCCGATTGACGGGTGGTCTTTTGCACGAGACGTGGCAACTTCGGACAACGACAGAATCTTACGTCTTAAAGCGATTAAATCCAGAAATCATGCGACGTCCTGAAGCACGAAACAACTTTAAGTTGTCTGAAGACGTTGCGATGCAAGCGTCGCTTTACTTAGAAGCATTACCAGCACGCTGCGTCAACGATCAAGCGGTGCAGACGATTGACGGCTCTGATTACCTTTTGTTTGATTGGGTCGATGGCAAGACGTTATCAACTGAACAAATTCGACCGATACATGCACGACATATCGGAGTTCAATTAGGACGGTTACACGGTCTTTCTATGGCGACGACTGGCTTTTCAAAGCCAGATACCTCCAGTGTGCCAATCGATTGGAACGGTTACATAGAAGAAGGGAAGCGACAGCAATCAGAATGGCTTTATATACTCATGGATGAGCAGGAACAGCTGCAACGACTGGAGCGATTAGCACAAGAAGCGAGACTGCAACTACCTACAGATTGGATCGTCAGCCATCGTGATCTCGATCCGAAAAATGTTCTCTGGACAATGAATGGTCCGGTCTTGATCGACTGGGAGTCTGCTGGGTTGATCCATCGCGCAGTCGACGCATTTGAAACCGCCTGTTATTGGTCGAAACGTGGAGATGATACATTGGACTCTGATCGATTTTCTGCTTTCTTTGACGGCTATCAAACAGAACAATCTTTGCCTATCGTTGACTGGATATACGTCATTGACATCAGTGTACAAGGGAAGTTGGACTGGCTGAAATTTAATCTGGATCGCTCACTCGGGAAAGATGGTATACCTGAAGCGGAACGAGTGCTTGGAACAGAACAAGTCCTTTTAACGATAAAGGAACTACAAGTACACGACCGGAATCTCTGGATCAAGTGGATGTTGGCAAGATGATCATAAGAAAGAGGCACTGAATCATTCGATTCAATGCCTCTTTTGTTATTAAAACGACTTGACTAGATGTTCAACAGTGGATTCAGGAGTACGAATCGGAACATACCCGAGTTGTTTGATCCGATCGTTCGAAAATGTCGCTTGTTCCGCTGAACGGTCTGGTGTTTGAACCGGTTTGCCACTCGCTACAATCAATTTCATGCGAAATTCTGCTTCTGGCAGATTGGCATCGATCGCATTGAAGATATCCCCGTCCTGCGCATTTGTCGCAGCAAGAACAATCATCTCGGCTAGGTTATCCGTGTGGACCCAAGGAACGACGTCTTCTGGGTGTACCCAAGTAATGAGGTCTGCCGCTTTCATCCGCTCGACTTGTCGATCTCCCCAGTAGGATTGTGCCTCGGCACAAATCGATCCTGGTCGTAGGATGACCAATTCAGACTGTGGCGTATGCTCTTGTAACAGTCGCTCGGATTCTTGCTTCGTGTGGATGTAGACATGTTTTGATGCTGGTAACGGTGATGTTTCTGTAAAGTGTCCACGCACCACTTCCCCGTAAACGGAAGTCGTCGAGATATGTATGATGCGCTTGACACCAGCTTTTGTCGCAGCATCGGCGAGATGTTTCACACCTGTGACGTTTGCTTCATGCGCTAAGTCGGCATCATCTCCAAGGTAGGCAGCGCAATGAATCAACAGATCAACGCCTTGTAATGCTGCAAGAAGCGAAACCGGATTACCAAGCTCACCGATGATTGGAATCACGTCATTTAATGAATCTTGATTCGCTTGTTCCTGTGAACGATAGAGTCCTCGAACTTCACGCGCTTCTTTTAGGACGCGACGTGCGACACGTGAGCCAAGCGTCCCAGTCATCCCTGTAATCAAAACCGTACTCTCGTTTAAGTTCATGGGTGCTTACTCCTTTGACTCCGTCTTTTCAGCGAAGCATTTTTCACAGATGAAACGCCCTTCGCTTTTTAAGTAAGCTTTTACTTCCGTCATCCCACGATGTTTTGGATAACGCATTTGAATGTAGACTTTTTCGTTTCCTTCGATCGTTTTGCCACAATGAATGCATGTTGGTTCTTTACCAAACATCCTATCGCCCCCTATATATTTGAATCTTCTATCTCATCGTAAAGGAAAATCAAGAGTGTTGGAAGAATAAAGTAAAAAAGGAATCTAAAGGAGGGTGTCTATGATCTTCATTGCTATTTTTCTCGCCGTCGGTGGAGTCGTCTGGTTCATTTCAGCGCGCAGTCAGTCGAAACATCGTTCGCTCGACGATCAGGAGTATACGCTGAACCAGCACGACGTCCATCAGCAACAAAATCATCGTGATTTTTGAAGGCATGTCAAGGAGCATCCGGTCGATTGACTGGATGCTCCTTTTTAGCGATTGCGTACATAAAGGAAATATTTCGCGTTGCTCCAAATCAAGGCGATAATCAATAAACTGATTGCGAAGATCTGAGACTGTCCGGTTTCATACGAATAAATGACTAATACGACGATGACACCCATCAATAGGAGTTGCAACGAAGATTGTGAAGGAATGAGACCTTCTAACATGACGTGGCGTTCTCCGTCATCTGAGGCGGCAAATAGCTTTTTGACATAGTTTGTTTCCGAGTACTTTGGGAAATCACGGTTTGGATAGATGTGACGCATAAGATTAAGATAATAATAGGATGCAAAACTACTGATGATGAAAAAGAGTCCACTTAGTAATAAATGAAGTCCGAAATGATTTTCGATGATGCTAAAAGATGCGAGACCGATGCTAAGAAGAGTTGAAACCTGAACTATCATCATGCCATCCGCATAGTATCGATTCACTTGACCGTCAATCGCATCCTCGTCGTCTGAAGAAACAGGGTGTCGAGTCAATCGACGAATTTGCAAATAGCGCACGATATAACTGAGGGTAAGAACCGTCAAAACAACGAAAAGACCAGTGAATATGTAATCAAGATAGAGCGATAGTTCAAACTGTGACAAATCGGTACGTTTGAGGACAAACATGACGATATAACTACTAACGAAACCGAGTAGTCCTGCGATGATGACTTTGATAGCTTCCTTTTTCACATTAATTCCTCCTCATCGAAATAAAAGATGTCTTCTAACGGCGTTTCAAACACACGAGAAATTTTGACAGCAATTAATAGCGACGGCATGAATTCTTCGCGCTCGATTAAGCTGATCGTCTGACGCGAAATATTCGCACGCCGTGCCAGTTCAGACTGATTCCATCCGTGACGAGCACGTAATTCTTTTAAGCGGGATTTCATATGGGGATTCACCTCCTATATAATGTAACTTATCATAGTCTTTTTGACAACGATAATAGTCAAAAAAGATAATATAATAGTCATTGATATGTAAATCAATCATATGGATGGAATAAACTGTATACTGAAATAAGTCGAAAGGAGATGTGACACACGTCGATGAAATCTCAGTCACCTGTAAACGATGTTTTTTATTATGATGAGGATGTTACGCGCCAAATCGCTTCGATTCTCCAAATCGAAGAGACGTTGCTCAAACAAAAAATTACGTATCTCGAGGACGTGACAGACTCGGACGCAACTAATACATACGAACAAGGACGTCAGCAGCTATCAGGCAAACTCGATACGCTAAGGCGTTTGGTAAAAATGGATTTGATCGAACACGACGACGTCCCGCTTCGAACGCTTGCACGCTTTGAACAATCACTCAGAGCGACGCGTGTGACGGAAGAGGAAGCGCGTCTCATCCAAGAGTATCTCCGGATTGAGGCAACGATGCTGACACGAACGGGAGAAGCGGTTTCTGATCTCTATGGCGACTTATTTGATGCGGATGAACCGACGCGGAAACAGGCATTCTTATCGATTGAAGAAGCGTTCTGGACGAATGCATCTATTATTCAACGATTATTTTCACAACTCGTCGACTTGCGACAAGTGCGTGCTTCTGCAAGTCATCAGGCGGGATACGAAGAATTGGCTTTTGCGGAGCTCGGACGTATCGATTATACAAGTAAGGATGTCGATCATTACGCCAGCATCATTCAAACATATTTTCGACCGGTTAAACAGCTATTTCTGCTCGAACAACAAACGTTTCTTGGCAAACAGGTGCTCCATCCGTGGGACGTCCGGCAATCAGCCTATACGCAGATTGATCATCACGTAACCGGTTCTGACGCTTCATTTTTGGATAAGGCACAAGCGATCCTAAAGAGCGTTCATCCATCTTTTGCTGATCTGTTACAAGAAATGCGCCAAGCAGATTATCTCGATATCGATGCACGATCGAATAAAGCCGGTGGTGGGTTTTGTGAGTATTTACCCGTCGAACGACAATCGTTCTTGTTCATGAATCGTATGCAGACTTTTGATGATCTCGTCATCTTCATGCACGAGATGGGGCATGCCATTCATCATGATGCGATGAAAGAGACGTATGACGGACTTCAACCGATTCCGCTCGAAGTGGGGGAATTCGCCGCCATGTCGCTTGAACTGTTGACGATGAACGAGTGGCACCAAGTGATTCCAAATCAAAAAGACGTTGCCCGAGCGAAACTCGAACAGATCCGTTCCATAGTGGAGTTTTTGCCACAAACGATTATCGTTGATCGTTTCCAGTCCTGGCTCTATGCTTACCCGGATCACCTGCCGGAAGAACGACAAGCTTCTTTTGCTCGTCTCCGGGAGACGTACGATACGGACGTCATCGACTGGTCGGAAGCGCCCGATTGGAAAGGACTCGAATGGATGAGTGTCATTCATCTCTTTGAGACGCCATTTTATTACATTGAATATGCGATCGCCCAAATTGCTGCTCTTCAGTTGTATCACCGTTTTACACAAAATCCTGACAAAACGATGAAAGACTTCCTTGCAGCTTTAGCGCTTAGTCAAACCCATTCGGTTCAGGCGGTTTATGCGAGAGCAGGTGTGTCATTCTTACCAAGTGATGTGGAAATGAGAGAGTTGCTGACATTCCTAGAAGGTCAAATCGAAGCTTGGATAAATGAGTTGGATCAATCAGACGACGAAGATGTTAAGAAGAGAAGGTCTTAATCCGGAGCGACAGATGTACAAAACGATAGGAGGATGAACATGAACACACGAAAAAACATCGTCTATGCGACATTATTCAACGCTACAGGCAATCGATTATTGATGGTCGAGAACCGTGGCGAACACGGTGATTATTACACACTGCCCGGCGGTACGGTCGAGCGTGACGAAACGCTACATACTGCAATTACACGCGAAGTGTTGGAGGAGACAGGCTTCTCGATCATTCCAGGGGATATCGTCCATGTGGCAGAGGCATTCTTCCCGCAAGCGGGCGAACACTGTCTGTTTTTCTTCTTCGCGGGTGAGATTACGACAGGTCAGTTAAAAACGAATGTCCCGGAAGAAATCTCTGGACTCGTCTGGATGGACCGCGATGAAGCGTTTAAACATCTCAATCTACCGGAAACATCAAAAGAATCGCTCTTTGCTGGTCGAACGGTACCGTATGATTTTGCTGGAGAGATCATCCACGCGTAAGGAAGTGTCGCTTGACGTACTAAGGTAACAGATTTTCGGGTACACCATTACAGGAGCATTACCCGAAATTTGTAGAAAGTCAGGTGAACACACAGTATGTCGATTCTTACGTTTCACGATGTCAGCTATCAAAATATCTTACATGAACTAACTGGTGAGTTCCGGGAGGGTGTCATCACGACACTTGTTGGACCGAGTGGTGCCGGAAAATCCACAACATTGAAACACATCAACGGACTTATTTCTCCCGATCGTGGCGAAATTCGTTTTCGAGGCGAACCACTTGAACAAATGAATCTGCTCGATGTTCGCAAACGGATCGGGATGGCGTTTCAAAGTGCGCCGATGATTCCCGGTACTGTCTATGACAATATTAATTTACCGAAATCGATCTTTGGGGAGTCGTTACCTCGAGAAGAAGCAGAAAAGTTGTTGCAACAAGTCGAACTATCAGTCGAACTCGATCGACCGGTCAAAGACTTATCGGGTGGTGAACGAAGTCGACTCGGGATTGCGCGGACACTCGTCAATCGACCAGATGTCCTGTTGCTCGACGAAATCACGGCAAGCCTTGATTACCGGATGGTGCAGGAGATTGAGAAGCTGATTCTTGATTTACAGCAGGAGTTGCAGACGACGATTATTTGGATTACGCATGACCTGGAGCAAGCGAAGCGGGTCAGCGACGACGTCTGGTTTTTAAAGGACGGGCGATTGATTGAATATGGTGCTTTTAGAGAGCTTGCTTCAAGTGGTCAAGCAGAGACGCAAGCATTCTTGAAGGGGGAATCGGTATGAGTTACCTCCAACTAGCAACTTCGCTAATCTTCATTCTGATCCCCCTCGTCTTAGCGCGGACGTTACGGCTTGGTTTAGAGAAGGATATCATCATCGCAACCGTTCGATCGATTGTGCAACTCTTAATCATCGGTTATATTTTGACGTTCGTCTTTGAAAGCGGTAGTCCAATTTTCATGTTATTGATGATTCTGTTGATGATCGGTGCAGCGACACTGAACGTCATCCGTAAAGGTGATGGGATTCCCGGGATTCAGTGGATCATCTTGTTCACACTGATTGCGGTTGAAACATTGACGATGGGCATTTTGCTCGGGTTACAAATCATTCCATTTGAAGCGCAGCAAGTCATTCCAATTAGCGGGATGGTCATCGGGAACTGTATGATCTTATCCTTATTGTTTCTCAATAAGTTCAAGGACGAGGTCGAACGGAGTGACGAGGTCATCGAACTGATCCTCTCGCTTGGCGGAGATGCGAAGACAGCGATCGATACGAGCCTAAAAGGCGCGATCCGAACGAGTATGATTCCGACGATCGAAGCGCAAAAAACGATGGGGCTCGTCCAACTGCCAGGGATGATGAGTGGGTTGATCATTGGTGGCGCGGATCCGATGGAAGCGGTCCTCTACCAACTGTTGATCTTGTTCCTAATCTTGACGACGGCAGCGATGGCATCCGTCCTCGTCGGTTTTTTATCCTACCGCCGACTCTTCAATGAAAAAGCACAATTCATCGGTTTAACCTATAAGAAAAAAGACAATTAAGGAGTATGACATGCAAACCTACCCCATTACAGAAGCTGACCTTCAATTGGTCGAACTAGCAACCGAAACGATTCAAAGTCGCTATGCTGACGATAAACATCACGTCGCAGCTGCGTTGCGGACAAAAGATGGCACGACGAAAACGGGTGTTCATGTCGAAGCCTATATTGGGCGTGTAACAGTTTGCGCGGAAGCCATTACGATTGGTTCCGCCATCACAGATGGATTGTCGGATTTTGAGACAATCGTCGCCGTGCGACATCCTTATTCGGATGAGAAAGACCGGACTATCCGTGTCGTCAGTCCATGTGGCATGTGTCGCGAACTGATTTCTGATTATGCACCAGATGCCTTCGTCCTTTTGAATCTGGACGAGCAATTGACGAAAGTCCGGATTGCGGACTTGATTCCACTCAAATATGTCCGACAGTAAACAGGACCTCCTTATCATTCGGTAAGGAGGTCCTTTCGTATTTACGAGTAAAGGTCGATCGGCTTAGATAGGGCTCGATTCGATTCCAAGTTGATCAAACTCCCAACTGCCTTGGACAATCAAGATATTGCGGTATTCGTTCTCCCTTATTTCGAGTAATCCCTGTTCTTCCGTAAAGAAAAACGGACCAAATAAGGGATGACAGGCATATTCCTGATCTTCATCGAGCAGGAAAAGTTGATTGTTGACGGCTTTAAGTCCAAAAGAAATCGAACCATTGGAATAGGTTCCTTCGACCGCAGACCAATCGATTGTTGGTTGGGTAACCTGTTCCTGTTCAATCCGTTTGCAGGTTTGTCCATTTAGAACGATATAATGGACGTCCTCGTTTTCATCCTCGACAAAACCGATTGTCACAATTGGATTTTCATCCGTATCCTGAGTGAAGTAGAGATTATCCTGATGCGCATACAGCACCATCTCGGTTCCGTTCAGATGTATCTTGAGTTGTTGACCGTCGCTAATGATTTGTACCAGCCCACTTTGATTTCCTAGATAATAACCTGTATATCGCTCCCAATCAGCGGGCTTCGGTATCATTACTTTCGGTTCTGTGTGGTCGGGTGTGGTCTTTAGTAGCTGATCAAAAATCTCATAAGCGAGATCGACTCCATAATCTTGGCTTGCGAGCGTCACGATAGCGAGTTCTTGCTCTGGAGCAGCTAACATGAAACTCGTGTATGTTCCGATCGCTCCACCATGACGAATGGTCGGTGTTCCTTTGTAGTCTTCCGTAATGAACGATAGACCACATCCAAGTTGCTGCAGATTGTATCGACTTACTTGTAGTGTCTGCATCTCGCGAATGGCTGTTGCTGACAGCAGTGATGTAGCGTTCAGATGCATTAGGAGAAACTTGGCATAGTCGGTTGCAGTCGACATCGCAAACCAAGAAGGATAGTTCGCCGCATTCTCATAAAACGGTCTGACGACGATGTGGCCGGTCTCTGTTTTTTCATGACCTAACGCGAGTGAGTATGTCATCGCCATGAGAGGGTCGTAGAGCGTACGTGACATGCCTAACGGTTTGAATAAAAGGTCTTGCATGAGCTCTGGAAAATAGGTTTGAGTTACGTATTCCGCAACGTACCCTGCGATATTAAATCCATGATTACTGTACGAAAAGAGGAGACCTGGTGGAGCGATCATCGATAACTCTGGTACGTCATGTCGAACGTACTGTTCGAGCGCGTCGACGTTACGACTTCCGACGATGTCCGTCCCGTCAGGAAGTCCAGACGTATGACTTAGTAGCATACGAAGAGTGATTTTACGCGCAGCATCGAAGTCTTTTAAAGTAAAGAACGGCACGTATTCGATAATAGGAAAATCTAAATCTAACTTACCCTGATCGACAAGAATCATAATCGCAGTTGCGGTCAACGGCTTACTTAATGAACCAATTCGAAAAAGTGTGTTCGCTGTGACGGGAACCCCGCCATCCTCGAGATGTGTTACCCCAAAGCCATTGGAGTAGATGACTTCTTGATCTTTGATGATCGCTAACGAAAATCCGGGGACCGCCTGAGAAACGACTTGTTCTTGAATGTAGTGCTCTAACGTAGAAAACATCTGTTCACTCGCTCTCTATTGTATTTGCTCTACTTTTTCCATTTAGAACTATTTCGATTCAAACAGTATAATTCCTTTTATTCCCTTAAAAACACTTTCGAATTAGCTGTTTTTATATATTTACATCTAAAAAAACCTTATATTGGTTATTGTAATGACATCATGTTGCAGGAGGGGTCTGAGTGGAAAGTTTACTAGAAGTCGAACGATTAACAAAACGCTATACACGGGGAACAGAGACGATTGAAGCACTAAAGCATGTCTCCTTCATGTTAGAAGAAGGTGGCTTCATCGCCATCATGGGTACGAGTGGCTCTGGAAAAAGTACCTTATTGAATATTTTAGGGGCGCTTGACGCACCAACCGGTGGAACGTTGACGCTAAAGGGGAAACGCCAACGAGACATTTTCACTGAACCCGCAGCCACGCTATACCGACAACAGCATATCGGCTTCATCTTTCAGTCGTTTCATTTACTCGATGACTTGACGGTCCATGAGAATATCGCCTTACCGTTGATGCTGAAAGGGATGGATGATCAAACGATCAATCAAGAAGTCGAAACTTGGCTCAAGCGTGTCGGACTGACCAAGTGGAAAGGTCATCGACCGCAAGAGTTGTCGGGTGGACAACAACAGCGGGTGGCGATCGCCCGTGCCTTGATAAGTCGACCGCCAATCATCTTAGCTGATGAACCGACAGGAAATCTCGATTTTAAGACATCCGCTGAAATCATGCAGTTATTGCAAGAGCTCAATCGCGAACAACAGACGAGTATCCTGCTCGTGACGCATGATGCGACCGTAGCTGCTCATGCGAAGCGGGTACTTTATTTCCATGACGGTCAAATCGTCGCTGATCAGCTGTCGACAGGAGACGTGGCACCAATTTTAGCAACGTATGAGCAATTCGTGGGGGTCATATGAAGCGACAACATCTCTTTCGACTCGCGCATCGACTGTATCGTAAAAGTCCGATGATTTTATTGACGTCAATCGCAAGCGTCATGATTTCAATCGGTCTCGTCTTAACGATGGTGATCTTTTTGTTACACAATCAAGCAACAATCGAAGCGGATCGAGAGCTGACATACGGTCAAGTCGATCTGACAATTAAATATTCACCTGAAGACGAGCGGACAGAACAGACCTTGCTTGAGCAACTCAAGAAGGATAAAGGTATCTTACGCACAGAGCTAATCTTACAGACGACAGCGCGGATTTCTGGTCAAACGATGGCCGACGTCGAAACGATTGGTGTTCAGTCGGATGCGTTAACGAAAAGTCGGTACCATTTCACAAACGATTTAAACCGCGGAGAAGCAATCCTGTCGGCTAGACTCGCGACGTCGCTTGACCGTACTGTCGGGCAAGCGCTACGTGTCGGGGAAGAAACGTATCAGATTCGCGAGATTCTACCGGATACTAAAACATCAAAGAACGCGCACGATCAAGTCCTGCTTTCATATGCTGATTTGCAGAAGCATCACGCAAGCGAAACCAAAGCAATTTTGCTCGATATGAAAGAAGGGACGGATGTCGTACGCTATGCCGATACGCTCGTCCAATCGAATCCGAAGCTCCGTGTTGAGCTTGCGGAAGGACAAGCACTTTCACCAGCGCTAAACGGTTACATCGGGATTTTGTCATTGTTGATTCTTGTCGTCTCTGGCTTGATCTTAATCGCAAACTTCGATTTATATTTACGCAAACATACCGTCCAATTTGCAATCATGCGGACGCTTGGGGCGACGACCCGACAACTGTTTCAGTTGTTCCTCGTTCAATCCGGTTTGATTGTCTTTGCGGGAACGGTACTCGCGATTCTAGTCGGGATTTGCTTACCGTTACTAAGTCAACTTCTATGGCCGGCTGAAGGCAAGATGATCGTCACACTCTTGCTCGAACATCGTTTATTCTTGATGCTCGTCACGTTCGGAAGCGCCTTGTTGATTTTGATGCTGCTCGCGAGTACAGCTTACCGAAAACGAGATGTGTTACCGCTTCACGTCCTACGAGATAATCTGAAAACGGCGTCACGATCGACGCGACGAAAACGTCTCGTCCTCGCTAGTAGTGGGTTGACTGCCTGCTTGATCTTATTCGCTGAAGTGATTGCCAGTACGGAAGGGGCACGGGCGATGGCTTGGCTCGGTGCAACCGTTACCTTTTTACTGTCGATGTATCTTGCGACACCACTTCTCTTGAAGGGGATTCTTCATCGAACGGAACCAATCGTTCGACGGTTAGCGGGACCGACGAGTTTCGTCGCATTCCGGGGCGTGTTGCCACAACTACGAAAAAATGCCTGGTTGATGCTGATCGTTCAAGTGTTGATGATCATCGTCGTCATCGGATCGACGTTTCTTGAGACAGTGCAACAAAGTGAGCGAAAGTACATCATCAGCCAATACCCGACAGAAGTCGTCTTGAAGAGTCGCTTGGATGAGGGAACACAAGGAGATCCGCTGCAATTGATGCGACAAATTGAAACTGACCTACCTGGCGCAAAAGCGACCTTCGTGTCGTCTCGAAGTTCTATCGAATACCAATCGCCTGATGAAGATATCCCGATCGAATATGAGGTGACGGACTATCGCCGCCTCGACGTCTTAGATAGAAAACAGACGAGTGATACAGAAGGAATCATCGTTTCACGTACCTTTGCGAAAAAACATAGTCTCCAAAAAGGGGATCCGTTGCCACTCGGGCGATGGGACGGGGAGCAAGAAAGCGATGTTTCGCTTGGTCAATTCCGAATCGTTGGAATCGAGAAACGCGTGTCACCAGACGTTCTCGTCGATTGGCGGAATGAACAGATACGGCAACCAGATGATCAAATCTTGCATGTCTATATCAACGTTCCGTCCGAGTTAAAGACAGCGAAGGTCACACAACAGTTGTCAGAAATCATTCAAAGTTATCCGACGCTGCAAGTGAATCGATTATCTGACGCCCTGCGTCTCGCTGAGCAACAAACAACGGAGCGCTGGTTCGTCTTCTTGATCGCGCTCGTCGTCATGAGTGGTTCGGTCTGGTTCGGACTTGCCAATGCCTTACTCAGTTTCGTAAGTGGGAAACGAGGCGAGTATGCCTTGTTACGAACGATTGCATTGAAACGAAACGAGCTCCGTCAGTTGACACTCGTTCAAATGCTTTTGTTCATTGGGAGCGGGGTCATCTTCGGACTGATCAGTGGGGTTGGCGCCACATTGTTCGTGACACGGATTGATGATACAGGAACGTTTTATTTCAACGTACCGACGATTGCTGGAACCATTGCCGGTTTGGTAGTGCTTGTCCTAGGCATCGCTTGGTTCGTCACCCGACGGAAGCAGGAAAACCTCGTTCACGAATTGAAACAGTAAGTAAGGGCAAGTGAACCGGGGGGATCGGGATGCGAAAAACGATGGGAGCGATTCTGTTACTACTGTTGATCAGTGGTATCGGGTGGTGGATGATTGCAGATGAACGGGATGCGACTTATGAGCAAATCGTTGAAGTGCAAGTCGTTCGACACGTGACGAAGCAGTTTGGACGTGATAACATCACGTCGGTCAAACCGTACTTCGTAGCGTCAGAATCATCAAAATCACGGCGTCACCAAATTGCTGTTCAGCTGAAGTCCGCACCAACGGGGGAATATCGGATGTATCGTGTACTTCAGAATAAAGTCGAGTATATCGGACGATCACGCGCCGTTCGACCGAATTGAAAGAAGACGTCACATCAGTTTTGGGGGGGATATAGGTGAAGACAAAAGCGGAACGAGTCTCTTATATTCAGGAAGAAAAACGTCAACTCGTTAAACCACGCTTGTACAGTTCATTACTGTACGGTGTCAGCATCTTGTTAGTCGTCGCCAATCGGGACGTGTATTGGCCACTATTTTTGTTGTTTGTGGCATTGGTCTGGATTGCGCGGATTCACTCGCAAGAAGTCGAACGTGATATGGCATTGACAGAAGAACCACGGATGAAGAAAATCATTCAATGGCAGTACGTAACGGATTTCTTTTTCGTCATCTTAATGGGATTATTCTTCCCGATGATCATCGTATTCGATTTACCGTTTTTCCTAAGTTTTGCCGTCTATGTCATCCTTGCGATCGTTTTACTTGTATCTGATACGCTGCTTGAACGCAATGGAAAGCGGTTCGATGCTGAGCACCCAACGAAAAAGGAACTACGGACGTATCCGAAGTCGTGGAAAAAAATCTAACCCGAGGAGCCGGTCGTTGAACCGGCTCTTTTTTGAGCATTCCTGTCGCTTCAGGATGAGGGACTACCGTATGATGGAGAAGCACATGAAAAAGGAGGGCCTCGAATGCTTGCTATCATCATTGGATTCATCATTGGGTTACTCGTACCGGTTCAAACGAGTGTCAATACACGACTACGGGGCGTCGTCGGTTCACCGTTCCTCGCTTCGTTGATTTCTTTTTCGATCGGCTCACTATTTTTACTACTTCTCGTGTTGCTCGTCGATGGGGATCTCACAGGTCTCACGGCTACTGCCGACGAACCGTTTTGGATTTGGGGTGGGGGACTGCTTGGCGTCATCTATTTGACCGGAAACATATTGTTGTTTCCTCGCCTCGGAGGTGTTCAAACGGTCATCATGCCGATTTTCGGTCAAGTCGTCATGGGGCTGTTGATTGATCATTTCGGATTGTTCGAGGCGAACGTTACAACACTCTCACTGACACGAGTCATCGGAGCAATTCTTGTTTTGCTCGGTGTGGTCGGAACCGTCGCCCTCGGTGACTATTTGGCACGACGTCGTCAGAAACGACTAGAATCTCAAGGGAATTCGTTACTCATATGGCGTGTACTCGGAGTTCTGACCGGAATGATGAGCGCAGCTCAAACAGCCATCAATGGTCATCTCGGAAGTGTTCTCGGGTCAGCAGTGAAAGGTGCATTGATCTCGTTCGTCATCGGAACGATCACTTTATTGCTCTTGAATCTGATCCTACGAACGAAGTGGCAAATTGATCGCGCACAACCACTTCCTGCTTGGATCTGGATCGGGGGATTGATTGGTGCATTGTTCGTTGCCGGCAATGCCTTCATCGTTCCGCTCGTCGGTACGGGACTCGCTGTCGTCATCGTCACGATTGGCTTACTGACCGGTAGCCTATTGATTGATCGTTTCGGTTGGTTCGGTGCAAAAAAACAACCGGTCACCGGTGTGCAGATCATCAGTCTACTCGTCATGCTGGGTGGCATCATCCTAATTCGAATTTAAAAAACAGCTCGTTCCAACGTATGATGGCATACGTTGAGAACGAGCTGTTTTCAGTCATTTCCTTAAATCAATTTTAACGGCAATCGTTTTGGCGAAGTTATCCCCTGAGACGAACAGGACGAATTCCGTCTCGTCTGCCGGAACTTGGTAGACGAGATTGACGTGTGCCTTGCCCGGGGCGACGTATTTCAGCCCTTGTTTCCAGGTCTTTTCGTTCTTATTTTCATAATCAATCGGTTCATAGACTCCGCTGACTCCCGTCAGACGGAAACGATTCGGATGGTAAAAGCTTTCTTCACCGACTTCTTGATAAAGTGTGTCTTGATAGAACGTCGGCACCGTGATGTATTGATAGCCGGCTTTTTCTTTCAATTTCAAGGAGGCAGGCGGTTGCTTCAATAACTTGCCAACCCAAAAAGTTGTATCTTTGACGACGGGATCTCCCGGGAACGTCTTGATGACACCTTTCGCCATCGTTTCTTCGATTACACCGGAAGCTTGTTTTTCTGTTTTCTTGAGCGTTCTCTTCGATCCGGTCACACCATCTGTTATCTTACTTCCTGTCGTGATGACCTTCGGTGTTTGAGCGGTCGGTGTCTGTTCAACTGGCGATTCATTTGTCGCAAACAGGAACAGAGATAAGACACCGACGAATAATACCGCTCCAATTGAGGAAAGGGCAAGCTTGAAGCGACGCTCTGTCTCTTTGGAGTTGGCGCTGACACTACTGATCGCTGCGTTCGGAACGATTCGGACAGCCCGCTGAGCCGGTAAGACGGCTCCGATGATTCCGGTCAAGAGCGGGATCAGAATCGTGGCAGTTAAGAAACCAAGTTCCGTCGTCGGGAATTGACGATAGACCTGCCAAATCATTGCCAGTGCAAAGAAAAGACCAACAATTCCGGCGAGTAGTCCCGTTAATAAACCTTCCAGTAAGACCAGTCGGCGGATGAGCGTATCTTGCCAACCTGTTGCTTTTAAAACAGCAAGCTGACTTCGACGTTCATTGACATTTTGCCAAAGAATTTCCGTCGTCGTCAAAATAGCGATCAAAAGGGCGACACCCATCGCGACATAATGCATCGTGCCGACCTCTAAGGCGACATATTCACCGAGCCACGTCGCATATAAGACGCCTTTCAGACGGAATGTCACGAACAGGAAGAAAATGAACAGACTCGTCGGTAAGGCAATCGCAATGATTGAAAGAAGCGTTCGTTGCCAATAGGTTAATAGTTGGTTCATGCTCATACCAACAATCGATTGCGAGCGAACGAAGCGCCGCGAACGAGAAACTTCCCCAGAACGCATACTCTCATAGGGTTTGATTCTTCGGATCAACGTCATCGGCACAAGCGTACCACCCCAGTAGATGAGCAAGCCGGCAAGTCCGATCAGAAGAATCCGACCTAATGCAATTGGATGGTCCGTCGTCAACCAGAACGTGCCGAGAATCGTCCAGGCGATTAACGCGACGAGAGAGCCGAGCAACGTCGCTTCAAGGAATAGCAGTTTAGAGAGCTGACGTGGGCGCCAGCCGAGTGATAACAGAATCGCGAACTCTTTTTTACGCGCATACAGCAGGATGATGTTCGAACTAAAGACATAGACGAGTGCGACCGCGATGACGCTAGCGATGACCCCCGACATGCCGACTTTCGCTTCCTGGAATATCGTCATCGAAGAACCAAGTTTAATCCACGGTTGTTGCACCCAGCCGAGTGCCGATTGTTTTTCAAGACCCGGTAAGTAAGTCAATGCAAGTTGCGGTGACGAACCGAGCGTGACGTCCGTAATCAAACCGGTCTTATCCTCGATTTCGCGAGCGACTGCTTGAAGTTTCCGTTCACTCGCATCATTCATCTGGTCGACGCCTTTGACGTTGACACGAATGACGGAAATTGCTTTTTCGCCGCGAATCTTAAAGGCGGCATCCAGCGTCGTCAACATCGAAGGTGGTTTCGTCAAGAAATCATAGGCGTCGTTCGTCGGCTTGACGTCCTTGACCGGATTAACCGGTCGATCGTTTTTGTCCATGACCCATTGTGCTTTTGCTGGGAAGTATGTTTCCATCGGTAATTCTGTTAACGGATCCTTCGACAAGTTCAGTTTCTTCGGATTGAAGACACCGATATAGTTCAAGCGGATCCTTGGCCAATCGTCACTCGTTTTTCCGAACATCCGTGCCTCACGATACATCGTCCGTTTCGCAAGTAGGGAATCGGGATTGACTTTTTTCGGTTCGACCTGATAACTGAAGGGCCAACGCGAAGCAAATGGGCTCGAAATCGTCTGGTAACTGATCGGTGACGGTTTGAGGATCAGCCACTCGGAGCTGCCAGAAGGTAATGACGGAAAAGAATCGGTCATGATTTGCTGAATCAATTTTTTCTGAACGTCTTGAGTCGTGAAGGAGTAGGTTTTTCCAGGACGATCCGTTGTCTCTAACGTTTTTAAATATTTTTCTCCGCCCCGTTTCGTCACATCTTGAATCGTCTCCTGAATCGAATCGTTTATGAGGGGAAGATCCAACTTTTCATACGTATACGTTCGCGATGCGTCGACATACTCGCGTTCATTCATCAAAATCG